>DKBK01000055.1 GCA_002451135.1 Nitrospiraceae bacterium UBA6902
TGTTACGGCAGGGCATGGAGGCATCTGGGGTGTGATATACTTGCAACTACAGTATCGGTATGATGTAAAAGTTCATGCAGACGTGTTTCAAGAACGTATCATGGACAAGATCAACGCATACGCGGTGCAACCGTTATATAAAAAACTAAAGAGGAATTTCATGGATTGTATTGAATATACAATATGCCGTATGTGATCCGATATCTTTATAAATGAAGGGACTCAGATCACGGGTGCCAGATATGCATGTCATATGCAACACGTGAAATTCTCCGGGGAGGTTCGTATGAATGATTTGAAGATGAGGATATTTGATATTGCGAAAGAGCTGCAATTAATAAATTTTGCTACCATTACCGTGGACGGGAAGCCGTGGGTGCGTTATGTTATGGCAAAGGCCGATAGCAACCTGGTTTTCCGTTTCTGCACCAGCCTGAGATCGAGAAAAGTTGCCCATATTAAGAAAACACCGGATGTGCACATTTCAATGGGAGTGACAAACTTTGAAACTGCAAAAAACTGGCTGCAGGTACAGGGAACCGCTGAAGTGTCTATTGACCGCAATGAGAGGCATTCCTTCTGGTTCGGGGAGTTGAAGAACTATTTCTCCGGACCCGATGATCCGGACTATTGTGTAGTGATTGTCCAGCCCTCAAGGATTGAATTGGGAACCATGGGGAGTATGGTCCGTGAAGATTGGGAAGCAGGGCATTAAGCCCGGTTCCTTCATGCTGCAGCACAAGCCCCGGAGGAATCCTATTAAAAACAAGAAGTTATTTGATGTTGATGAAATGTTATTTCAAATTTGAGGGCATGCCGGTTTAAATTACCGTTCCCAATCCGTCATATAACTGATTACCGCGCATTCATTATCCCCTGGAAATTCGTTAAGACAATAAATATCCCCTCCCCTTGACAGTGAACATTCGTTCACCTATAATACAGGTATGAAAAGGGAACTGCGAGAAGAGAAGCTGAAATCCAGGGTCAGGGAGATAGCGGGGTTCTACTATCAGAAAGGCAGGATGCCGAGTTTTGCCGAGATAGGGGAGATGCTGGGGCTAAAGTCGAAAAACGCGGTCTTCAAGCTGGTGGGTAAGCTCGAACAACTGAAGGTGCTGGAGCGGGATGAAAAGGGGAGGCTCACGCCGGGGTCCATAAAATTTCCTGTAAGAATGCTCGGCACGGTTGAGGCCGGGTTTCCCAGTCCTGCTGAAGAAGAACTGGCGGATACCATGTCCCTTGATGACCTTCTTATACAGAATCACGAGGCTACTTTTCTGCTCAGGGTGTCCGGGGACTCCATGATAGAGGCCGGGATAATGCCGGGAGACATGGTGATTGTAAACAAAGGGCAGACCCCTAAAAGCGGTGATATCGTTATTGCGGAAGTCGACGGCGAGTGGACCATGAAGTATCTGCGGAAAAGGGGAGACGCGGTGGCACTTATTCCTGCAAATGCAAAATATAAAGCGATTAAACCCAAAAATGAACTGAAGATTGCCGGGGTAGTGACGGCGGTGGTGAGGAAGTATCAATAGGCAGGTCATTTGGAAATTGCCATTAGCTGAATTATGAACACACAGCCATTAACCATACGCTCCTGGCCGCAGGCCATCCTTCACATGGACGCCGATGCCTTCTTTGCGTCCTGCGAGCAGGCCATCCATCCCGAACTCAGGGGAAAGCCGGTGATCACCGGAAAGGAGCGCGGGATAGTGGCGGCTGCCAGTTACGAGGCAAAGGCGCGGGGGGTCAAACGGGGGATGGGATATATTGATGTAAAAAAGCTCTGCCCGGAAGCGATCATAGTCCCCTCCGATTATGAGACCTACAGCCTGTTCTCGGTCCGCATGTTTGAAATACTCAGACGGTTTTCTCCTGATGTGGAGGAATACTCCATAGATGAGGCATTTGTGGACCTGACGGGATTGAGACGGAGCTTCCACTGCTCTTACGGAATGATTGCCGCACAGATTCAGGAAACGGTTGAGAAAGAACTCGGGATTACTGTCTCCGCGGGAGTAAGTCTCTCAAAGGTCCTCGCAAAGATAGGGTCGAAACACAATAAGCCTCATGGCCTGACCGTAATCCCCGGGAGGGACATCCATCTCTATCTAGAGAAACTCCCTGTAGAAAAGATCTGGGGAATCGGGCCTAATACATCGGCATTCCTCAATAAGCTCGGGATAAGGACTGCCCTGGAATTTACAAGGAGAGACGAGGAGTTTATCAAGAAGCACCTCTCCAAACCTTACTGGGAGATCTGGTGCGAGCTTAACGGGATGAGCGTCTACCCTGTTATGACCGAATCAAAGGGCAGCTATCAGTCCATAAGCAAGACAAAGACATTTACCCCTCCGTCCACTGACAGGACGTTTGTCTTTGCCCAGCTTTCCAAAAACCTGGAAAATGCCTGTATAAAGGCAAGACGCCACAAGCTGGCGGCAACGAGGCTCATTATTTTCCTCAGGAAAAAGGACTTCAGGGACATCGGCGTTGAGCTTAAATTGAGCCACCCCACTGCCTATCCCGCGGAACTGTTTGAAGCATTAAAGGAGGGGTTTGATCAGATCTATCAATCAGTCATTCCTTACCGCTTAACAGGCGTTGTCCTTTCAGGCCTGACGCCTGAGGACAGGGTGCAGTTTACCCTCTTTGACGATACGGCCAGGATAGAGAAGATAGCAAAGATTTACCATTCTGTAGATGCATTGTCAACACGGTTCGGCAAGCACACCATCCAGCACGCCTCAAGCCTGCCCGCGAAATTACAGGGACAGCACGAGGGACAACGGGGGGACATCCCTGTGAGAAGGACGGATTTGTTTAAGGGCGAAAACAGGAGGCAGAGACTCTGTCTGCCGATGCTGCATATGAAGGTTTAACCCCACTTCCTTAATTGCCAGGAGAGTAACCCTGGCGGCTATTGATACCTTAGGCAACGGTAAAGAAAGCCTACGACCAAAAGATTGAATCCTGATTTATCTTCATGTTGCCGAGATAACACTAAGTAAATAGCACATCTTGCTGCTCTTAACTCTTAGGGAATAAATGCCGATATAATTACCAGATCGCCCTATGCATTAAGACGTATAATGCGTTAACACATTCATGAATATGATAGTTCTCATGTCATTATTGTAATCCGGAGGGAAGGCAGGATGTTTGTTAAGAAGTTGAAGATTACTCATAAGGTTGCGCTTATTATCATGACCGGGATCATGATCTCTGTGTCTTTTGCTTTTCTGAATATGATAATGGGGAACAGACAGATAGATACGCTTGAGCACATCTATCACGGAAATGTTACGCCATTAGACAATATGAGGAAAATACAATTGAGCTTCAGAGAGATTGAATTGAACATGAGCGGCGTCAAAGCGGATGTGGTGGCACCCGTAGGGGCGGGAAAACATCTTGAGAAGCAGTTGAAGGATATAGAAGGCTTTTGGAGCGAGGTCAGGGAAACCTTATCGGATACTGAATCAAAGGAAAATTTCGAAAAAGGATTTGCGGGTTTCAAGGTAACCGCAGAAAAACTGCTGCCGATATATTTTAATGGAGAAATAGAAAAAGTTGCGGACATCTATGACGAATGGCTTGATAACAAGCCTCTTATATTCAGGAGCATAGATAAATTGTCTGAAGACCAGAAAACTGCGGTAAAGGATTACTACGAAGGAAGTAAAGGGCTTATTGTAAAAATAAACAAGATCGTTTTCGTGATATCCATAGTTGTTCTGTGCGCGTTTGTCGCCATCGCCGTAGTTACCGTTCGTTCCATAAAAAAACCTATCAATAGTATTGTCGACGTAGCCGAACAGGTTGGCAGAGGTGATCTTTCACATTCCATCCATATCGATAGTGAAGATGAGATGGGAAGTATGGCTGAGAGATTAAACCGCATGATTGATAATTTGAGAGATGCCTTTCGGAAGATAGTCCAGGCGGTTAAAGAGATGTCCGTTGACACGGAAGGACTCACGGCCATGTCAAAACAGCTTCTTGAAGGGGCAGAAGACCAGCGTATAAAAGGAGAACAGGTAGCGGTAGCCGCTACAGAGATGTCTCAAACAATCATTGATGTTGCCAGGAATACCTCCGAAGCTACTGATGCAACAAAGGAATCCTTCGAAACAGCGACAACCGGGAAAGAAGTTGTTTACGAGGCGGTCCAGAGCATAAGGCAGCTTGCCGCCAGTGTCAGCGAGGCATCCAGGACCATCGGGGGGCTCGGCAAGCACCTGGATGAGATTGATCTTATTGTGTCGGTAATTCAGGACATTGCTGATCAGACAAACCTTCTGGCACTGAATGCCGCGATAGAGGCCGCCCGGTCCGGCGAACACGGCAGGGGCTTTGCCGTTGTGGCTGATGAAGTCAGAAAGCTTGCGGAGAGGACTGCAAAGGCAACTGATGAGATCGCTTCTAAGGTAAACGTTATCCAGCATGAAAGCAAGGCGTCAACGTCAATAATGGAGAAGGGCACCAGGATGGTCGAGGAATCAGTGGGAAAAGCAGAAAAGGCAGGAGAAGCGCTCCAGAAGATCGTAACGAGCTCAGATAAGGTTATGGATATAGTCCAGAGAGTTGCGGCAGCAACAGAAGAGCAGTCTTCCGCAGCAGAAGAGGTCAGCCAGACCATGGATCATATATCCTCGATAATCAATCAGCACTGCGGTGTTACCAGGGAAGTAGAAAAAGCAGCGGCACATCTGGCAGCCCTTGCCCAGAATATTATAGCCCAGACAAGCTACTTCAAAACCAAAACCGGAGACGTCTCTATTGAACAAACGCATGAACATATCATGAGTAACCACATGCCTGTTAATGGTTGATGATGTACAAAAGATTCAAGATATCTGATACAGTGCCGATAAAAGTAGTGTCGGAATATTTTGGATGAAAGACAGCAGGTTACATGCGTTGAAGAATTATTCAAATGAGCAGATATAGTAAATTTAATTCGCGTAACGAGGGATAATTATGAGAATAGGTATTAATAGAATATTGTCCGGTGACATTCTCTCAGAAATAAAGATCAGGGACAAGATTCTTTTCTCGGCAGTCGTTGGAATAATTGTTTTAATTGTCTTTTCAGCGGGTGCCGTCATAATGGGAAAGAAACAGATAGCCGCGCTTGAGGTCATGTATACCAAGAATGTTGTCCCCCTGGACAAACTCAGAAAGATACAGCTTATATTCAGGGAGACGGAGTTCAGAATGGCAGGTGTCATGACAGACATGATTGACGGAACAGCAGCGGTAAACCACCTGAAGTCATCATTAAAGGATATTGATTCTTTATGGGACGAGGTGAGACCTGTGTTGTCCTCGGAAGACCTTATCACTGAAAGAGATAAATTTGACAAAGGCTACAAGGGATATAAAGGCATGGCCGGTAATCTTGAAAGGGCCTACATGAAGGTATTTAATGATCATGATACTGAGCTGATGAAAGACGTCTATGATGAATGGCTTGAATTCAAGGGATTGATTTTTAAATCCATTGACAAGATGGTCGAGATACAGGAGTTGAGGGCGAATGAAGATTATGTAAGCAGAACAACGTTGATCAATCAGGTGATTTCAATCGTCATCATCGCTTCCATATGCTTGATCGTATTATTTACTGTTACATCAATCTTTACTATACGCTCAATCGTCGGGCCTATAAAAACAGTCGTTGAGTCGGCAAAGGAAGTTGCAAAAGGGGACCTTACCCGGACCATAGATTTAAACAGTACAGATGAGATGGGAGTTATGGCATGCGAGTTGAACACTATGCTGACAAAACTCAATAAGGTGTTTTTAGCTATTACGGCGGAAGCAGAAGGTATTTTCAAAAGTGCCGAAGGACTTTCCGAGGTGTCCGAGTATTTACTGACCGGAACCAATGAGCAGAAAGTCCAGGTTGAGCAGATCGCAACCGCAACAAATGAGATGTCACAGACTATTACGGAAATGTCAAAAAATGCGTTGGAGGCATCAGAAATTACCAAGGAGTCCTTTGACTCGGCCACCTCAGGCAGGGATATCAGTGAACAGACAAAGGCAAGTATTACAAGACTTGTCCGCAGCGTGAGCGAGGCGTCAGAGGCAATAATGGTTCTTGGCAAGAGTTCGGAAGAGATCGGCGAAATAGTGTCTGTAATCAAAGACATAGCCGACCAGACAAACCTTCTTGCGCTGAATGCCGCAATAGAAGCGGCACGGGCAGGAGATCACGGCAGGGGGTTTGCCGTGGTAGCCGATGAAGTCAAGAAGCTTGCGGAGAGGACCAGCAAGGCCACGGAAGAAATAGCAGGCAAGATACAGGCTAATCAGAAGGAGACCAAAGAAGTTATATTGAGTATGAAACAGAGCAAGCTAGTGGCTGATGAGGCAATTGCGACCACATCAGATGCAAGAGACGCCCTCCAGAAGATAGTGGAAAGTTCCGAAAATGCAATGGACATCGTCCATAGAATTGCCGCTGCCACAGAGGAGCAGTCAGCGGCTGCCGAAGAAGTAAGCCAGACGATGGAAAATACTGCCGAGGTTATTAACGGCACGTACGTCCTTTCAGAAAATGTAAAAAAAGTGTCGGATAATCTGGCGATGGTTGCGGCTGAATTAAAAACTCAGATGGAGGGTTTCAGGACAACGACGAGTGCTTCGTTAAATACCAAAGTTGTCTCTGAGCTAATCTCCTCAGGAACAGAAGCGGTTGAGAGAACTCCGGTATGATTATTTTCAAATAATGCATTGTAATCCAGTGGCGAAAGGGAGGTGAGAGGAGAGAGGAAAGATATTATCTCTCATACCGATATAATGAGAAGTCTGTGAACAGACCTCACGGTCAAAAAATTCAGTTATCTAAGGAGGGAAGCAAATGAAAAAGATATTGATACTATTGGCAGCGCTTTCAGTAATGCTGATTGCAGGTCATGCCCTGGCAACGGACACCCCGACTTCATATGAGGGTATTACTGTCGTTAACGCAGACTGGGTCAAGGAGAATCTGGGGAAAGTCACGGTTTTTGATGCCAGGAAAAAGGGAGAATATGTAGAGCAGCATATCCCGGGGGCAATATCCGCCTACTACAACGATAAGAGCGAAAAGAAGCTTGATTTTGATGTGTCCCAGGACGAGTGGGACATCAAGAAATATCCGGCAGACAAGAATGCAAATATTGTGATTTACTGTAATGGTCCCCAATGCTGGAAATCATTCAAGACTTCAATAATGCTTGTAAAGGCAGGATACACACACGTTCACTGGCTGAGAGACGGTTTTCCGGGCTGGGTAGACAAGGGATATCCGACCGAATAGAATAAAGTCGGAAAAATGTACATGGTGAATAAGAAGGGGGCCGCGGTCCCCTTCTTATTTTATTTATAGGCAATGCCACGCAGTGATTTACACCTGCCTGAATGAAATTCATGGTACAATACGTGCAACTCCTTGGAGTTATATCAGACCTATATAAAGATACAACAGGATATTACGTATCCTATTTGCTGTTATCGTGATTATCAGGATAAGAAAAGCAGGGGGATCCTCACTTGTTGTCATCATCATCATCGTCGTATGCTTTTTTGCCCAATCGATAGACGCACAGGAAGACAGGCCAGGGCAAAAGCCGCCGTCTCATTCGGGACAAACACGGACTGATCAAAATGTTCCTTTATATTCATACCGTGTCGTGAACATATTCTCTCATGATGACAAGGCCTTCACTCAGGGACTGGTCTTTGATGAGGGCATATTATATGAAGGGACCGGGATTAAGGGTGCATCTTCATTGCGCGGAATTACATTGGAAACAGGGGAGGTGTTGCGGGAACGTAAACTGGCGGACCGTTTTTTTGGGGAGGGCATCACTATTTTCGGGAACAAGTTAATTCAACTGACCTGGCGCTCCCATACCGGGTTTGTATATGACAAAAATAATTTTAAATTGATTGGAACGTTTCATTATAAAACTGAAGGGTGGGGCATTACGCATGACGGCAGGAGATTAATCATGAGCGATGGCACGGCCTCTCTCTATTTTTTAGACCCTGCAACATATGAAGTGACCGGCCGCAGAGAAGTGGCTGATAACAATGGACCGGTAAAAATGCTGAATGAGCTGGAGTATGTCCGGGGCGATATTTACGCCAATGTCTGGCAGACGGACAGCATTGCAATAATTGATCCGGCAACAGGCCGGGTAAAAGGGTGGATTGACCTGGGCAATCTGTCACAGCGTGCAGGGGGAGACAAGGCCACGAAAACCCTCAACGGTATTGCATATGACGAGAAGACTGACAGGCTGTTTGTTACCGGCAAATTATGGCCCAGGATGTATGAGATACGAATCGTCCCCCCTAACCCCTAAATCTTTATCCCTATCGATATCTGTTTTTCCTTGATAGCCTTTATTTTGTCCCGTAATGCAGCGGCCCTTTCAAATTCGAGTTTTTCTGCTGCGGCCTTCATTTCTTCTTCCAGTTTCCTGATTGCCGATTCATCAGCGTATTCAACCTTCTCTTCCGCAACAACAGGAACTGTCCAGTAATCCGCTTCATATATTGAATTGAGCAAATTTGTTATATCTTTCTTAATGGATGTCGGAGTGATATTGTTCTTGACGTTATATGTTTCCTGGATCTCACGCCTCCTGTTCGTTTCATCGATTGCCGTTTTCATCGATCCGGTGATCGTATTGGCATAGAAAATGACCATGCCATGTATGTTCCTGGCAGCGCGGCCCGACGTTTGAATAAGGGAGCGGCTTGAGCGGAGAAAACCTTCCTTGTCGGCATCGAAGATGGCAACAAGCGACACCTCAGGGATATCCAGCCCCTCTCTTAATAAATTTACCCCGATAAGCGCATCAAATTTGCCCAGCCTGAGGTCTCTCAGTATTTCCACCCTCTCGATGGTATGGATATCGGAATGGAGATACCGTGCCCTCACACCTGCTTCCGTATAATACTCGGTAATGTCTTCAGCCATTTTCTTGGTCAGCGTAGTAACCAGTACTTTCTCTCCATATACGGCCCTCTCCCTGATTTCTCCAAGAAGGTCATCCAGCTGGCCCGAGACCGGCCTGAGGTCAATACGCGGGTCTTTAAGCCCCGTGGGCCGGACTATCTGTTCAATTATTCTGTGCTTTGATTTTGTAAGCTCGTATTCTGCCGGAGTAGCTGACACATAAATCACCTGATGGACTCTCTGTTCGAATTCATCAAACTTGAGCGGCCGGTTGTCAAGGGCCGAGGGAAGCCTGAACCCGAAATCAATCAGGGTCTGTTTTCTTGACCTGTCTCCTTCGTACATCCCCCGTATCTGTGGGACCGTTGCGTGAGATTCGTCTATTATCATCAGCAGATCTTCAGGGAAATAATCGATAAGACAGGATGAAGGTTCACCCGGCAGCCGCCCGCTGAGATGCCGCGAATAATTTTCAATGCCGTGGCAGAAGCCGAATTCCCTGAGCATCTCCATATCGAATCTCGTTTTCTGCTCAAGCCTCTTTGCCTCCATTTCCTTGCCCTCCCGGAGAAAGAAGATGATTCTCTCCTCAAGTTCTTTATGTATGGAAGATAAGGCCTTTTCGATTCTCGTTCTCGGCGTTATCCAGTGGCTGCTCGGATATAATGAAACCTTATTCAGTCTTCGTAAAACCTTCCCTGTCAGGGAGTCGAATTCATACAGGCCGTCTATATTGTCTCCAAAAAATTCAACCCTGACCGCGCTGTCTCCTGAAAAGGAAGGGTATATTTCCACAATATCTCCCCTTACGCGGAAGGTCCCCCTTTTGAAGTCTTCACTGCGTTCATACAGCATATCAACGAGTCGTCTCAGAAACTCATCCCTTTCTGTATGCATACCCTCTTCAATAATAAGATGCATACCGAGATAATCCTCGGGCGCCCCGATTCCGTAAATGCATGATACAGAGGCGATAATGATAGTATCGTTTCTCTCAAGGACTGCGCGGGTTGCCGCGTGTCTGAGCCGGTCGATGTCTTCATTAATCATGGCATCTTTTTCAATATAGGTATCGGTTGATGGAATATACGCCTCGGGCTGGTAATAATCGTAATAACTGACAAAGAATTCGACGGCATTTTCAGGGAAGAAGGTTTTGAATTCACTGTAAAGCTGGGCGGCGAGGGTCTTGTTGTGAGCAATCACAAGGGCCGGTTTGTTTGCGTTCGCGATTACATTGGCAATAGTGAATGTCTTTCCCGAGCCTGTAACGCCGAGGAGCACCTGATGTTGTACATCACTGAGTACCCCTTCAGTCAATGATTCTATGGCCTTTGGCTGATCGCCCTTGGGACTGAAGTCAGATGTTAATTTGAATTTGCCTGAGGGATTCTTTCGAGAGTTAATCAAGATTTATGTCCTCGGAGTTATGATTAGAAAATTTCAATAACAGCTAAATACGTTATTACATGTAAGGTATTTTAGCATTTTATTCAAAGATGAATTATGAATATAAGATGATCTATTATGCGGTTAGTAGTATTGGTATTATCAGGC
>DKBK01000154.1 GCA_002451135.1 Nitrospiraceae bacterium UBA6902
GCCTTAATATTAAATAATACCATGCAGATGGATGTCAAGTGATATGAGGATTGCATGATCAAAAAAACCCATTAAAAAAATCATCCCGGCATGTAATCCGTTGAATCCACATGCGGTATGAGTTTAACCTTCAATATTTAATCCAGCGCAATTTGCTTTAATATCCACATCTGATACAATAGCGCAATGAAAAAAACCACGTATACCGTTCCAGTAGGAACAAAGCCTGAGCGGCTTGATACCTTTATCACTTACCAGAGCAATCTCACCCGTTCCTATATTCAGAGGCTGATCAAAGAGGGGTTTATTACAGTCAATTCTCGTGGTGAAAAGGCACGCTATACGGTTAAGGAAGGAGACCTGATAGAGGTAACCCTCCCCAACGAACCGGATGGCATCCTCGTACCTGAAGACATCCCCCTGGACATACTCTATGAAGATGCACATATCATCGTGGTCAATAAACCTCCTGACATGGTCATCTATCCTGCGGCAGGCAACAAGAGCGGAACTCTTATGAACGCACTGGTCTCACGATGCGGCACACTGGCTTCCGTCGGGGCCCCCCTGCGGCCGGGGGTGATACACCGCCTTGATAAAGACACATCCGGTGTAATCGTCATTGCAAAGGACGACTTGTCATATCATAAACTCATTGCACAGTTCAGGGAACGAAAGGTCCGGAAATATTATTTGGCCCTCGTGTTCGGCAGCCTGAAAGAGCCGCGCGGGGAGATACGCACCCTTATCGGCAGGTCGAGAGGGAATAGAAAGAAGATGTCGGTAAAAACAGACAGGGGGAAAGAGGCGATCACGCAGTTTGAAATTGTAAAAAAGTTGCGCTCAGCCACTCTTGTAAAAATAAGGATCGTTACCGGAAGGACCCACCAGATAAGGGTTCACTTCGCTTCCAGGGGACATCCGGTCCTGGGGGACAGGACATACGGGAAAAAAACTGAACTTGTCTTAGGCGACACATCAATCGGATTTCCCCGTCAGATGCTTCATGCGTGCAGTATTACACTGGAACATCCGGTCAGTGGCATGCAGATGGAATTCACCGCGTCAATGCCGGAGGATATGGAAAAGGCTTTGAAAGAATTGGTTCAACATAGTTAAAAATAGTTCACCTGAGACATCCGCAGAATCAGGCGGCGCCGGTCTGAGGCCCTCGCAGCACCGCAGAGGATGACAGCAGTATTTCAAGCAGGACAACCCTAGAAGTCAGTTTTGAATACGTCATTGTAGGCCTCAGGGCTCTCTTTTTTCAGGCAGTCAGGACAAATCCCGTGAGTAAAGGACGCGTCCGAGTGTTCCCTGATGTAGGTTTCGACTTTTTTCCAGTACCCTTTATCATCGCGTATCTTCTTGCACCAGGCGCAAATAGGGATCAGCCCCGTCAGTGTCTTGATCTTCGCGATGGCGTCTTTGAGCTCGAGGATCAGGTCTTCCCGCACCTGCTCGGCAATCTTACGCATGGCAATGTCCTTCTGAAGCTGCTCATTGACTCGAGAAAGCTCTTTTGTCCGTTTGCTTACCTGTTCTTCAAGATGATGCCGGTAATTGTTTAATTCTTCCGCCGCCTTTTTTTGCTCCGTGACATCATGCCAGATAGTTTGAAAAACATTATTGCCAGACAGATTCAGTACCCGCGTAATAACATGGACATCTCTTATCTCACCGCTCTTGGTCCTGTGTCTGACCTCAAATTCAGCGCTGCCTTTACTCAGCACTTCCTTTATACTGGCATGTATCTCTTCAGGTCCCTGGAACGGATCAATATCAGCGATACGAAGCCGGGCGAATTCTTCCCTTGTATAACCAAGCTCACGGTGGGCCGTTTCATTAAAGTCTGTAATGTTACCCTCGCTGTCGATAAGCACAATGCCATAAGGGGACTGATCAAATATCGCCCGGTACCGCAGTTCGGTCTCCTGTAATTTACTCTTATCCATTACCCCTCATATTAAACAAACCAGAAATCTTTCAGATCATCAAGCGTGATCGCATATACCCCTTAAATTTAATAAAAATATGTGATCTTCCTGATGCTATGAAGTAAACGCAGCAAGAGACTTTCAGAATAAAGCAATCAACATGCCAGCGTATTTCCCCCGGACATATAATTTCATAACATAAGGCGTTATATAATTAAATGATAATAACCATGTCTGCATTACACGGAACATCTGGTATTTACACCTCTTTGTATTAGTAATATCACCGGATTCAGAGGGCCCTGGGGGCCAACCTTGTCGGCTGAACAGTCAGGATCAAAGACAAATCAGAAGTTGCCATTCACATTCTTTCATACCATGCGGTGATTCTGTAACTATATGAAACAAAAAAAGTATAGCATAAAATATTATTACGCAGAATAAAAATACGCTCCATGAAGAAATGCTCACTTAAAGAACGCACTATGTGTAAGAAAATATTTACCTGCCTGTTTCTTGCCATGATCACCCTTGCGGTTTACCGGCAGACGGTTAATCATCAGTTCATAACTTATGATAATGATGTGATCTCACTGAAAATCACGATCTGAAATGAGGGCGTTCCAGAGGCCGGCCTCAGCCTGGGAGAAACCGTTCAACTCAGGAACGACCTGCCTGAGAAATAACGCAGGCAGTACCGTCACCCTGTTTTAAGATTTTGGTTTCAGTCTCCTAGACGGACGCCGTTTCACAGTGTCTTTAAATGCGAGAAAGAAAAGCGTCGCCCCGCCAATGCCCATGGCTAAACGAAGCACCGTCCCTGATACTTGTGTCAGCCTTTTAACTATTCTCATGCTCTCAAGAAATCCTCTTTTCATATATGCTGATTGCTTCTTCCTGAATTATATCAGAGCCGGAATGGGAACGCAGGGGAAACCTCCGGTCAATGATCACATACCAAAACGGTTTTCGGTCATATTCAGGCGTTTTTTGTCAAATGGCTCATCACTGAAAGCTGTTTTGGTTTTTTCACTGGGCCAGATCGCCACATCCCGGTAGAATAACTGATAAAGATAAGAAAAGGCCCTTATATTTATGAATAAAATCAATTAATTTAACTGGCAGAATATTTGCTAAATCAATTCATAGGAGAGTCAAAAATGGCAACCCTTACAAAAAGAGAAATAGTGGCCCAACTGATGAGGCTCGGCATACATACCATCAATGAACTCGAATCATATCTGAGGGAATACAATGAATATTGCAATGAGTGTAATGGTCAGCTTTCATCAGATCATTAATGATATAAATTAATAACTCCATGGCTTCAGCGTTTCCCTCTTTCCTGATACTGTAATCCTTCCTTCTCTCCATCGAATCAAGAAATGATATTTTTGCCTGTCAACCGATATAATATTTCCAAAAACCATACCTGTTTCAAAAAGACGTATGCCTCATATAACAAAACTTGAACTGCTGTCCCCCGCCCAAAACCTCCGCCTGGGGAAGACCGCCATTAACTACGGCGCGGATGCCGTGTATATCGGCGGGCCAAGGTTTGGCGCGAGGGAGGCTGCCGGCAATCCGGTATCGGACATTGAGCGCCTGTGCCGCCACGCTCACCTTTACGGAGCCAGGGTATACATAACATTTAACACTATTCTGTTCGACCATGAGCTCGAAGAGGCCCGCAGGATTATTTTTGATGTATATCATGCAGGGGCAGATGCCCTGATTATTCAGGACATGGGGATACTTGAAATGGACCTTCCCCCGATTGCCATTCATGCCAGCACCCAGGCCAATAACTATTCCCTTGACAGGATAAAATTCCTGGACGCTATAGGAATAAAACGGATTGTTCTGGCCAGGGAACTTTCCCTCCATGAAATTTCTGCAGTGAGAACGAATACCGTATGTGAACTGGAGGCCTTTGTGTACGGTGCATTATGCGTGAGCCTGAGCGGACAGTGTTATATGAGTTATGTGCAGGGCGGAAGAAGCGCAAACAGGGGGAACTGCGCGCAGTCGTGCAGGAACCTCTTCTCATTAAAGGACAGTAGGGGAAAGATTATCTCAAGGGACCGGCATCTCCTGTCGCTAAAGGACATGGACCGCAGGGCCTTTATCCCGGATCTTATTAAGGCCGGTGTCACAGGATTCAAAATAGAAGGAAGGCTGAAAGATGAACACTATGTAAAAAACACCACGGCCTGTTTCAGAAAAATACTTGACCGGGAGATTAAAAGACATGGCTCACTCGGCAGGGCCTCCTCAGGCCAGACAACTTTTCTTTTTGACCCGGACCCGGAAAAGACATTTCACAGAGGAGGCACCGATTACCTTTTAACAGGCAGGAGGGGTGAGATCGCGCTGCCAGCAACATCCAAATCCACAGGCAAGCCCGTTGGCAGCGTAATAAAAACAGGCAAGGGATATGTGCAGATACAAGGAAAGGTGGAACTGCATAATAATGATGGCCTGGTATTTTTTGATAAGGAGGGGGTATTACGGGGTATAAAGGTCAATAAGGTTAAAGGTGACAAAATATATATTGCCAGGGATTCGTTACTGCCGCAGGAAGGAACAATGCTCTCCCGGAATTACGATCATGAGTTTTTAAGAAAACTGGAGAAAGACAGGTCAGTCCGGAAGATAACGGTCTCAATCGAGATATCTTTTTCAGGAGAAAACCGGCTTCTCGTAAAGGCGACTGATGAAGACAATATATGTGTTGAAAATGAATATCACCANNCATTTCTCAAAAAGCGGCTCAACTCCTTATTACATTGACCGTGTAAACGTAAACGGGGAGTCTCCGGTATTTATGCCTGCGTCATTATTAAACACATACAGACAGGAGATACTGCAAAAGCTGGAGCAGGAAAGGCTGAGTTTTTTCAGGCCGGTCCCTTTTCCCTTCCCCAACCATGACGCAGCCTTTCCGCATAATAAATTGGACTTCAGCTTTAAT
>DKBK01000009.1 GCA_002451135.1 Nitrospiraceae bacterium UBA6902
CTTCCCGGCTTACGTGCTTCCACGCTGCTGACTCATAGACCTTTGTTGCCTTATTGCGATCAAATACTTAATATAATCATTCTGGTGTTTTTGTTCCGGCATTCCTGCCGTTATGGCAACACATCAATCCGTAATCCTGATGCGTATCCTGTCTTCAGTTGCATGTACTGCAGCACTGTAGAGCTGAAAAACGGTGATCGTCTGAAAGGGAATATAAGAAACAATGGATATATACAGAAAATTAGCGCGCCTCAATCCCAGGCAGAAGGAAGCAGTCATGCACAACGAAGGCCCTCTCCTTATCCTCGCAGGGGCGGGGTCAGGCAAGACAAGGGTGATAACCACGAGGACCGCATATTTAATACATACAGGGGTCAGCGCAGGGTCTATCCTGGCAGTGACCTTCACCAACAAAGCGGCAAGGGAGATGAAGGAACGGGTTAGTTCCATGCTGAAAGGCAGGAACGGCACCGCGGTTATCTCTACATTTCATTCCCTCTGCCTCAGGATCCTGAGACGCGAGATAGAGCATCTCGGGTACAGGAAAAACTTTACGATCTACGACACCTCCGAGCAGGTTTCCGTGCTTCGAAACATTATGTCGGACATTAAGTTTTACAACAGGAATTTCAAGGCCGAAGCCATCCTTGAAAGGATCAGCAGGGCCAAGAATGATTTCGCCCCCCTTGATGCCGCTGAAACCGCTGATCCTGCAGAAGAGGCCTCGGCCCTGATTTATCCCCGGTATCGAGAGGCGCTGAAGTCCATGAACGTCCTTGACTTCGATGACCTCCTCCTGCTGACGCTGAAGCTCTTCAGGGAGTATCCGGACATCCTCGAAAAGTACAGGGAGCAGTTCAGGTACATAATGGTAGATGAGTACCAGGATACGAACCGCGTTCAGTATGATTTCATCAGGCTGCTNNGACTTCCCGGGCACGCTCACCGTAAGGCTGGAGCAGAACTACCGGTCCTTCGATCATATCCTCGGGGCGGCGAACGCGGTGATAAGAAACAACAGAAAGCGAATGGACAAATCCCTGTGGACGGAAAGGGGTTCAGGACCAAAGGTCAATATCTTCAAAGCCATTGACACCGAGGACGAGGCGGACTGGGTCGCAGACAGGATCTCTGCAATAATGCTGGAGAGAAATATTGCCTGCGAGGACATTGCCGTTATCTACAGGGCAAATATCTTTTCAAGGCCCTTTGAGGAGGCCCTGAGGAGACAGAGGATACCCTATTCGGTAGTAGGCGGAACGAGCTATTTTGAACGCAAGGAGGTTAAGGACCTCGCTGCATATCTTAAGATCATCGCAAACCCTTCGGACGACCTGAGCCTCCTGAGGGCCGCAAGCACACCGAAGAGGGGCCTCGGGGCGTCAGCACTTGGAGCACTCTCTGATTTTGCGCAGTCACATTCATTGAATCTTGCCAAGGCCCTTGGTAAAGCCGCGGATATTGCGGGCCTTGGACAAAGGGCGGCAACCTCAGCAGCTTCCCTGCACGAGCTTATCTGCCGCTACCGTGATCTTTTCAATAAAGGGATGGAGATGGGCAAGACCCTCAGAAAATTAATAGAGGAGATCAATTACAGGGATCATATTCTTCATCTGTACAAGACCCCTGAGGCGGCATTCAGGAGAATAGAAAACATCGAGGGATTCATCGAGTCCATGACCCACTACGAGTCCATGGAAAGTTCACCTTCGCTTCAGGGATTCCTTGAAACAATGGCACTCACGGATCTGATTGAGGAGAAGGAGGAAAAAGGCGGTGAGGGCGTGACCCTGATATCCTTCCACTCATCAAAGGGCCTTGAATTCCCCGTTGTGTTTATCGCAGGCACGGAGGAGGACATACTGCCGCACAAAAAGTCAGCGGACAACGATCAAGGAATTGAGGAGGAAAGAAGGCTTTTCTATGTGGGAATAACCCGGGCAATGAACGAACTTTACCTTACCTACACGAACCACAGATTGAGGTACGGGAAGGAAATACCCTCGGTTCCCTCCAGATTTTTAGGGGAGATCCCTGAGGAGCTGACAAAGGCGCTGGACAGGCACGAGGAATCAGATCCTGAAAAAGATAAGGCCTACGTGAAAAAATTATATGAAAATCTGATGGCAAAACTGGCAGATTAAGACCGACAGAAGTTTGTACCGATCTCTGTCGGTACGTCCCTAACGCGTTCGGACGGAGCATCGGTAATAATTCATCAGTAGCATGGATGTTAAGATAGGCAGTGTTAATGAGGCAAGATGCTTTGATGAAAGAGAAATTAAAAAAGGCGGTTACTGATAACAGAAAAGTCGTTATACCATAACTACTGAGTCCTTAGAGCCCTGATCATTCCGGACAAACTTGTCGGCATACCAATCTATTTCCCAGCGATGACCGTCAATAAGATACCTGAACCTGAACTCTTTATTAGCATCCAATTCCAGTGTGATGACAAAGTCGCCGCTTGCCAGCCGGGTCATAGGGGATTTAGCTACATCCCAGTCATTAAAATCACCGACAATAGTCACATTCTGCGTATGTGCTGCCATCTCCTTCAGGAGTCTGAAGGTAACGTTACATGTCCTGCCGTTCTCATTATATTGCTTGATAAACCCCAGCTTGTTAGGCAGTTTCCCAGGCCTCCTCTTTGGATCATCCCGTTGCGATTCAGGGGTTTTTACGGTTTCCTCCTGCATGATATATTCGGAATCATTGTGATACATATAGTTCGCCGGGATATTCGATGAGGAAAATATCTTCCCCACTGCTGATTCCTGCATGAATATATCCTTCATTCTGAATCTGATTCCCGCCAGACACCGATCAGCTTCCTGTCTTTTCCACATAATATCACCTGAAAGTGAGACCGGCGCTTCATTTCCGGGAAGAGCGACAACAAGCTCGAGGTTTTCATACATAATAAATCTGAAATCATGCACATCCAGCCCCATGCCTTCACAGGAGAGATTACAAGCTGCTCCAGAGAAATACTCTGTGGCCCCATACGTAGGCCTGAATGTTACCTCACGCATCAGATCATATCTCTTAAACTTTCTTTTGCGTTCTCTCATAGGTTCTCCATGTGCGTTGTGTTTGCGGACACATACCGCTTCTCTCAAAAGCAATTCCCGTAACTCCGATCGGGCATATGCATCTCAATATTATAACGGAAGCGGGCCATGCGCTGCCTGGTTTTTTGCTTAAAAATGCCAATGACCGTCAGATGACAGAGGCCACCGTTCCGGAGTCAATAGGGTGGTGAGTCCCCAGAAAATAATATTACATGACTTTTATTTTACAGGCTATGCGACTTCGTGCTTGATATAACCAAATAACACCAAGGGGAACAGGAGACCGGCTGGGCTGTAATTTCAACATTAATAAAAATAATGATCAATTCTATAATTTGTTTGATATACTTACTAGTGAGGATGCTGATACTGAGTTTAAAAGCCTGCCTTTTAACTTCAGCCATGTCCCCTAACATGTCAGCATCCTCACTTAATTTGCCTCAGACATGAATAGTGCGCCAATGATAAGTCTTACTCATGTCATCAACTCAAGCCTGAATTGCCAACGTAATCATGGTAGTGACTTCCATGGATAAATCAAATAATGAAAACTGGTGTGTCTACGTGCTGAAATGTCGCAATGATTTTTTATATATCGGACTCACAAACAATATTGATCGAAGACTGAAAGAACATGAGCGTGGAACGGGCAGTAAATTTGTAAGATCACATAGACCATTTGAACTCGTTAAGACCATCCCCTGCAAAAATGCAACCCAGGCAAGAAGTCTTGAGTACAATTTAAAGAAACTTAAAAGAAGCAGAAAAATCGAGGTGCTTAATCTCGGAATTGAGGCGGTAAAAAGATGATTACCAGGATATTACCATCAGGCTCCGCGCACCTTACATGTCGTCCTGACGCGCGAAATCACATAATACATACGGGATTAATAGCGAATGGAAGTGACAACAAACGCTGATGTTCCGTTTGGGCTGCGTACAGTAATTTTGTCACCTTCTGCCCTGCGCAATAATGCTTTCGCCATGGGTGAATCAACGCTTATATACCCATTGTCCGGATTAAATTCATCAGGGCCGACAATGCGGTACCGGCAACAGTTCCCATCGGCATCCTCGATTTCAACCCATGCACCAAAAAATATCCTGGACGTATCATCGGGACTCCTGTCCACAACCTTCAAATCATTCAATCTCTGTTGTAGAAAACGCAGACGGGCATCGATCTCACGCAACTGCTTTTTGCCATAAATATACTCTGCGTTCTCCGAACGGTCCCCCATGGCAGCGGCATCAGCAACCGCCTGGGTCACACGGGGCCGTTTTATCTTCCACAGATATGAAAGTTCTTCACTTAACCGTCTGTGCCCTTCAGGCGTGATATAGGGGGATACACTTGTTTTATGCATAAATGACTTTGTCATATTACAAAAAAAGATGCATTATTTTAAATGCATGTTCCCTCAAAAATAAAAAAGCCCCCTCTGTTTTGAGGGGGCCTTCTTTATCTGATTACAGTTTTACTACATTGATTGCCTTGGGGCCTTTCGGGCCTTTTTCAGTATCAAAGCTGACTTTATCTCCTTCAGAAAGGCTCTTAAATCCATTGCCCTGAATAGCGGTGTGGTGTACAAAAGCTTCACTTCCGTCATCACATGATATAAAGCCGAATCCTTTGGTATCATTGAACCATTTTACAGTTCCTTCAGACATTTCTTTTACCTCCTTATCTATAAACTAAATCTCAGAAGGGCTCAAGAAAAAAGGCCACAAAGTCAAAAGTCTTTGTAGCCTTGTGTACTCGCAAAAACTTCTAAAATTCAGGTTTTACAATAGCATCTCTCAGGAGAGTTAGTCAAGGCATTTTTTTAGNNGTGGTCAACGCAAGCAGAAAAACATAGAGGTGAACGGTATCAAACCGTGAATAAAATCATTCATTTTAATATCCCTGATCGTATTGAAACGTGTCCATAATTGGGGAATACTCTGTGACATGTCACAGATTTGTGCCAGCGATTATTGTGTAAACACATGAGCGCAGTGATGAAGAATTCATTGTTATCAATAAGTTAAAAGCTGGCAAACATATTGCTTTTGTTATAAACAGCGGTAGCATCAAAAACTTATCCATTAAGGAGCTCTTATGAAAAAAATATTACTCACCAGCCTTATGATTCTGTTTATTCTTGGCATTGCTGAGGCCAGCTTTGCTATTCCAGCCTCCATTACAATTAAAAGCTTTATAACTGGATGTTATCAGAGCGGAGGCGACTGTGTGAGCGGGCGGATGTGGGGCTTGGATAACGATCAGCCAAGCACATCATCATATTTTAGACTTGGCAGTTATACAGGTACCTACAAAGCGCATCGCGCATATGAAGGTGATTCTCTCGTTTTAAATCATTCCAGAGATAATTTTCCCAAGGGATTTATCGGGTCTTTTATAAAAAAAGGGAATCGGGGTAACGGCAAAACAGTCGTTTGGGACGATCCCGGCCCCTCTGCTGTCCCGGCGGCGGTTGCGCCCGAGCCAATGAGTTCGATCCTGTTTGTTGTCGGCGGAGGCATATTTGGATTCCGGCGTTTCTGGAACAAGAGAAAAAGCATTTAATTGAATATCAGTTGCGCAGTGTTTTTAGGGGTCCGGAATATCCCTCATATATCCCTTAAGAAATAAATACCGCATTACCGCATCCTGTATGGTCGCGAGCGCCTCTCTGATAAAACAACGTGCAGCATCTTGCCCGGGTATTCCTTCATTTATTTATTGCTTCTTATCAAATCAGGATTGAATTTATCACGTAAAATAATTAGTATGTAAGCATGTAGCGTATAATTATCAGGATACGTTGTATATATTCCATTTGTTGTGTACAGGGCGATGAGACTATGAACAGAGTCAGAAAGCTAGTGAGCGATGAGCTCTTTGAGTGGATGAGGGACATAAGAAGGGCCATCCATCAATGGCCGGAACTCGGCTACAAAGAAGAGAAGACCGCTGAATTGATATCCGCCTCCCTGAAGAAACTGGGGATAAAATACCAGGCCGGCATCGCCCAGACCGGGGTAATCGGCAGACTGATCATTGACGAAAAGGCCCCGACCGTGGCCCTGCGGGCCGATATGGACGCGCTTCCCATTACTGAGGATACCGGCCTTCCCTTTGCGTCGCAGAACCCNNTTTCAACCAGCGGAAGAAGGCGAAGGCGGCGCAAAGCCGATGATCGAACAGGGGGCGCTTGACGGGGTAAATATTATATTTGGAAGTCATATCGAAAGTCATTATCAGGTGGGAGAGATCGGTATTAAGACAGGAGTGCATACCTCCTATACAGACTATTTTGAGATACGGGTCACTGGTAAGGGGGGGCACGCGGCACGGCCTCATGAGGCCGTTGATGCCGTGATCATATCAAGCCAGCTGGTTACCAATCTGCAGACGATCATCTCCCGGGAGATAGACCCGGTCTACCCGGCAGTAATAACCATCGGCTATTTAAGATCAGGATCGGTCTATAACGCCATTGCAGATAAAGCGGTTTTAAAAGGAACCATCAGGACCACCGATGAGCTGGTAAGGGCACAGATATCCGACAAGATCAGGAGGACTGCTTCATCACTGGCGGTCCTTAATGATGCCGAGATAAAAGTTATTTTCAAGCCGGGTTATCCGCCTGTCATTAATGAAGAGACCACTACCAAATTTGCGATAAGCGTTGCGGAAAAACTGGTCGGCAGGGAAAAGACCATCGCGATACCTTTCCCCAGTCTCGGCGGAGAAGACTTTTCCTATTTCTTACAGCAGATCCCCGGATGCTTTGTGAGGTTCGGCGCCGCAAAAGAGGGCCATGAAATGATGTCGTCCCACAGCCCGAAATTTGATTTTGATGAAGAGGTCTTAAGGATCGGGGCAGCCTACATGTCCCAGCTTACCAGGTATACCCTCAAGAAGTTAAGAAAGGATTGATGGAACCACTTTCCTTCAACAAATCACCGGCCCCTACCATAGGGGTAGAGCTTGAAATCCAGATACTTGACACTGATACGTATGCACTGACCCCCCTTGCACCCGAGATCCTGAAGTTGGTCCCTGATAACCTCAGCGCAAGGATCAAACCGGAATTCATCAAGTCCATGGTGGAGATTAACACCGGCATTTGCTCGACGGTCAGCGATGTTGAGCGCGATCTCACCGCCACCTACATGTATCTCAATACCATAACCGAGGGCCTGGGCGCCACGCTGTATTCCACCGGCCTTCATCCTTTCTCCCGAGGGGCGGACCAGATGGTTTCGGACAAGATCCGCTATAAAAATATTATGGATGAGCTCCAGCTGGTCGGAAGAAGATTTATCAGCCAGGGCCTTCATGTGCACATCGGGGTAGATGATGAAGAAAAGGTCATCAGGGTGAACAACAAAATCAGGATCTATCTTTCTGTATTGCTCGCACTTTCAACTTCCTCTCCCTTTTACGAGTCTGTTGACACAGGATTAATGTCCTACCGGGCGAAGTTATTTGAGGCCCTGCCGCTGGCGGGCATGCCGGATTCCCTGGATAACTGGGAAGAGTTCAATGAACTGGTCCGTCTCCTGACCAAAAGCGGGACCATTGAATCGGTGAAGGACATCTGGTGGGATGTCAGACCCCATCCCGATTTCGGGACCATTGAGGTGAGAATCTGCGATGCCCCCTATTGTATGAGAGACATCCTTGCTTTGACCGCGCTTATTCAGGCGCTCGTCCTGACACTCGCTGAACAGCACGACAATCCGGAACCTCATATGCAAATCCTTCGGACCAATAAATGGCAGGCCGCCCGGTACGGGCTTGAAGGCCAATACATAGATCCTTTCTTCGGCAGAAAATGCAGCATGCGGGAAGCGGCAATCAATCTGTACAGGTACGTCAAACCGGCAGCAGAAACTCTTAAATCGGCTGCTTACCTTGATGAGATACCTGAAATTCTCAAACGTTCAACCGGTGCGCATATTCAAAAGCAGTTATATTACGGCAACGGGAATAACTTTATTGAAATGATCAGGACTATCCAGGGGTATTATTTCCGATGACCGGCGCCGTTGCCGCAGGACATCCGTTGACAACCAGGGCTGCCGCTGAAATGATGTCCCGGGGGGGGAACGCCTTTGACGCGGTTGTCTCCGCTGGATTCGCCTCAGTGGTTGCTGAACCCGCCCTGACCAGCCTGGGAGGAGGCGGGTTTTTACTGGCACATATTGAGAACCGGCATGAGGACATCCTCTTTGACTTCTTTGTAGATACCCCCGGATTAAATGCTGCGAACGACATAAAGCCCTTCATGACCCCGGTGGATATTAAATTCCCCGGGCACACCCAGGTATTCCATACAGGGTTTGCCTCTGCCGCCGTACCCGGCATGCTCAAGGGGCTCCTGCATATCCATCAGAGACTCTGCACGCTCCCGCTCAAAACTGTGCTGTCTCCGGCAATGTCGTATCTTGAGAAAGGCGTAGAGATATCTGAAACACAGGGCATGATCCTCGGTCTGCTTGAACCCGTCTTTACCTCCACCGAGTACGGCAGGAGCATCTATATGAAAAACGGACGTTATATCAGCCAGCAGGACAGGTTATTCAATCCGCTGATGAAAGAGTTTCTGCGGGGCCTGGTAAATAACGCCCATGACCTTTATCGGAATGAGACCGCCCAGGGGCTTGTTAACTCAATCAACACACATCACGGGACAATGACCCTTGATGACCTCACGGCTTATCGGGTCATTGAGAGAAAACCGATCCGGATCAGATACCGGGACAGCGAGATTATTACCAATCCCCCGCCTTCCACCGGAGGCCTATTGCTGGCGCTTGCATTGTATCTTCTGGAGCGTGTTGATCTCCGGTCCATGCCCCGCGATTCAGCCCATGTCCTTGTTCCGCTCGTAGAGGCGATGAAGGAAATGACTTCCTTCAACCCGCTAAAAAACGGGGCGCCTTCATCGTATCCGTTGGCCGGTTCCGTGATGGCCGGAATCATTGAATCCTTCAGAAAAAACGTAGCGGAAAACACCCTTACCGCAACCCAGGGAACAACCCATATAAGTATCATTGACCGAGAGGGCAATGCCGCGTCAATGACCACATCGAACGGCTCGGGCTCCGGGTGCTTCATCCCCGGGACCGGCATCATGCTCAATAACATGATGGGGGAAGACGACCTGCACCCGGATGGTTTCTTTTCATCACCTCCCGGTCATAGGGTATCATCGATGATGATCCCGGCAATGGTCATGAAAGATGGAAAGGTGAAATTTGTGCTGGGCAGCGGCGGAAGCAAGAGGATCAAGACCGCCGTCCTTCAGGTATTGATAAATCTCATTGATTTTCAAGTTCCTTTAAAAGAAGCCGTCGAAAGACCGCGTGTGCATTATGAAGACGGTGTTGTTCAGGCCGAGCCCGGCATTGAGGAGAAAGTGATTGATGGCCTGAGAACCCTTCATCCGGTAAACACCTGGGGCCTTAAAAACATGTATTTCGGAGGGGTCCATTGTGTAAACAGCCACATGGAAGGCTGGGGTGACAGCAGGCGGGGCGGGAGCTTTCTGACGGGATAGTAATAACGCAGTTCCGCAACCCTCTTTATCTCTCCAATAATACCATTGCTATCAAGGTCCTCCACGGACCCGTCATAATCTATGCCCTTGAGACTGCTGCCTTCTCAGATGAGAATTGTGATACGATGTTTCTCGTCAATATTTTTTTATTTAATAAAATTCCAATCAGTTTCTTATGTGAAACAGCGCAATTATTCCCCTGGTGTGAGGCCTTCAATGCCCGTTAACAGCTAAAATTTACTACGATTTATAAAGAATTTTTATATCTTCATTCTTCCTTGACAAATGCCCTACATCATATTAGAATTTATAGACTTTCTTTACTCCCAACCATTTCCACATCAGGAGGTATGTATATGAAATTAGTTGCTTTTGTGAGTGATTACAAGATGACTGTAGACACTCTCGACCGCTTAAAACCTGAAAAACTGGGCATAATCCTCGTACAAAACGGGGTGTATCATGCTACGACAAAGGAAAAGGGCAAGCCCTCATCCCTCCTTAATTACTCCGCTGATTATTATGTGCTTCAGGAAGACCTCGAGACCAGGGGACTTTCGGGCGCGAATGTCATTGACAGTAAGGTCAAGGTCATCAAATTCGGTGATATTGTTGACTTAATGTTTAACGAATACGATAAAACTGCTTGGTTATAGGAGGATACTCGAATATGGGAAAACTTACAATAGGATGTTTCGCATCACTTGTCGGGTCAACAAACCTGGACTTTGCGATAAAGCTCGCAGGAGCTGCAATGGAAAAAGGACACAAAGTTGACCTCTGGGTATCAGGAAATGGGACCATGATATCAATTAAAGACCAGAGGCCGTTTAAGGACTACTCCTCACTTGAGAAGCCCTTAAAGGAGTTGATGGCAAAGGGACTTAATGTGACGGCCTGCGAGGCCTGCGCGGAATCAAGAGGTTATCATCACGACAATACGCTGGAAGGTGTTAAGAGATTCAGCATGGACTGGTATCTTGGCAGCTGTTTTGATGCTGACAGGGTCTTTCATATAGGAGGTGAATAATAATGGCTACTACAAAACTCGGATTCATTGTTCAGAGACCCGGCTACAAGAGTGAAAATCCCAAACTGGCCCTGACTCACGCCATCGCTTCACAGAGTGTTGAGATCTATCTTAAAGACGGAGACATAGTTACCGCGGATATTGCGTTCATCGGAGACGGCGTCCTGAACTGCATAAAAGGACAGAAGGCCGTGGAGAATTATGATCTCAACAGTACCGAATCTCACATCAAGATGTCCCTGCTTCTTGATCTTAATGTTCTCGTATGCAAGGAAGACCTTGAAAGATTCGGAATGACCGAAAGTGATATCGTAATCGACGCTCCGGAATTCGGCGCGGAAGTGGAAGTCAAGGTAGTGCCTTATACTGAAATATCCAAGATGATGGAAGAAATGAATCATCTTCTTTTCTTTTAAGAAATAACCAGAACAAATACGCTAGGAGGAAACATGGCCGACTTAAAATCGCAGGAACCAACTCAGACCCTTGATGTATTGGGAAGGGTTTGCCCTTACCCGCTCGTAATTACGAAAAAAACCATTGAGAAAGCCCCCAACGGCACTCTGCTTAAAGTACTGTGTGATGCCCCTGCATCTGCAGAGGACACAATTCCGAAATATTGTGAAAAGCAGGGGTTCCCGATGGAGTTAATCAAACTTGAAGATAAAGGTTACTGGGAAATCTGGATCAAAAAGCCNNAGAAAAAGGCGTTCCGGATATCGGAACGCCTTTTGAGTGTGCTTGAGTAGTGCCTTACATTTCGCTAACGGTAATGGCAGTTTGTGGACATGATTCCACACAGGTTAAACAGTTGGCACAGTCTGAAGCCTGATAGGGATCTGACTTGCCATCTGTAATCTTGAAGACTTCTGACGGGCAAAGATTTACACACTCTTCACAACCGTCACATTTTGCAGTATCAACCTGAACATCAATCATTGTGTTTGCTGTCCTCCTCTCATGGATTTATTTTGACGTTTACTACAGATCGCAATTCTCGTGAGTTAGTAATCGGCAAATAGCTTTTAATGGATTTTTTTCTCGACGTTTTAGCTGAATACCTGAAATAGTATAGTATGCACAGGATTAAAATATCTTTCATATTTTACCGTTCAACCGTACATAGTGTCAACTCTCTCTATTGAATTTTTTTATAGCTGCCGCGAAAGGATATAACCGGATATCCGGTGTTATATATGAGGCACATGCTATAATTATTTTTTTAAGATGAGATATGCGAGGAGGTTACCTGTGAAATATACCGGAATTAATCATATCGCCCTGGCAGCTAAAGATATGGACATCACTATCAGGTTCTGGAGGGACCTGCTCGGCATGAGATTGGTTGCCGGACTTGGGGGGCCGGGCAGCAGGCAGTACTTCTTTGAGGTTGCAGATAACTGTATGATATCGTTCTTTGAGTGGCCGGACGTTGA
Source organism: Nitrospiraceae bacterium UBA6902 (assembly GCA_002451135.1). Classification (GTDB taxonomy): domain Bacteria; phylum Nitrospirota; class Thermodesulfovibrionia; order UBA6902; family UBA6902; genus UBA6902. The sequence goes on from DKBK01000009.1 coordinate 12,095, forward strand.
ACCGGTGCCGGACAGGGATCCCGGCACGCCGGTGAAGGGACCTTTCAGTTTTGATCATATTTGCATTGAACTGCCTGGGGAAGAAGAACTCCTGGCACTCAAGGACCGGCTCGAAGCAGCAGACATGTGGGTAACCGAGATTATGGACAACGGCTTTATTCACTCCGTATTTTCTACTGACCCCAATAATATCCAGCTGGAATTCTGCTACAGAGTAAAAGGGGTGAATCTGTCCGCACATCCCAGAATGATAGACGATGCGCCGTCATCGATAACAAGGGAAGGGTCTGAACCCCTTTTCAACAAGTGGCCCTCGGTAGATACCCCTACCCTGCCGGAGGAACGCAAGATATACCCCGGTGTCCTGAAAAAACTCGTAGATGACTACAGGTAACATAAAAGGCAGCAGGGATATGCCTGCTGCCTTTTCAATATCTGTTCAGTAAATGTTAATACTCCGACTTGGCGGTCCCCAGTTCTTCCCTGACTGATATGGCAACTTTATAAAGAATCGTAAGCACCAGGAATCCAATTGACCATATACCAAGCGTGATCAATGACTCCTTTGCGGTCGGCCAGTATTCTGTCACTGTCCCGAAATGATTGGGGACAAATCCTCCAATTACGAGACCGAATCCCTTGTCAATCCAGAGGGAGATAAATACCGTTATGCAGGCAATGATAAGCAGGGTCTCATTCTCCCTGAACTTATACGGAATCAGCAGAAAGAGAGAGATGACCGCGCACACCACCGAGGTCCACATGAGCGGCACGAGTTTGGCGTGTCCTTCAATGCCCGCAAACAGGTATTCAAAGGCATGCATGTGTCCGGGGATATTGCTGTAGAACGCGGTAAATATCTCAAGCAGGATAAAGAATACATTTGCGATCATCGCATACGTCACGATCTTGGCGACTGCCTGGATCGGCTCTTTGCCTGGATCGAATTTCGTGTTCTTTCTGACAATAAGCGCCAGGATAATAAGGAGCGCCGGTCCTCCCGAGAATGCAGATGCCAGGAAGCGCGCAGCCATGATCGCGGTCAGCCAGAAGTGCCTGCCGGGAAGGCCCGCATACAAAAACGCGGTTACGGTGTGAATACTGACTGCCCACGGGATTGAGAGATAAATAAGGGGTTTCACCCACGAGGCCGGGGCAGTCCCCCTCTTCTCCGCGTGCAACGTAGCCCACCCGATTGTGATGTTCAGCAGGAGATACCCGCTTAAGACCGTTGCATCCCAGAAAAGGATTGAATTCGGGGTGGGATAAAGAAAGACATTCATTATCCTCATCGGCTGCCCCATATCAACAAAGATAAACAACATGCACATAGTGACCGCAGCCACGGCCAGAAATTCCCCCAGTATCACTATCTTGCTGAATTTTTTAAAATGATGAAGATAGTACGGTATTACCAGCATCACGGCAGATGCCGCAACGCCGACGAGAAACGTAAACTGTGAAATATAAAATCCCCACGACACGTCCCTGCTCATGCCCGTAATGCCCAGACCGTATTTGAGCTGTTGCAAATAGGTAAGCACCCCCACTCCACTCATGGCAGCCAGTATAATGACAAGCGTCCAGTACTTTTTACCGCCTTTCAGCGCCTTATCCAGCATATTCTTCACCTCCTATCACATAAAACACACTGGGCATTGTCCCAAGCTCAGGTTTGCGTTGTAATGAAAAATTGGATTTCAGTATCTTCCGCACCTCGGATTCCGGATCATTGAGATTGCCAAACACCAGGGCGCCGTTGGAGGCCTCGGCACAGGCAGGCTGTTGACCTTTTTCAAGCCTTTCACTGCAGAAGGTACACTTCTCTACTACTCCCATTGTCCTTGTGGGATACTCCGGGTTTTTGTCCTCTATGTAAGGCCTGGGGTCGACAAAGTTGAAGCTCCTTGAACCGTAGGGGCACGCTGCCATGCAAAACCTGCACCCTATGCAGCGGTGCATGTCCTGCTGCACAATCCCGTCCGGCCTTTTAAATGTCGCTTTTGTGGGACATACCCGTACACAGGGCGGATGGTCGCAATGATTGCAAAGGAGAGGAAACAGTTTCTGTTTAAAGGCCTCAGGATGATAATAATTTACCTGGTCCGGGAACGCATGGCCGTAGGTATCGTTCCATATCCATTTGATCTCATGTTTGATATCGTCTTTCTCAGGAATAAGCGTCGGGATATTGTGGATCTTGTTGCACGCGCTCACTATCCTCTGATACTCTTCGGCCGTCTGAAGTTTTCTTACATCAACAACCATGGCATAGCGTGTGGCAGCCGTGGACACTGCTGAATGGCCTGATGATGCTTCGACCGTATCTTTGAAAATATCAGCCGCGGACAGGCCCAGCCCTATGCCTGTACAGCTGGCCAACTTGAGAAATTTTCTTCTGTCTATTTTCATAACAGGCCCTCCTCTTCAGAATAATGACAATTCCAGCAGTACGGGTTTACCCCTGCAAAATTATGGCATTTGCCGCAAAACTCCTGCTTGGAATGGCATGCCAGGCATCCGTTCTGAATACTCTTTTCATACTCGTCTCCGTCATAAGTTATGTATCTCTGACCGCCCCGGACCACTTCGTCCCTCCATTTATCAAGTAACATCATGTGTTCGGCCCTCATCTGTCCGATAGGTAAATCCCCTATATGCAGCTCGTCGGGGGCCGCAGCGAGATCAGCGGGTTTCTCAATTGTCTTTCCCATATTCGTATAGAAAGGAAACGTAACCAGAGCGATAAAGATGATCAGTCCTGCAATTATTTTGCCTCCGTTATACATTATTCCTCCTCCCCCTTATCCTCCATACCTGGAAGTGGTTCACCACGCAAGTCGTTTTCTCTCTCCTTTTCACCATCCATTATCAGGGCATTTCCCAAAAGCTCGTGAACGCCGCAGACTCCCACATCAGATACCCAGTAATCTATCAGCGGAGGAAGCACCGCCCTGTCGATTGCACAGATGCACGAGAGCATATTGACTCCATGTTTTTCTTTGACATACTTCACGGCATTGGCCCGCGGATACCCTCCCAGCATTCTTAGTTCCTCAATCTCCCCTGCATTCAGGCCTGACCCGCTCCCGCAGCAGAAGGTCTGCTCCCTGATCGTATTGTCCGGCATCTCATGGAAGTGGTTGCACACGCTGTTAAGGATGTATCTCGGTTCCTCAAAGATCCCCATGCCCCTTGACGTGTTACAGGAGTCGTGAAATGTGACCGTATGGTTGTCATTTCTCTTTGGATCAAGTTTCAATTTACCGTGCCTGATAAGGTCAGCGGTAAACTCGGTTATGTGAACCATCTTTGTGGATTTTGCGTTCTCGAATTTCGTGCCGGTAAACGGTGAGACCGGTTCCTCAAGGAAATCCGCCGGACCGTTCATGGTGTCCATGTACTGATGCAGCACCCGCCACATGTGCCCGCACTCGCCGCCGAGGATCCATTTGACCCCCAGCCTCTTGGCTTCGGCATATATCTTGGAATTAAGCCTCTTCATCATCTCGTTTGAGGTGAAGAAGCCGAAGTTCCCGCCCTCGGATGCGTAGGTGCTCCAGGTGTAGTCAAGGCCGAGCTGGTGAAAGAGCAGGAGATAGCCCATACAGGTAAAGACCCCGGGCTCTGCAAAAAAATCAGCTGACGGGGTAACAAAAAGGATCTCCGCGCCCTTTCTGTTAAAGGTCGGCTCTACCCTGACGCCTGTATGTTCCTCCAGGTCATCCAGCATATACTCAAAATTACTCTTAATGGTATGCGGCTGAAGACCGAGGTGGTTTCCCGTCCTGTAACAGTTCGCCAGAGGCCCCGAAATCCAGTCCGTGCAGCAGCCAAGCAGGTTGATGAGCTCCCTGCCCATCATCGTGATTTCCGCGGTATCAATACCATAAGGGCAGAAGACGGAGCAGCGGCGGCATTCGGTGCACTGGTAGAAGTAGTACCACAGCTCTTTAAACACATCCTCCGTGAGGTCCCGTGCTCCCGCAATCCTGCCGAGCTTGCCTGCTATGGTAAAGTATCTCCTGTAAATAGACCTGAGAAGCTCCGCTCTCAGCACAGGCATATTCTTCGGATCTCCCGTGCCTATAAAGAAGTGGCACTTGTCAGCACAAGCGCCGCATCGCACACAGATATCCATAAAGAGCCTGAATGATCGGAACTTCTTGAGGAGATTTTCCATCCCTTCAAGGAATATCTCCTTCCAGTTATCAACAAGCTTCCAGTCCTGTTCGGTAACATTCCATTCCCTTCCGTTTGGAAAGCCTATGTAATCGAGATTTTTTGGCTTTGCGCCATAACAGTAATAGCCTTTCTTCCATTCAACCGGGGTATCCATCCATTTTCTTGATGGAGGGGTATAATTTATTTCTGACAACAGATCATTTGGTTTCGGTTTATCTGCCATTTCATGACTCCTTTTCTACCGGTATTCCTTCTGATTTCATAACCTCTCTGAACTCGTCTTCGTATTCCTCATATGTATGAAGTTTCACCTTGGGATTCCACGGATTCACATGCCTGACTGCACGGCTGTTGTTTGCGAGGTTTCTCGTTGGACTCAGAAAGACCCCTCCCAGATGCATGAGTTTGCTAAAGGGGAAATACGCAAAAAAGACACTGATGAGGAAGAGGTGTACAAAAAATATAACACCGATCCCGTCCGGAACAGTGGTATGAAAGGTGGCCAGTCCCATGGTAAGTTCTTTCACCTTGATAATATCCACTTTGATAAAGTACCTCATGAGAATTCCCGAGACGGCGATGCCGATGATCAGAAACAACGGGAAATAATCAGCAGGCAGAGAGATGTACTTGACCTGCGCATTAAAGATCCTTCGCAGGAGGAGATACGTTGCGGCTGCAAGGAGTACCACCCCTGTTATCAGAAGGTGCGGAACACCCACCTGTAAAAAGCCGTCAGCCGCATCAATGGCATTTACCCAGGTCGGTACAGGTTCCATAAAAAACCTGAGATGCCTTATAAAGACAACAACGAATGTCACATGAAAAGCAATGCTTCCGAGCCACAGCCATTTATTCGAGCCGTAGACAGCTCTGCCGTCGCTCATGTCCGTCTTGAGGTTTCTGAAAAGAGACCTGAACAACAGTACCTCCAGCGCCATCCTTCCTACGACCCCCAGGGTGGTCGAAGGATTATCAAGACTGCTATGTTTAATCCATGGCAGGGATTTCTGCTGACCGCAGGTTGTCGGAATATGGAATGGCACAGGCGATTGACCCCACTTGATCACTTTTCTGATGAAGCCGGCAATAAACACCAGGACCGCCAGATATGGGATTGCAACTCCGAAGAGACCGAGCAGATTTTGTTTGGCTCCCATGAAGGCAATGGCAACAAGAACAATAACGGCAACTAAAGAAAAGATCATTCCCATTATATACCCCCTTTCTTTTGTGCTGTAAGAGAGTTGTCTCTCTTTATCACTACTCAAATTTTAAATTTATTAAGTACAAGCCCGAAAAAAAACAAACGCGTAAATCAAAAACCTGCCGGATCCTTCTCTTCAACATCTGTTTCCTTGAACATATTTGACATCTTCAGGATCCTGGATGTCCGGTTTCTCAATTCATTTGCCCTCAGCTTATACATCTTCTCCCGGCAAGCCATATACATGTCAAAAGATACATTTGCCAGTTGGTCTATGTGAGATTCAATCTTCAGCAGTTCATCACACAGCTGATGCTCACGAATCTCGTCTGCCAGTTCTTTACGAATCACTTGTTTCAGGAGGAATATAAAACCAACGGCTTGAGAGGGGGTAAAATCCTGAATGGCCCTGATCCTGATAATATTATCGAGGTGCCGGGAAACCCTTGCAACATCCATTTCCCCGGATAATTCCGCCAGGATAACATCTATCCCCTCAGAGATTGTGTATCCGACGGGATTACCGAACCTGTTCTTTTGAGTTTTTAAAAAATTTGCAGTATCTTGAGGATATGTCCCCGCTATCAAATCAAACCACGTTTTTGCTATTTCATGTTTTTTCTCTGATAACAGGAGACTGATTTTCATTGATTTTTTATTAAGAAGAATGACTTGTTATTTTACAAAGGGTTGTTACGCATTCATGACGCGAATCGTAACAACCCTTCAACAGTTTTGAGTTTGTTTTTTTTAAAACAATTATACGCAGCCAGTCGGTTTCGGAAGCCCTGCGTATCTGCAGGCCTGCTTTGCAGGACCAGCCGGATAGAGCTCGTAAAGATACTTGGTGTTGCCCTTCTCCTTCCCGTACTTCTTTGCGAGTTCCTTGGTAAGGATCTTTATCATCGGGGCAATCTGGTACTTGTCAAAATAATCTCTCAGAAACTTGATTACTTCCCAATGTTCCTCGGTCAGATCAAGTCCGTCTCCCTTAGCCATAACCGCTGCTATCCCTTCGGTCCATTGTGACCAGTCCATAAGGTATCCTTCTTCATCAACTTCATAACTTTTTCCTTCACTTTCTAATGTTGGCATCACACTACTCCTTTCTTATCAGTAAATTTTTGGTATCGCCTTTGTCTAACGGAAGTTAATTCTAGAGCATTTCAGCTTTGATTGTGTAATAGACCTAAAGACAGATTAAGGACTATAATATAAATCCTCCTTTCCGGTCAAATAAAAAAATCTTATATGTCATTTATCTTAGTTAATAAAAGTTATAACGCATGACCTCCTTCTTCTTGATTATTTATTTTTTCAGCCTGACAAACACAAGCTTGCCCGCCTTGCCTGTCTTACTGGTTCGGCCTATCATGTTCGTGTGGATGTCATAATCATAATCCACCGAATCATAATCTTCAGGACTCAGTGACAGGGACTTGTCTATATCCCCTTTGCATGCAAATTCAAGGGCATCCATGAAAATCCCCCCGAGGTTACGGCCTGTGCGGTCAAACACATATATTGCACCGCACGTACAGATTCCGCCTGTAAGCTCCATTACCTTAAAACTGATATCAACAGGGGCCCTTAAAAAATTATCACAATAGGGGCACTGTAAATGTTTCGGCCTCGCCATTAATCCCGTCCCAGGTACAAAGTGCCAAAGGAAAAGTAAATCCTCTTACGTTGTGCCTTTGTGCCTTTGTCCCTCTGTGCCTGTTTTATTTTCTAACGCGCATCTTACCATTCCGTCTGCCCACTCAGGGGACCCGATTGCATGGAGGTGAGTGTACGCTGCAAGAATATTTTTATAGCATATCCCGTCTCTATTATCAACTATCCCCTTGCCCCGCTGCATGTTAAACGCAAAATAGGTGCCGTCTTCTTCTATTTCGAGCACTTTTGAATAATGAAATTCATGGCCCCTCAGAACGGTCCCGGGGGGGAAAAAAGGATTTGCCCTTCCCACCTCCACTATCGTATAGCCATGGGCATGCGGTCTTTTCTCAAGGCCGAATGATATTGGCAGCGCTCCCACCATGGGATATGTCCTGCCTTCCAGCACCAGATTCCGGCCAAGATACATGAGCCCGCCGCACTCTGCGTATACGGGGAGTCCCTCCTGAACTGCCTTATAGAGAGAATCTCTGAAGCCCACATTTTCAGCCAGCGCAATTGCGTGTGTTTCAGGAAAGCCCCCGCCTATATAAAGCGCGTCAATATCCGGGAGGTTTTCTTCTCGCAAAGGACTTACCTCGATTAACTCCGCCCCTCTTCTTTTAAGTTCTTCAAAATTGTCCTGGTAATAAAACTGAAAAGCGGAGTCCCTGATGATACCGATTTTAACCGAAGGGTCAGGGGTTCGGGGTTGAAGGTTACTCAAGACAGTTTTTGGCTGGCCAGGATCAGATATCCGTTCTTCACCCGTCCCTGCTCCCTGCCCTCTCATCCGCAGCTTTGCTGCGCTATGGGCAATATTCAATATCCCATCCACATCCAGATACTTCTCTGCTATATCGGTGACTGTGACAATTGCTTCCTCTATGCCCCTGTGTTCCTGAAACGGTGTCAGCCCCATATGCCGCTCAGGAAAGGGGTCTTTTTTTAATCGCGGGATAGAACCCACTACAGGTATATTGCATCGTTCATGCACCGCCTGCCTGATGACCGATTCCTGCCTGTGTGTTGCGACACGGTTAAGCACGACACCCGCAACGGTGAGGCCGGGGTCCATGTTCTGGCAGCCAAGTACCAGTGCAGCTACGGTATTGGTTGTTTTCGTGCAGTCAATGATTATCACTACAGGGGCCTTTATCAGCTTTGCAAGTTCTGCAGTGCTGTATGTCCCCTTATGGTCCATTCCGTCATACAGCCCCCTGTTTCCTTCAACGACCGCAATTTCTGCATCACCAGAATGTGCCAGGAATGACTCAAGTGCCTGTTCAGGCGTCATCATAAACAGGTCTAAATTGTAACAGGGTGCTCCGGATGCCTTTGCCAGCCAGCCGGCGTCGATATAATCAGGTCCTTTTTTAAACGGGGTTACCCGTACGCCTTTTTTTCTCAGTAACGCAATAAGAGATAATGAAAGGATGGTCTTTCCGCCCCCGCCCCTGAGGCCGGAGACTACTACCCTGGGTATTGATTTATTAGGCATATGAAGCGGGGAAAGAAAAGTTTTCAGGGATCAGGGGTCAGAAATCAGGCATTCTTAATTCCCTGATCCCTGACCCCTGATCCCTGCGAACGATCTCTTATATTAATCCTTTTTCCTTGAGGTACTCTTCACTGGGGATCTCTACCGAACTGGAGCCGCCGCCGTAGGAATACATGACTTTGCCGACATCGATCATTGCCCTCAGGGCTTTTTTGACCGTGTCTTTGTCCTGTGACGTGTCTTCCATTATTTTCTTAATAATATCTTTTTCTTTCAGTTTCTTTTTGCCCTTCATCTGCTGCATATATGCGAATATCTTCTCTTGAATTTCTGTCTGTTCCATATTCTCACCTCATTTTGATATTAAATATTAAAGGTTAGCGTTAATAACCTACCTCTTAAAAAACATTTTGTCAAGAACAAAAAACACGTGTAAAGAAGAAGGCAAGTAGTTCCTTATCATACGGAACTACTTGCCATTTTTCTCCTATCTTAATACTTAAATGCTGCTGAATTTCTCATGGTGTCTCTCATGAACGTGAAGTCATCAATATGCTGGAATGTGAACGGGATGCCGGTCAGTTTAAAGAAATCTTCCCAGCCGACTCTCTCGATCCATTCTCCGACCCTCTCATGCTTTTTGGCATTGGCCGCATACACGTCGAGGATATTCTTAATTGCCGCAACCGTGCTTGGCCATCTCGGCGGCTCATTCGGGATATACGGGATCGCGAGCTTCGAGAATTTCGGGTTTGTCCTGAGACTTCCGACCTTACCGCCAACCACAATAGCCACTCCATCCTGTTCGGGATTGTGAATTTCTATCGGAGGGCACACGGTAAAACAGTTTCCGCAGTACATGCATTTTTCTTCATTGATTGTAATTGATTTTGTCTTCGGGTTCGGCCTGATTGCCGAAGTCGGACATGACGCAACGGTTGTCGGGATTTCACACATCTTCCCCACGTTTACATCATCAATTACAGGTACTTTTCTGTGGATCGCAACAACTGCAATATCAGAACAGTGGACCGCGCCGCACATATTAACGCAGCAGGCGACTGCAAGCCTTACCTTGTTGGGCAGTGCCTTTGTGGTGAAGTAATCATGGAGCTCGTCCATGATTGCTTTCACGAGGCCTGATGCATCCGTACATGCGCTATGGCAGTGTACCCAGCCCTGGGTGTGAACAATATTACTGATTCTCGGTCCGATGCCGCCGACTGAATATTTCTTGGCCTTCAGTTCAGCCAGCAGGGGATCAACCTTTTTCTGGTCGGACAAGAGGAATTCGACATTATTTCTCGTGGTAAAACGGAGATAGCCGTCACAGTATTTTTCAGCCAGATCACAGATTTCACGAATAGTGTCCGTGCTCAGAATTCTAGGGGACCCAACCCTGACGGTGTACAGTTTATCGCCGCCTTCAGCAACATGGACCATGGTGCCGGGGGTCAATACTTCATGATACGCCCATTTGCCGTAGTTCTTTTTGACTATCGGCGGTAAAAATTTCTCATAATGCGGTGGTCCAATATCAGTTTGTCTCTCTGGTAATGACATGGAAAACTCCTCCTTTATGTTTAAATTATTTATTTAATTTTTAATTGAAATCACTCTCAGACCAGAAGAAGAACGGGTCTTTTCTCGGCTCCCTGACCTGCTGAGGCACAGGAGGCATCTCAATGGCTTCAAGGAACGGCCTCATGCCTTTGACTTCGATGAGTTCGCCGATTCTCTCTCTGGGTTTTGCATTGTCGTCCCACCACTCTATCATTTTGTCAGCGAGGTCTTTCAAATTATCAAAAGGCGCCTTTAACTCTATGAATGGTACAACCACCCATGAAAGCAGAGAGCCTACCACAATCGGGGCCTTACTTCCCACAAGGAGGGTTGCGCCTTTCACTTTTCCCTGCTTCAATGCCTTGGTCATCTTTGCAATACAGTGCATGCACCTGTTGCACTGTACGTCGTTAATCTTCATGGTCTTTCCGTCATAGCTCATGCAGTCTGTGGGGCACATGTCAATGATCTCTGCCTGAATATTCATGCCGGCGTCAGCATATTTTTTCACTTCTGCCTGGTCTATCCGGATATTGTCTTTCCATGTTCCGATAATGGACAGGTCCGCACGGGCGATCGCTGCAACGCAGTCACATGCGCAGCCCGCTACTTTAATCTTGAACTTGTACGGGAATGACGGCCTGTGCAGCTGGTCCTGATAGTACTGGGTTACTTCATTGCAGATGTTCATGGTGTCAATGCAGGCCCATTCGCAGCGTGCCTGACCTACGCAGCAGCTCGGGGTCCTCATCGCTGATCCGGACCCGCCAAGGTCCCATCCGCGTGAAGAATATTCAGCAAAGAGGGGCTCGAGGTTTTCTGTGGTTGTTCCCAGAAGAACGAGATCTCCCGTGGAACCGTGCATATTAGTAAGACCGCTTCCGTATTTGTCCCAGATGTCCATGATCATCCGTAATGCCTCTGCGGTGTAAAAGAAACCGCTCGGCTGGTTTAATCTGACTGTGTGAAAATGCGCTATCCCCGGAAATTCATCAGGAAGTGAAGAATACCTTCCGATAACTCCGCCTCCGTAGCCGAGGACTCCGACGATTCCGCCGTGTTTCCAGTAACCGCGCTTGGTGACGTAAGATTTCTCTACCTGGCCTAATTCATCATCAGCCATCTGTGTTCTTTTCGCGGCCTTTTTAATTTCAGTTACGAAACTCGGCCACGGTCCTTTTTCCAGCTCGTCCAGCATTGGTGTTTTGTACTTACCGCCCATTTGACCCTCCTTCTTTTTTTCCCCTGATAACGTGACAAGGGAGCATTATTATTGAAAACTTACAAATCAGATTTCCCTTTTTCTAAAAGGACGCTTCTCTTGAATTTAAGGATTGCGCAGAAAAAAAGGTTTTTCATAGTAGAACATATATCAATTCCGCGTCAAATAAAAAATATTAATGCGCTAATGACTTAAATTTATTTATTTGCTTTAAATGGCTTTCACCGTCCGGCATTAATGCCTGATAACCCCTCTTGCTATCGATTTGTGACTATACGCTGAATGGCGAAACACAATTTATCTATAACCCGATGGTTCATCCAGGAATAGTCTGGATAAGCTGCACACCGTCAGGCTATTGAAAACATTATCTTATTTCCTGATTGCCCTCACAACCCACATGAACGCTGCAGCAACTAACCTAATATACGTAAATCGATCAGCAGAGGGTTTTCTGATATGCCTTAAAAATCTCCTCTTTCGTCAGCAGCACCTTGACCGGCACCCCAAGCGATTCGATTGCCTTCCGGCCGCCCTCCTGCCTGTCGATCAGGACCACAACTCCCAACACCTTGAGACCACATTCTCTTGCCCTCTCAATGGCCTTCTTTGAGGAGCCGCCGGTAGTAATCACGTCTTCAACTATGACAACCTTGTCGCCATTCTTTACATTCCCCTCTATCCAGAGCATGGTCCCGTGCTTCTTGGGTTCCTTTCTGACCACAAATGCCTCTACGGGCTCCCCTTTTAAGTAAGAGGTATATGCGATCGCATTTGCCACCGGATCAGCGCCCAGGGTAAGTCCGCCCACCCCCTTCACCTTCCATGACCTCCGGCCTTTAATCATCTCATATAAAAGATTGCCTACAAGATACATCCCCTCGGAATTAAGGGTAGTCGGTTTACAGTTAAAATAGAAATTGCTCATTGTGCCCGAGGCCAGTTTAAATGTAGGTTCATCCGTAAATTTAAACGTCCTTTCAAGAATCAGCTCAATAAGCCTTTGCCTCATTTTTTCAGGTGATCTGTAACTGCGCATAATTATGTCTCCTCTATCATGTGATTAAATAGGCGCAAAGGGGTAAAGGCACAGAGTGAAAAAACTTTGGGCCTTTGCCCCTTTGCTCCTGTGCGCCTTTCTCCATTCACTGGGATTTTCCCACCTTTGCTCCTTCAACAAGAATCAGCACAAAAACAACCGTGAACCCTATCAGCAGGCCGAATACGTTCACAACCCTGTAATATATGAGGACAAAGATCGCGGCGAACAGGACCAGGAGCCGGGTCATGCTGAGAAACACGAGCTTAAATGTCGCCTTTTCCGTGCCGACCAGTCCTTCAATATTTCTCGAAAGCTGCCGTAAATTTAATACCCCAAAGAGCCACCCCATTATTATGCCCAGCGGGAATTTCCTTGGCTCAATAATGAATGCGGACAAGAGAGCGGCAGGTAAAATAATCCATATGCTTTTCCTCAGGACCCTTTTTAAAATTTCCATAGACTATCAATTATCAGGCACAGAGGCACAAAGTTTTTTCACGTTTTGCCTTTGCCCCTCTTTTAATCTTCATTCTTTTCCCCTGCCTTTTTAGCGATTTTAAACAGATACATGAAACCCCCAACAATCCCCAGCGAGGTAAGTACAATCGTGAACCACGGGGCGGTATTCAGGTGTTTGTCAAGCACCCAGTACCCTAGAGCAAACCCGACAAATGTACTGACCACCAGATTGATGCCCACCGTGCTGGCAACACCTACGAAACGCCAGAGATCCCCCTTTTTCTGTTTTTCGGTCTTTGGTTTCTGTTCCGGGTTGCTCGCCATGTGCATTGAAGTTTAGCAAAAGAAAATAAAAAAATCAGTGGGAAGGACTCAGGAATCAGTTTTCAACAAAAGACTCATCCCTGTCACCTGAATCCTGAATCCTGAATATAACTGTCCACAAATCTGTTATAATCATCGATGCTTGAAGCAGTCATTCTGGGTATTGTTGAAGGGATTACCGAATTTCTCCCTATATCTTCGACGGGCCATCTCATCCTTGCGGGTGATGTACTCGGCTTTACCAGTGATGTGGCAAAAACATTTGAAGTGTTTATCCAGCTTGGCGCGATCCTGGCGGTCATCTGGTTCTACCGTGACAAGGTAGCTTCATCAATAAAGGGCATAGGGACTGAGAAGACAAACCGTTTTTTGTTAAATCTCCTGATCGCATTTCTTCCCGCTGCGTTTTTCGGACTTCTCCTGCATNNGGAGCCACGATAATGGGCGCCATGTGCCTGGGACTGGAGAGAAAGGCCGCGACTGAATTTTCTTTCTTTCTCGCTATCCCTACCATGTGTGCGGCAACATCCTACGATCTGTTAAAAAATCTTGGCAGCCTGTCCATGAACGATTTCCCCGTGTTCGCAGTCGGCTTTCTTGTCTCCTTTTTTTCCGCGCTTCTTGTGATAAAGGCCTTCCTCGGGTTTGTTACGAAACATACCTTTAATGCCTTTGCCGTCTACAGGATCGTTTTCGGCGCTATCGTGCTTATGTATTATGTATAGTGAAGAAAAATTTTTCAGAAGACCGACTCTCCAGAATGACGAAACACACGTAAAATGTTAAAATCATTTTCAGCATGGAAGAAAAAAGCAGCAGGATAAAAGAAGAGATTATCGGTGTCCTTGCCATTGCAGCCGGTATTGTCATTATCGTAAGCCTCATCAGCCATAACCAGTGGGACCGGTCATTTTCCACGGACAGTCCGGAATTAAAAAACTTGCTCGGCCGCTTTGGTTCCTATGTTTCAGACATCCTGCTGCAGGTCATTGGACTTACTTCCTGGCTTATTCCGGTGATTCTTCTTATCTCCGGCACAAGGAGGGTCCTGGGCAGGCCTGCCCAGCAAAGGCAGTCCCTCTTTATTATTTC
>DKBK01000104.1 GCA_002451135.1 Nitrospiraceae bacterium UBA6902
CCCTCTCGGACCGGATAATTATATCGTCTGATTTGCCAGTCGACCCACAGATTAGGGGTTATTGTCCGGATCTTTCGCACCTGGTATCCTGCCCGCTCCGCAATCTCAAAATGTTTTACGTGACACCGTTAGGATTTTCTGTCCCAGTAGGAGGAGTGAAGGCTGAGTCTCCTTTTCACTTTTAGAGGCAGCATTGCCTGCATGAGGCCGAGCCGGTAACCCGCAAATTTTAGAGATGACTGAACCACGGCGTAGGGAATCCATGACCACTCCCCGTTTCTGAAGAGATACCGCACTTCTTCCTGCAGGTACTTCAGTCCCTGTCCTTCAGCAGCGGAAAGATTGCGTATCCACCGTTGCTGATTCAATACTACTCCGATGTCAAAATATCGTTTGAATTGCTGAACAAGACGGTAATTATGCGAATGCATGACCTTTGCCTTCGGACAGTATGCTATTTTATAGCCTTTCGTTATCGCCGTGGCGGCAAACACCAGGTCCTCATCCATGATGACATTTTCCGGGAACATACCCACATGCTCAAATTCTTTTCTTTTCAGGGCGGAACATACATTTGTGAACATGAAGGTCTTTATCCCCAGCCTCGGGATATCATCCCTGCCTTTAATCAAAGCCTGCCCAGTATAATTGAACAGCCGTGCAAATCTCTCCGGAGGGATGGCGTCCTTTTTCGGCATGTGCCTGCCGNNCCTGCCGTAACTGGCGATGACGTCAGTCTGTGCGAGAGGGCTGATCAGGGCTTCGAGAAAGTATTTATCATAGGGAAGGGCATCCTGTGTGAGAAACACCAGGACCTCTCCTTTTGCTAGTGATGCTGCGAGATTTCGTGTTCTTCCGTGATTAAACTCTTTTCTCTCGATGCTTATGACGCGGGCACCAAGCGATTTTGCAATCTCTACCGTATCGTCATCTGATGAAGAGTCAATGATGATGATCTCTGAAGCGGATAAATTTTGATTATGAAGACTCGCAAATAAGGGGGGGAGCAGGCCGGCAGCATTAAGAGAGGGAATTATGATGGAAATATTCATCTAGCATTCAATATCATAAATTGACTCATTAAATTGGTAGCAATTATCGGAGTCCATGTCACATACAGCCTTTTCTTTTGATCTTCCCAAAATGTAGAATGTATTATATTGAGTCAAGAGTCTATATGCAATATCAGGTTGATTCATCGGGAGTGGGCTGATTATATCTGAACTCCTTAGAGTGGTCCTGGGGAATCCGGAGACAGGTATATGTCTTAAGCAGACAGTGTCGGTTCGGGATAATTATTTTAATTTCATTATATCAATATGGTTGCTGGGTAATTAATTGAAGTTAACAATTCTTTTTGTTCAGCATGAACTTACGCTGAAAGGATCCTCTTTAAGCCTCTATTATCTTATCAAAGAGTTGGACAGGGACAGATATGAACCGATCATTGTGTGCTCAAAGGGAGTAAATGAACTGAGACGCCGTTATGAGGAGGCGGGGGTTGAAGTCATTACTGCCTGTACAGCCAGCTATATACATGTGAAAGGTATTGAAAGCAAATCAAAAGCACTCCTTCGGCTGATAAAGTTTATTTTTGCCTTTCCCGTATCTTTTTTTCGGATAAGAAATATCATAAGAACAAGAAAAATATCCCTGGTTCATCTAAATACTCTTGCGGTACCTGCTGCGGCTCTCTCAGCCAAATCTATGTCCGTTCCTGTCCTGTGGTGTATAAGGGAAGTAATTGCACAGGGAAGGTTCGGAATTCGAAAGAGACTGCTCGAATGGACAGTTAATACATGTGCAGACGAAGTCATTGCAATATCTAGAGACGAAGCGTCTGCAGTCAATTTAAATAAGAAGGTCACGGTTATTAATAACAGTGTTGATTTCAAGATATTCAACAGAGATATCCCAAAGGAAAATTTTAGACGAGAGAATGACATCACAAAAGAGGACGTATGTATCGGAATGATCGGGTCTATCGATCCTATTAAGGGAGTATATGACTTTGTAGAAGCCGCTCGATTAATAAAAAGTGAGTTTAAGAACATCAAGTTTTTTGTCGTAGGCGGACAGTATGCAGATACAAGAAGCAGGTGGATAAACCTGTTTTTCAAGGCTTTCATGATGGAGAAAGATAACCTTAAAAACATCAAAAAGATTATTTCGACATATCATATGGAAAATGATGTGTATCTTACCGGCAATCGTGATGACATGCCATCTATTATTGCCGCAATGGACTTGATTGTATGTCCATATCGTCTCTACGCAATCGGCAGACCGGCGATTGAAGCCGCGTCAATGGGCAAGCCGGTCGTTGCGGCAAGTAACAACTATGCGAATGGAATAGTAATTGACGGCGTAACGGGTATTCTTTTCCCTCCTGGAAACAGCGGGAAACTTGCCGAGTCCATTGCTGCCTTGCTGAAGGATAAGGAAAAGGCAGACTCTCTTGGAGCCAATGCCTATACACATGCGAGACAACATTTTGATTCCCGGATCAACACGCGGAAAATAATGGACGTATACGAGTCTATGATAAAGAGAAGAAGGATCGATAATGGCCAACCTTGAAGTAATGCTCAGATATGCTCCTGTAAAAAAAGTTATTGCCGAACTTGCAGATCATGGCAGAATACTTGAAATCGGAGGCGGATCTGAGGGATTTTCATCTTTTACAGATCGGAAGATCTTTGGCGTTGATATGCACTTCTCAAGGCCTCTCAACAGCAACATTGTCCCATGTGTAGCATCTGCATACAGGATGCCATTTCCTGATAATGCGTTCGATGCCGTCATTTCCATGGATATGCTGGAGCACATACCTGCCAACCACTATAATGAAGTGATAGCAGAAATTGTTCGTCTATCGAAGAGGATTGTTATCCTGGGATTTCCGTCAGGCACGAGGGCAGCGGAAATGGAGAAAAAAATAAATGCAATTCACATGAAAATGTTTAACGTTGCTCACTTCTGGTTGGGTGAACATATTGCAAATGGCCTTCCTGATGCGGGAATTATTGAGTCTGAATTTCGGAAAGCCCTTCCTGACAACAGCTGTATGAAAGTCATAAATAATGTAAATGTTCACATATTTTTTCTTATAAGATATTTTGATATTGTACTCGGGAATCCCTCTCTTGGCAGGGATTTTCAACCGAAGGGTTCCAGTGTGTCCAAGCCGATCATCAAGCGGTTATTGTCGAGGTTGCTCTACCCTGTTCTAAGATTTATTAATACGGGAGAGTGTTATCGGAAGATTTTTATCATAACCATGCCACCCCATAATTAGGACAGGCAGAAAGGACTGAATATACGCATGAAGATTCAGGACGGGACTGATGCCGTACAGTGATCGTCACCGGGGGATGAACTAATAATAAATATGCTATGCCCGTACATTGGTGCTTAGGAATTTATCAATGATATGACAACACTTCAATGCTAAAATCGAAACCGGCAGGAGCATGAACACATGACTTGATATGGTCATACGGAGTAGGCTCTTTTCCATACCGCGAGGTTTATGAATTTCCATATATTTGTTATCCCGATTTTAGGTTGACCTTCAAGGATGCTGTCCCAATCCCTGAGAATGTGATGAACATTAATGAAGTCATTTAATTCACTTGTTATAAATCCCCTCAATTCATTCTTCTTTTCAATCAACCAGTAATACTCCGGAGTAGCAAAGCCGATCTTATCTTTTCTGAGTCTTATCTCTTCAGGGAGAACGCCCCTGCCGGTTTCTCTCAGAAGATACTTGCTCCAGCCTTTATAAATTTTATAGATCGCCGGTATCTGGAAGATATATTCTATCAGATTAATATCGTCTGCAAATGGGGTCCTTGACTCTATAGAGAATCTCATTGAATTCCGGTCTTCGTATTTCAGAAGTGTTTTCAGGCTCAGGGATATCATAGATTCATATAATTTGTGATTCAGAGATGTCTTTGCCCTGTCTTTTAATGAGGAGGTGCGGGAACCGTATGTTTCCCAAAAATCTTCGTTAATATAACCGTGTTCCGCTGCCCGTTTCTTAAGGATGACGCCTTTAAGGAAATCCGGGATGATAAGGGCGCCTAAAATTCTCGCAATATAGACCGCCAGCATTTTTTTATTAGTAGGGGCGTTGTGAAGGCTTGTCCACTCTTCGATGAACTTCGTGATATCCCTGTGTTTGATAATCTCCATAAAAAATGGTCCATAGTGTGGCGTATAGCCCGAGAAAAGTTCATCTCCTCCCTGGCCATCAAGGAGAACTTTAATGCCCTGTTCATGTGCGAGTTTCATTACCCTGTATTGAGCGTAAATGCTCGTCGAACCGAAGGGGATATCCTGGGAATATACAAGGTCATGAAGGTCATTGAGCATTCCATTTGAATCCGGGAATGTCTGAAACCATGAGCTTCCGGTTTTCTCTACTGCCAGTCCAGCCCATTTCCTTTCATCGATATCTTCCCTTTCATAACATGCAGTGAACACTTTTTGGTGTTCTCCTATCTGGGCCAGGTTTTCTTTTTCGAGCAGGCTGCTTATAATGCAGACTATTGTTGAGCTGTCAAGCCCGCCGCTCAGGCAGGTGCCTACAGGAACATCAGAACGGAGCCTTAGCGTGACCGCATTGAAAAGAAGCTCTTTAATTTTTATCGAATAATTCCGCAGACTCTGTTCATTAAACCTTTCCCATCTGTCCGTATAATTGAGTGCATAGTATTTCCATTTTCTGAATTCACCGGATGCTAAGTCAATTTTAAAAGCGAAGGCCGGCTTGAGTTCAAGGATATTCTTGAAGAATCCCTCTTCTTCAGTTTCTTCAAATCCCAGCGCCAGATAGTCAAAAACTGCCCTGGGATTAATTTCTTTTTTGATAAAAGGCAGTCCGATGAGGGCCTTTATTTCCGATGCAAAAGCAAAATAAGCATGATCGGCATAATAATAAAAGGGTTTTACTCCAAAACGGTCTCTCGCCCCGAAAAGTATGTTTTCTCTCCTGTCATAAATGACAAATGACCACATGCCGTTGAGTCTGCTCAAACAGGCTTCCCCCCACTTTTCATATGAAGCAAGCAGAACTTCGGTATCGGTACTGGTTCTGAATTCATGTCCCATAGTTCTCAGTTCATCGCGGAGTTCTATATAGTTATATATCTCTCCATTAAATACTATCCATAAGGACCCATCGTTGCTACTCATCGGTTGATGTCCGAGAGGAGAAGGATCAAGAATTGAAAGCCTTCTATGTCCAAGGAGAAGATTTGCGGAGATTCTGACAGCGTCTATATTTGTCCCTTCTACTTTGCTTTCTCTCCCGACGAGATGACGTAGAACTTTATTTTCTGTATCTACAGCAAGGAAACCTTCATCATCGGGTCCCCTGTGCCTGAGCACATCATTCATTGAGGATATCCAGCCAGTTTCCGCTTTTTCTTTACGAGAATATATGCCTGCTATGCCACACATGGATCTATTGTTTCCTCACAGAACGTATAATTGCATGAATAATTTTACCGGCTGATGTGCCGTCGCCGTAATAATTTTCTTCACCATCAGAAGGAGCATGTGGTTTGTGGTAGTCCTTATATAATACGTTCCAGCCGCTCTCCACAGTTTCTACCCACTCCGTTTCATCTCTTAATGTGATACAGGGGATCTTCAGCCAGTATGACTCTTTCTGCATCCCGCCTGAGTCCGTCATGGCAAGAGAAGCATTCCTGAGAAGCATCAGAAGATCAAAATAACCTACGGGGTCGATAATCCTGATATTGTCGCCCGGCTTCCATTGAGTATTTTTATAAACTTTTTTAGTCCTAGGATGAGCGGGAAAGATGACGGTCCTGCCAGACGATATCTCATTCACAAAGTTCATTATTTCTTCAAATTTATGGGGATTGTCGGTATTCTCCGCCCGGTGCAGGGTCAGCAGATAAAAATCCTGACCTTTGATATCCAGTTGCTCCAATATCTGAGAAGTCCTTTCTGCTATTCGTAGCGAATGAAGAAGGACATCATACATTACATCTCCAACATTTATAACTAAAGGATTGTTCATGCCTGCATTGATTGTGTGTCCTGTTTGAAACAGATAATCATCAGGGATAAGCCGGCCGTCATTTAATACATTGTTCATCCCCTCGTGTAACAAGTGTTTAACGGCCGTTTTACTGGGGCACAGCAGGAGCGTCGACACGTGGTCGGTCAGGATACGATTAATTTCCTCGGGCATGAATTTATTGAAACTCCGAAGCCCGGCCTCAATATGTGCAACCGGTAGTTT
This sequence comes from Nitrospiraceae bacterium UBA6902, assembly GCA_002451135.1. GTDB lineage: Bacteria > Nitrospirota > Thermodesulfovibrionia > UBA6902 > UBA6902 > UBA6902. The sequence goes on from DKBK01000104.1 coordinate 6,284, forward strand.
TAGTTTTGAAGCGGCAATCGCCCCTCCCAGAGTTGAATTAGTGTCACCATAGACCAGAACCATATCAGGATTTTCCGAGATTAACACGTCTTCAACTTTTTGCAGGATGCGTCCGGTTTGCCCGCCATGAGTGCCTGAGCCTGCTTCAAGATGATACTCCGGCTCTTTTATCCCGAACTGATCAAAAAAGACCTTTGACATTGTATAGTCATAGTGCTGTCCTGTATGCACAAGGATATCTTTTATTAAAACGCCCTGTGCATCATTTTCTTTTTTTATTGCCTTTGAAACAGGGAAATATTTGATAAATTGAGGGCGTGCGCCTACGATACTGACGACTTTTATCATATGTAGCTCTTTCCGGTTATGTATCAAGATCCTCTATCACTTTCATGATCGTTTCCCTGTTTTGTTCTGAAGACAGCATTTTTGCAGCCTTGTGAGACTGATTTTTGTAGTAATCTATTTTCTTTTCATCAAGCGTTGCAATGTGACCGGCCAGCGTCTCAGGTGAAAAATCTTCTCCCACAACCCCGCAATCATACTTTTTCACGATTCTCGCCATTTCCGGAGACGGCCCTATGGCAACGGCAAGCCTGGCCTGAATGAACTCAAATAGTTTATTCGGCAGGGCAAGTTGATTGTTGAAATTCGTCGGTTCCAATATATAGAGACCGATGTCATACTGGCTGAGGAATGTTACCAGTTCTTTCATCGGGACCGGATCATGAAAACGAATCCTTGAATTATGGCGGGCCATATTTCTCAGTGTATCGATATATCTTTTTGAGCCGGGAACGAGAATCAGTTCAAGTTCAAAACGGTCGTCAAGGAAATCCATCATCTTTATCATGTTTTCTATTTTTCGTGACTTGGTGGCGCCCCCATGATGAATGATGCGTATCCGATTGGGTTCCGTAGGTCGAGGAGCAATATTTTTATAGCCCCTGGCGTTAGTTACGACATAAGGCCTGACCCCGTAATTCTTATAATATTCGTCGGCAATCCCCTGGCATACTGTCATCATGGCATCTGCTCTCGGAATATATTTGGCACACAAGTATTCCTGCATCCCCTGATTGAAAAGTCTCCAGTGCCACAGATCTTCAAACTCTCTCGGGGCATATTCGTGCGCATCAAGGATTATTTTTGCCCCTTTTGCCACTCTTACTGCTAACGGAAGGCTTGCGATATCATTTGCGATAATGACGTCAACATCGATGCCGCTGAGTTTTTCCAGGCTATCAATAATATGTTTTTTGCTCCAATAGTACCATTCATATTTTTTCAACAACATATAACCTGCGCCAATTAATTTCCCGATAATATTCTTTTTTGAAGAGGTGCAATTGATATAGCGTATGTCATGAATTCCGGGATCGCCGGTCCCTAAGGCGATCACACGATACGTATCTTTAATAAACCTGATCTGACGATTGACTCTGGGGTCTCTTGCAAGGTCAGTGAAGGAAATGATCAAAACAGTTTTCATATCATAATGTTATACAAACTCAGGAGGGCTTCCTTTTTTTAATTTGCATATGTCGCACCTTATCTCGTAACTTAACAAGAACTTCAGAATCCTTTATCTCTTTATAAAAAGGGATTGTCCCGCACATTAATAACACAAGCGTAAGAATGCTTCTTGCCGCGTAAGAGAAATTGTTAATATTATACATGAATTCTGCCTTCTGAAAAATTGAAATCAACATTGAAATGCACATTATGAACGTAAAAGAAAATTTCCAGCGATTCGGAACATAATACAGCCGGTTTGATACGATCTGGTTGAAGGCGCCCGCAATGAGACTCGATACGGCTGTTGCAAGTCCTGCACCGAGGACTCCGTAGACCGGGATTAAAATATAATTCAATACCGCATTAATACCTGCCGACAATGCAAAAGCAATAAACTTCCAGTAACTCTGTTTTTTGATAGAAGGGCCGGGAGAGAAGTATCCTCCCAGATAGTAAATGAGGGTCCCGCAGATAATCCAGGGGATATAGACGCCTATATCAATATATGAGTTGTCCGGACGGATAATTTTCAGGAGCGGACTGCCCCAGAGTCCCAGTAAAATAATGCAGGCTATCCCTGATGCGGAAACCACTCCAAAGTAATCGGCATATTTTTTAGGTGCCCAGGATTCTCTGAACGAAGAAAGTACATATGGCCCCCATGCGATGAAAAATCCGGCCACCAGGGTCTCATATATGCTTGCCACAGAGGATGATACGGCAAAAACGCCTAATTCCCGGAAGGACGTCATACTCCCTAAAAACACACGGTCAAGAGAGCGGGTAAAAAAGGCAAAAATGTTCAGTCCAAGAAGGGGCCATGAGTAATGAAAAAGCTCTTTCATCTTCGCCTTTGAAATATAATGGAATTTAATATATGTTTTGACACAGAAATTTGAAACTGCTCCAGCCCCGAGCGTGGTAAGGAACCCTATGACAATGACTTCCGGAGCACGGAAATCCAGGAGCACAATGCCTCCCACCGTAAGGCCGGCGCCGATTATTGCATGCAAGAAGGATAGCTTCATAAAGACAGTCGACTGGAAAGTCCACTTCAGCAGGTTGCTTCCTACATAATAGATACTCTGGGCCAGACAGGTGAAGATGATCAGCAAGGTAAAGAATGACGGTTGTTGTATGTCTTTGAATATCATTGTAAGAAATGGGGTAGAAAACAATATAACTACTGTAACTCCCGCCAGCCCCAGGAGGCTAATGAAAATACTTGATGCGACATAACCCCTTTTCTCCTCCATTGTTTGAGAGTCAATAAAAAAACGGGGCAGACCCTGGTCTACTATAGCCAGTAATCCAAGAATGGAACAGAAGGTAGCGATTGTATTGACCAGAGAGATGTATCCGAAATCTGAAGGGGTGAGATATGCGATTATGACAGGAGCAGTTATGAAAGAGACAATGCGGCGTCCCCAATTGGCAAATGAGTAAAAGAGGGTGTCTTTGAAAAGGGAAACGCCGTTATTGCTCATTACCCGAGAATCCGTTCTTTTAAGAAGATCTCGTGAAACTTTTCCCTTGCTTTTTTAAAGGTATAATTATCTTCTACAAAAACCCTTCCCCTTACGGCATAGTCTTCTATCAGTTCGGTGTTGTCAAGCAGCATCTTCAGCTTGTCATAAATTTCCCAGTACGGGGTTATTATCCATGCATCCTTCCCCTCAGGAGGAATATCCGGATTGGAATCGGGGTCGGCCGACATGAGGACCGCAGTCCCAGACGCCATTGCCTCAATACCGAAAAGACCCGGATTCACCGCATAAAACTGGTTTAATACAATATGGCTTTTTAATAAAAGAGCGCGTACTTCTGAATTGGAAATGTTTATCAGTTCAATATATTCAAACCGATATCCTTCGGTTTTCAGTTTCTTGATGGCGGCCCTCACCAGAGGAGTGCCTTTTATAATCGGGGAGCTTGGAGCATGCAATATCGTAATGTTGTCCATGTCTTTGAACTTGTTACTCTCAACATGAAACCCGTCAATATCGATCATGTAGATAAATGGGTGCATTTCCCGCTTTGAATATGGAAACTGCCCGTACCTCGCTCCAAATATTACATCGCAGTATCTTTCGGCCACCTCCATGATTCTCATTTTTTCTCTTTCATAATCTTCGGTATCAAACACAGGGTTCATTGAACCGTAATAATTACAATGGCAATCCATGTCTCTGGCCGCGTAGTATTGCCGGCACTGCTTAATTGACCGGATGTCATCACCGGCAAAGATGGCTACAATTTTTACGCCCTTGTTCTTGAGAAAGCTAAAGTCATATGCCCTGTCTGCTAAATATCCCGTATACCATATATAAATAAAAACATCCGTGACATTACTTAAATAGGCGAGCAGGACAGGAGATACTAATTCCCATTTCCTGTATTTTGAGAGAGTAAAGTCATAATCCAGGTCATAATACTGGTGTGCCCTCAGGGAAACACTATACGCATCTTCAAGTGTCCTTTTTAAGTTATAAACATTTTTTGCTATTTCGTCAACGCCTATGGTAAACGTGCGATGCAAGAACTTTGTTTTATTTTTTCTTATGGAAAAATATGCCTTGAACAGAAGATCGAAACTATATAATAAAACAATCTGATATGCAAGCAGGATTTTTTTCCTCAGAAATTTGAACCTGTTGAATACACTCATTTATTGCTCTTTTTGTCTGTTTTTGATGTAATGAACAATATTCGTGATAGTATTCAGTTTATTAACGTCTTCATCGGGGATCTTCAAATTAAAGCTTTCTTCAATGTTCAGAAGGATATTGGCCATATCTAAAGAATCAACTCCCTGTTCCGATAAGGGAATATCCTTTTTCAGAGTTTCGGTATCGGCCCTTGAACCTGCCTCTTTTATTATTTCTCCCAGCTTGTCCCCAATGTCGTTAATCACTTGATATCCTCCTGAAACTTTTTTACTACGACACTGGCCCATGAGAGGCCTACGCCGAAACCGCTTAAGACCATATAGTTGTTTTCCCTTTTTGCCATTTCCTTCTCCAAAATGATCGGAATAGAAGATGATACCGTATTCCCGTAATCGTAAGCGTCAAAAACGACTCTCTTGCTGTCCAGACCTAAACGCTTTGATATGGTATCAACAATGTACTTGCTCCCCTGATGAAATATGAATTGGTCGATATCATCGAAAGAAAGACCGTTCTCTTTCAGTAGAGAGTTTATGTCCTCAGGGACATATTTGGCACTAAAATTAAATACAGCCCTGCCGTTCATGTATAGCCTATTGTCAGCACAACTGAGTTCTTTATACTCTTTTCCGATTGTGCCGAATGTGAACTTCCCCGTTACATAACATGGCTTATCCGAGATTAATGTTACGGTCGCTGCGTCTCCGAAAAGAAGGCATGTATTCTTGTCTTTTTTATCGATAATTTTTGAATATGGATCACACGTAAAGAGCAGTCCCTTTTTAAAATCGTTTTCCCTCATAAAAGATTGCATTAATGACAGGCCGTAAATAAAACCCGAGCACCCATGGGATATATCGAATGAGGCGCAGCTTTCAGGCAGACCAAGTTTCCCATGAACAATGGCAGATGTATGCGGGATATTTCTGTCGGGATTTTGAGTTACAACCGCTGCAACCTCAATTTGATTTTTGTCGATATTAACTTTCTTCACTAATCGTTCAAATGCCCTCACACACAAGTCGGAAGTGTCCTCGCTCTCGTCCTTTACCGCAACTTGCCTTACCCCGATCTTCTTTTCAATGAAGTAATCATCGATATCAAATTCTGCTTTTCTCCCATAGTTGGAGATTCGTTTTTCAGGTATGTATGAGCCTATTACCGTTATCCCTATCATGTGTCCTTTTATATTAATGAAAAGTATAGATACCCTATTTCCCTGTCATCCATTTTCATTAAACTCTTTGTTAATTTAAAGTTGAAGTTGTGCTTCACCTCAACGGTAAGGGACCGGTATATACTGGTCTCCTCACTCAGATCTGTTTGTAGTCTTGTAAAAAACCATTTACATTTCACGTCATGATATATGGAGTTAAGCAGAGCCTTGTTCATTGCCACGTAATTTTCTATATTGCTATATCCAGACTTCTCTACCAATGCTATTTTTTTGTTACTGTTGTCTATCTCGCAGTTATTAATAATATTTTCTTCGAGATACTGATATCTGCAATCTATTTTCTGGTTGTTTTCAGAAAGTAATATCTTGTATTTGTCGGAATCATGTACAAAAGAGAAAACAACGGCCGTATTTTCCTCTCTTTCAACATCTTTATTCATAGGTGTCTTGAATATTAAGTTGTTTTTTATAATCTTATGAATAGACATGTCTATTTTGCTTATCCCAAATAACCCGAACTTTTCTTTTATGAATTTATTGATTGTATTATAAATGTCGGTACCGTGGACATAATCCCTGTCTCCTTTAAAGCAAAAATTCAGAATATGTTCTCTCATCTTAATTTCTTTGCATAGTGTTTTAAGTTTCTTATGTGTGAGATAGCAAAATTTCCGGATACAGTTTCTCCAGCTTTTACATCTTTTACTACAACGCTTCCCAGTTTTATTTGTGCACCTGAGCCTATTTTTAAACCGTCTTTTATTGTTGCTGAGGGGCCAACTGTTATATCGTCTCCTAATTCTACACTTCCTCCGATCAGCACATTCCCGGCAAAGGAACAGTTCTTGCCAATTCTGCTTTGGTGCCCTATGCTGACTAATACACTCAAGTTGCAGCCATCCCCTATTTCCGTGAATACCGGCAGGACTGCCTTTTGGATTACAGAATTTGAAAGGACTGTTACATTCTCACCTATTTTTGTTCCGCCGGTATGCTTAATAAACATTTTTAAACTGCTGTTTTCAATAAGTTGCATCCCTTCTGCCCCAATTATTACTCCGGGGGCTATGACTGAATTGTTCCCAATTATTGAATATTCCTGTATCACAGCATTTGCCCCGATAGTAACATTGTCCCCAATAAGAGACTTTTCCGATATCACTGCGGTTGCATGAATTTTGCAGTTACGTCCAACGCCGACATCCATTTTGAAAGAAAAGAACTTCTCATCAACAAGCCTGTTAAACAGTTTCCAATATTCAAATTTTGGGTTGTCTATGACGATAACTCCCTTGTCTATCTTTTTATTTAGCAGATTCAAAAGGTCATTTGTGGTTATTATGGCACTTACATTGCTGTTGCCGGCAGCTTCCTCTAAATAATGCAAATCTTCACAATATACGAGAGAATATGGGATGTCGGAATCAACTTTGTTAAGACATGCAAAATGGCCATGGTAATATATATTCTTATCCTTAAATAACTGCTTTAGTTCTAGCACTTTTATTGCCTTATTACCAGAATTTCGGCTCATCAAATGAGAGCGCCGGATAATTCGTTTCCATAAAGACCTTATAGTCCTTTCCGCCCAGAAAAAGCTTATTGGCTTTAAGCATGCCTTCTGCAACCTTTAGCCCGGCTGTATGTAAATCAATGACCGCCTGAATGTCAATATAATCAGCAGTGAAGCTCATATATCCAAAGGGTTTTGGCTTCTCTGGAACATAACGAAACTTTGCCCCTTTAAAAGAAACATTACCGCAGATGTGTATAACCATTTGATCATTTCGAATAGAACTTACCTTAATAAAAGCATCCGTATTGCCAATAATTAAATTTTTTCTTTCATGCTCAAGAACTATAATTGCATCCGCCTCGTCAACACTCGCTGGTCGTGTATAGTCTGTTATTTCAGAAGTAGTATAATTGTTCAACCTTAGAATTTTGCTGACGGGCTCTACAAATCGCTTGCATCCGATCAATAAAATATGGGATGACTTAGGAGATAATTTATTGTCCAATAGTAAATATAATGTTACATACCCAATATATTCAAGTGTTCTTAAATATTTATGGCTTTCATTGGTGCCGTATACTTTAATCCCCCGCTCAAGGCATGCCTCTATGTCCAAATCGGCACTTCTGTATTCCCATGGCTCCCACATTAAAGGAATTACGCATCTGGGGGACAATCTTTTTATCTTCTTTCTATTAATTGGTCTTAAAAAGCCTGTATTTGTCAGAATATCAATTTCTTCCAGATCAATGTCATCAATATTATTAATAATGTTAATCCTACTACTCACACCGGCCTTTTTAGCTAGCTTGTAAGTTTGATCTCTGACATACTCAGTAGATCCGTATTTAGAATTTTTTGTTAGGGCAAATACTGTCGCCCCAGACAGTGCAGCAATTACCGGAGTTACAACATAATTGCCAGTTGCAGCTTCAGTAAGAACTATTTTCCCTTTTAAATCTAATTTAAATTTTTTTATTGAGCTTATTATTTTATTTTCGATCACTTTTTAAACCGACCACTGTAACATGCTTCTTCCTCATGAAAAAATTTCACTGTCAGGTTGTTTTTTATTACCATTTTTAAAAATTCATCTTTTGTATATCTTTTAGCTTTTGAGGGTGCATACCAATCATAATTAGTCAAAACTGATGTTTCATAACCCAATTCATCATTCCAAAAACACTTTAAAAAATTCCAATAAATAAACCTCTGCAAATCATATTTCCCACCCTTTATATCAAGCAAGGGAATATCGGGAGAATCAAATTCAATCCTAAGCTCATTCAGCCTCTTCCCTAACTCGGTCACCTGCTTTGAAAGCTCCATTAACTCCTCATGACTCAAATGCATGCTTTTTTGCCTGAAATAATCATCTAACAATTCTCTAGGTATAGCTTTTTTTCTATATACGTAACAAGAAAATTCACCGCCGACGGACAATACTCTGACCAGTTCCTGAAACGTATCTTCCGGATTATCAGTATGGTGTAAGACCTGGTCGCATGAAACATAATCTATAACATCATCTTTTAGTTGTGTCTTTGCAATGTCACCCTTTATAAAAAATAGGTTCTTGATATGGCCATATTTTTTTGCTGCTATATATACTGAATCTGAAATATCCATTGCTAAGACTATGGATTGTGGCGAAAGCTGTGAAAACCACGCTGCTTTATATCCAAGGCCGCAACCAGCATCGAAAATATACTTTTTGTTTTTGAGAAAATTTGACATTTCAGATTCAGTATCAAATCCATATAGCTTCAGATACCAGTCTTTTTGCCTTGCGAATGATTTATCTTTTCCCTGACTTGTTTCTCGCTCATTCCATTTTTTAGAAAAAACTTCTCGCGTTTGATTTTGTTCTTTAGACAGCGAATGAACTTTGATCTCTATTAAATTGTCTTTTACAGAAATTTTAGTTGTAAAAATATTTTCAATCATATTTTTTTATAATACTCAAGTAAGACTCAATAACACAGTACTTATCTAAATAAATTTCTGGCACCACCATTCAAAATTCAGCAGTGACCAGATAAACAACCTGCGGTTCTGCTTTCCCTCTAAGTGCTCATTAAGCAATTTTCTGACACTATCTCTATCAAGATACCGATAGAGTTCAGCACGGTTATCAAAGAGCACTTTCTTTACATAATCAATACTTTCGCCCTTAAACCATGAGGCATCCGGTGCTGAAAAGCCCTGTTTTATCCCCTCAGTAATTTCAGCCGGAATATATCGCTTCATCACATCGCGAAGCAGTAGCTTCCCATCCCGTGTTTTCTGAAAATACTTGGCTGTCTTTGGGCCCGGTTCATTCTCATTAAGTCCTATAATTTCAGTCAGATTCTTGAGTTTCAATATAACAGGGATCGTCATGGCAAAATCGACGAGATCATTATCAAGGAAAGGTATCCGAGTCTCGAGCCTATGGGCCATGCTGAGCTTGTCCTCTACAACCAGTAAGCCATGCAGAAACGTTTTTGCTTCAAAATAAAGNNGTTCACCACCGCCCGGTAATACCGCCAGGGGTATCCACCGAAAAGTTCGTCTCCTCCGGCTCCGGAAAGCACAACCTTCACAAACTTTGATGCCAGCTGAGCCGCATAATAGTTGGGGTAACTCTGTCCGACCCTTGGCTCTTCCAAATGCCATGCCAGCTTCGGCAATACACGCTCCATGTCACCAGCCTTCAACACCATCTCATAATGTTCTGTTTTGAAGAGATAGGACATATATTCAGCCTTTTCACGCTCATCAAATCCCATCTCCAGCCCTGAGGCTGAATGAAGGTCAAATCCGCAGGTGAACGATTTGATGTACGGCAACTGGTTCGCGGCAACAGCTGTAATCGAGCCTGAATCCATTCCTCCGCTCAGATATGAACCGACTTCAACATCGCTGATAAGCTGACGGCTCACAGCCTGCCTGAAGAGGCGGTCAAGCTCCTCTGAATACTCGGCTTCAGATATTGGATTATCCGGTTCCTTAAAATTAAAATCCCAGTACTGGTGATGTGCAGCGATATTTCCGCTCTGGGCCAATGTCACCCTGGTCCAATGTCCCGGCGGTAGCATGTGAATGCCTTTTAAAAGGGTCCTGTTTGTAAATAAATTTTGAAATGTAAAGTATTCCAGCAGCGCTTCGAGGTTGATCTCCCGTTCTATATTTGGATGTACGATAATGGCTTTCTGCTCCGAAGCAAAAATAAACGTATTCCCCTGAAAGGTGTAGTAGAGTGGTTTGATGCCATAGCGGTCACGTGCGAGAAACAGTTCCTGCCGCCTCTTGTCCCAGATGGCAAAGGCGAACATTCCGTTGAATCGTTCCACGGACCCGTTTCCCCATTCGACATATGCATTCAGCACGACCTCTGTATCGGTCCTGGACCTGAATTTATAACCCAGGCTCTCCAGTTCTGCCCTCAACTCCTGGAAATTATATACTTCTCCATTGTATGTGATCGCATACTGGCCGTTCTCTGCGAGCATGGGCTGATGACCCGCCGGTGAAAGGTCTATTATTGCAAGCCTCCGATGGCCCAGCCCAATAAAGCTATCCGTATAAAACCCCTCTCCGTCAGGCCCCCTATGGGCAATGGAGTCCGTCATCTTCCGCAAAATAACCGGGGAAACAGGTTCGCCGTTAAGGTTGAAAATGCCCGCTATGCCGCACATATTATTTTGATACTTCCTTTATCTTTCTGACCACGTACTGGTAGTCTTCCTCAGTCATTCTATTATGCAAAGGGAGAGCTACTGTATACAGATAACAGTCACGGGATACAGGGTAGTCCTCAGGCTTCAATCCGTATTTATCGGCGTAATATCCGAGCATGTGAACGGCATGGGTGCCGGGTCTGGTGGAGATACCCCTTGAATGCATCAATTCCATAAACTCATTACGTGTCAGCGGGGCCTTATGCTCATCCATATAACATACAAACGACTGATACGTATGTTCATAACCTGCTGTAACAGTCGGTGTTTTCAGCCATGCGATATCTTTTAACTGTTCTCTGTACCATTGTGCCCGGTGACGGCGCTGATCGATAAAGGATGAAAGCTTGCGGAGCTGGACAAGACCTATCGCTCCCTGCAAGTCGGTCATGCGGTAATTAAAACCGAGGACGTTGAAATCAGGAAGTACATACGGACTAGCGCCTTTATGCCTTTCCTCCTCTGATAACGAAGCTCCGTGATTGCGTAAGCAGAAAAGCCTGTCCGACAAGCCGGAATTGTTTGTCGTACACATTCCGCCTTCACCTGTTGTAATGATCTTCCGCGGATGGAAGGAAAAACAGCCGATATCTCCCAGCGTTCCGGCTTTTTTATTTTTGTATGATGCTCCGGCGGCACAGGCAGCATCCTCAACAATATGGATATTTCGTGTTCTGCATATCTCGGACAACGGGTCCATATCTGCGCAAAGCCCGAAAAGATGAACAGGGATGACCGCCCTTGTTCTTGAAGTGATATGCTTTTCCATCTGAGAAACATCAATATTGTACGTATCTCTCTCAATATCACAGAAAACCGGTTTTGCGCCGACATACTCAACCACATTGGCGGTGGCAACCCAGGTAAAGGCAGGGACGATCACCTCTTCAGATGACCTTATGCCGAGCGCTGCAAGTGCAAGATGCAGAGCGGTAGTGCAACTTGTAGCTGCCACTGCATGTCTGACATTATGGATTTCAGCAAATCTTTTCTCAAACTCCGCAACTTTGGGTCCCTGGGTCACCCAGCCTGTGGTCAGTGGCTCCTTCAGAGCTTCCCACTCATCTTTTCCAAGGGACGGTTGTGAAATGTTAATTTTTCTTATCTCTCTCATTACGAAGAAAAGACTCTATGTTCGACAATGCCGTCTACAACACTCCAGGATTCTCCAAGGGTGTGACCTATCCACTGATCGCATTGTCCGCACCTGTCATCAGGATAATTGTCACGTATTTTTTTGAGCGGATCGGACGACCATGCTTCGCGTATGGNNGAAGGTAATTTCGTTCAGATTGATCCTGTCTTCAGTTTCCCATATATGGTTACAGCGTGATACTGTTCCGTCATAGGCAATTACAAGCGTATCAAGAAGTTTTGGGCAATAAACACGATCGGTATTATTCACTGACACTGCTGACTTCCCGAAAACTCCGCCGGCAGAATGTTCCTCGTAAAGCCTGATACTGTCGAAACCTTTCAGGTCCGGGGTGGTGACAAGTGAATAAAGCAACGTATCTGTGGTCTCTTCCCCTTTGACAAAAGATAGCTGAACTACCGGCATTCCGTTTTTTTTGTGAGATAAGAATTGCTCGGCATTGATATACCCTTTTGTTGTATGAATACTGAATGTTACAAAATCACACCTTTCCAGGACATCGCAATGATTACTATATATCACATGACCGTTTGTTGAAATATGGATTTTAATAAACCTGTCCAGGGCATATGTTAAGAGTTCCGTGAATTCCGGGTGAAGCAATGACTCTCCGCGCCAAAAAGGGAGCACTACTGCCTCGGGATTGGCGTCGACGATTTCATCAATAAGTTTTTTCCAAAGGTCTCTGGATATGTAACCATCCAGCAACTGCATATGCCGGCTCGGGCACATGGTACAGGAGAGATTGCATTTCGGGGTTAATTCAATAACGATTCTTTGCGGGAAATCAGGAAGTTTCAAGGTCTTGTTACTCTTATATTATGCATATAAATCGTTTATACTTTTTATGGGATACGGGGCATCTTCAGTGCGTTGAAGCGGTACAATGGGCAGACTGAATACGCGGTGTGCGGCTTGTTTCGTATTTTCCAGTCTTCCCGATGATTTGCTTCTTCCCTCACCAAAGACCTTCATTTTGTGCAATGCAAAAAAGTAGTATATCATAGTGGAGACGCCTTTTTCTTTCAGGTGCCCCTGCAGAGCATCTCTCTTACGATTCCGGATTTTTTACGGTATATTGCGGTGATACATGATG
>DKBK01000044.1:0-571 GCA_002451135.1 Nitrospiraceae bacterium UBA6902
GGCAATTTAAAAAAGATGTTCGGAATTACCATGGAAGAAGTTCGTGAGACAGTCAGGAACTACAAGAAGGAATAATAGTGTATCATAAGCCGCGGGGACGTTGAGGTGTTGTTGATTCCTTGCGCAAATGCGCCAGAAGTTAATGAAGGCAACAATGTATAAGCCTCCCTCTGTGTGAGATTGGATTTGTGCAGAAAAGTGATACATTGTAACTGAAATATTTGTTTTCTATTTGAAAAGGATCTGGTATACTTAACACTACAGCTCATGAAGGGGATCCCATGAAGAAATCAGAAAAAAGACGCACCGACAGGATAGTTGAAAATCTTGATGCCGAAATTATATTGGGTGATAAAACCTATAAAGGGATTATCATGAACTTTTCTGAAGCAGGGTTGAACATGGTGACTGCCTCGGCAACGAGTGTCACGGATATCACGCCTTCAACATTACTTGAACTCAGGAGCACACTTTCATTAGGTGAAGAAATAACCCTTAAGTGTGAAGTGAAGTGGTTTCAGACAAAGATGTCTTCTCACGGGGTGTCCTTCAGTATGGGGATGCAGATACT
>DKBK01000044.1:689-20141 GCA_002451135.1 Nitrospiraceae bacterium UBA6902
ACGGTCAGCAGGTGCCGCGTTTTCTCATCAAATTCTCTGCCGCACTTCGAGCATATGAGACCGTGGACCTTCAGAGAGCGTTCCCGGTAGTCACTGGCTGCAGATGTGGACTGCCGCAGCTCCCGGACGATCTCTTCTGCGGATTTACTTTCGCCGGATTTTTTAGGCCAGCGGGACCTGCGACTGCCCCTGTAAGAACTGCTCATACATTTTCTCCTTACTCCAGGGTATTAAAATCAAAATGGCTGATCAGTCAATATTCTATCATACAGAACGACCTCATAAGTCTTTATGGCTGAAAAGTGTTATCTCCTTTAAGAAAGACATTATCGAAAGAGTCTGTAACTTATTTATATAAATTATTGACTTCCATCACTGCTGTGATATACTTAACGTGAAATATATTTCAGGAGGCAAGGAATGGCTAAGGTATTTCAATGTTCTGACCTCGGCGTAGAATGTGATTGGAAGGGAATGGCTGTGGACGAGAAAGAATTGTTGATTAAGGTTGCCGAACATGCTTCAGAAGAACACGGGATGAAGGAACTGACAGAGGTGATACGGAACAAAATAAAGGCCAGGATTAAGGAAGAGTAATTTTACGGGTTCTTTTGAGGTGAAACTTTAATACCTTATCGACTGCGGCGCCCGGGGGCAGGGGATGACGTCGCGGATATTGCCCATACCGGTTATATATTGCACTATCCGTTCAAACCCGAGGCCGAATCCGGCGTGCGGTGCTGAACCGTACCTTCTCAGGTCCAGATACCACTGCATGTTTTCAAGCGGTATCCCCATGTCCTTCATCCTGACTTCAAGGACTTCAAGCCTTTCTTCACGCTGACTGCCGCCGATAATCTCCCCGACCTTTGGCACCAGGACATCCATGGCCGCAACGGTCTTTCCGTCCGGGTTCTGCCTCATATAAAAGGCCTTTATATCTTTGGGATAATCAACTACTATGACAGGCCCTTTGAAAACCTTGTCCGTCAGATAGCGCTCGTGTTCGGACTGCAGGTCCAGGCCCCATTTGACCGGAAACTCAAATACCTCTTTGGCCTTCTCCAGCTCTTTGATCGCCTCGGAGTACGTGAGGCGGACAAAGGGCTTTTCGGACAATACCCTGAGTTCATTCATCGATGTGTTTTTGTAGTACTTCTCAAAAAAGGCGATTTCGGCCTCGCACTTTTCCAGCACGCTGCCACACAACGTATGAATAAAGTCTTCAGCGAGACTCATGTCATCATTGATATCGGCGAAGGCCATTTCAGGCTCTATCATCCAGAACTCAGACAGATGACGGGAGGTGTTTGAATTCTCCGCCCTGAACGTAGGACCGAATGTGTAGACGTCGCCCAGTGACAGTGCCAGAAACTCGGCCTCAAGCTGACCGCTTACCGTCAGATAGGCGCGTCTGCCGAAGAAATCCTGTGAAAAGTCAATATTCCGGCTATTCACGGCGGGCAGTTTTTCCAGATCAAGAGAAGTCACGGTAAACATATCTCCCGCCCCCTCGCAGTCACTTGAGGTGATGATGGGAGTATGGACCCAGATGAAGCCGCGGCTCTGAAAGAAATGATGCACGGTATGGGAAAGGACATTTCGCACCCTGAATACGGCGCCGAATGTATTAGTCCTTGGCCGGAGGTGTCCGATCTCTCGCAGAAATTCCAGAGAGTGCCCCTTCTTTTGTAGCGGATATTTCTCGGAATCGGCATTACCGAAGACCTCAATCTCCGAAACTTCCACTTCATACCGCTGTCCTTTTCCCAATGATTCTTTCAGTACGCCTTCGGCCCTGATGGCGGCCCCTGTATTGCAGCCGGATAATGTGCTGAAGGAGGGCGCTTCAGCGGGAACAACAAGCTGCAATGTGTCCTGTGTTGAACCGTCATTCAGTGCAATAAAGGCCACCCCCTTTGACTCCCGTTTGGATCTTACCCAGCCGCAGACCGTTACCGTCCGGCCGATATTGCTGTCTGATAAAATATTACGAATGCGAATCCGTTTCATAATGTATCCTCATAGAATTTAAAATGCCCTCACCTGGAAGCGGTGGCCCTGATAGTCCAAGATTACCCCTGACATTGTTATCTCCACGACTGTCATCCCCTTTATTATTTCATCGCCTTCTTTTACCGTGGAGCCGTTTATATTGATAATCCGGGAGCGCGGGTTATTTGAATAGATATGTGCGGAAATGATGATATTGGGCAGTTCTTTTTTTGTATCTTCAGGAAGCTGGCTGAAATCCGGGATCTGTTCTTCTGAAACGGTTTTCGGTTTTTTTAAAGCAGGTTCTTTTCGGGGTGGGACGCTGGCTGAATGGGATGTCTCTTCATTTATTTTTTTACGGAGCACGTCCATGTCCTGAGGGGAAGGATTCAGGCTGAGCGCTGACGGGGTGTCTTCATCAGAATATTGCTTATTCGTAACAGATGACTCCTCAACCGGGAGAGGCGCTTTAATTTTTGCGCGAACCGGTGCCGCTGCATTTTGATGTTTTGGGCCGGATGATATTTTGTTGGTGTCATCAGAATGTGTACCGGCCATGGGCGAGGCTTTTGGTACAACGGGTTTTTTATCAGAAACGGCTGCGCCCATTTTGCCCTGGGACGATGCAGATGCCGGTTCATTCTTTCTCACATATGGCTGGACGGGGATAGGTACGGTCGTTTTTTTGTTATCAGCCTCCCAGGGGCGGAACATAGTTGCCAAAATCCCCGCGTTCAGGACCAATATCCCCAGGACAAGATATGGCCATATCACCCGCTTCTGACGAGTTTCACGTTCATGCGCATGAATGGTCATCAAGTCGGGGACTGCTCCGTGCTGGCGCTTTTGCTCCAGTTTTTTCAGGGCGTCAAGGATAAATGACATTTCTAACCGTCCTTCTGCATGTGATCCAAAGTCGGTTTATCGCCGTCAGCCGGCCCTAAATGGATCATGGTCTGGGTCCCTACTATCCCGTCAGGGATAAGACCTTTGGCGAGCTGGAATTTCCTCACCCGGTCTACGAGATCATTATCATATTCAGGATTTTCCTTCGGGACATTCGGTGTCCCATCAAAAAGACTGAGCTGGGTCTCAAGCCATTGCACTGCCGGGCCCTGCATGCCGGGCCTGATAATTTCGGTAAAAACAGGCGGGGGACGCCATAACAGGGTATACTCGCCAAGCCAGGATGCTTCCACATCTTTCAGTGGAACATTTATCACGTCTGTGCCCAGGCGCAGACGTGCTGAATCGTGAGAGAGGGCGGTCAAAACAGCATAATATACAGTGCCTCCGTCGTCAGAAAATTTTAGGACTGCGGGTCTGTTAAGGTTCCGGAGACGGGGTAAGGTTCCCAGGCTCTTGTAACATTTCAGGCCGCTGCGTTCGGCCTGCGTGCAGGAGGAAACAGTATCAGCCGGCTGATACACAAGGCCCCAGAGTTTAAAAAGCTCCCGGAAGGCCATTTCACTGCTTTTGTCTGCCGGCTGGTCAGCAGGCCAGTTTAACTTCCTGCCTCGTATGGTTTCTATGATATCGGGTTTGACCGCTTCATATACCGTAGCCTGTTTGTTACTTATCGGTTCATGTGCCGAGGGTTCCTGTTTGCCCTTTTGGTAATAGGTTGCCGTAACAACGGCACCGACCGCAATGATGAGCGAAGAAATTATCCACACGGCCGCGTTCCTGCGCAGTCTAAGTCCGGCGGGTCTCGATTCTCCGAATACTTCATGCGCTGCTTTTGTAAGGGTGGACGTGCTGACAAGATTTTTATTCATGGCGTATGTGCCGAGCAGTGCCCTGTCGCATACTACATTAATTAACCTGGGCACCCCCCCGGTAAGGCGGTAAAGTTTATTAATAACCGCGGCAGGGAATAACTGGTCACTCACGCCCGCGACGGACAAACGATGCGATATATAGGCGCTGATATCTCTCTTTGAAAGGGCGACTAAATGGTATCGGGCAATTATCCGCTGGGAGAGCTGACGCAGGCCTGGATCTGACAACTTGTCCCTGAGTTCGGGTTGCCCGATCAGTATTATCTGGAGCAGCTTTCTCTGGTTTGTCTCAAGGTTCGTTAAAAGTCTGAGCTGTTCCAGCACGTCGGTGCTGAGGTTCTGTGCTTCGTCGATAAGGAGAATGGCTTTTCGGCCCTTTGTATGGGCCTCAAGCAGATAGGCATTAATCAGGTCTACAAATACCTTTATGCTGGTGTTGTCTGGCGGGTGGTTGATCCCAAATTCATCACAGATTGTAGCCAGAAGTTCCTGTACTGTCAATTTCGGATTCAGGATAAATGCGATGGATGTATTGTCCGGTATCTGTTCCAGCAGACAGCGGCAGACAGTGGTCTTGCCTGTCCCGACTTCACCGGTGAGCAGTACAAAACCGCCGTCACTGCTAAACCCATATACAAGATGAGCCAGGGCCTCCCTGTGCTGCTCGCTCATGAAGAGATAGCGGGGGTCCGGAGCGATTGAGAAAGGTGCCTCTCTTAATCCGAAATATTCGTTATACATAAGTTTATGGAGATGAGTTAAATCCTGCTTAAAGAGTAATACAAGATGCAGAGGAAAAACAACCAGTAAAGCCTGCTGACTGCTCATATCATTTGTCCACTCCTGCAGAGGAAACGAAAAAGACCAGTTGAAATCAAACACAGGGGCCTGCAGGGCATTTGCCAACTATAAAAAATCCAATGTACGGGAACGTCTGATAAATAGATATAGCCGGGGCAAGGAGGGAGGGATGCTGACATACGCTATATACCAGCGGTATGTTATCTTAATTCAGCTTTATAAACGGATATTGCTGTAAGTCGTTACGCTTCCAAAGCGAAAGGCCAGCCCATTGCGCTACGGTTTCGACTGCGATAATTGCGTCCGGGTCCTCAAAGGTAATGCGGCCGGGCTTCCCATCCGCCTCAAGGGATTTGAGCAGGATATGATCCAGAAAATGTTCTTCGTCAAGACTTGAAAGTCTCCCTTTGAAACCCCGGCGGCGCATCCTGACATGAAAACTTTTACCTGCCAGTTCAGGCGCCCAGGTCAGCACAATATCTTTTGCCTTCATCTCAAATTCTTCCGGCGAGCGGAAGATAAAGGCCCTGGTCGCGGGAATCAATCTTGATAGAAAGTACAAGTAGCCGGGCTCCTGCAGCGTCCTGTTCCGCAGTGTTTCAAGGAACTGCTTCATATGATCAACCTTCATCAGCAGGACATTGTAAAAATCAGTTTTTTTGACAGTGCCGAATTCCTCGAGCACCTCAAAGGCCCTTTTAAAACCCCTCTCGTTGACACTTACTATGACATTCCATTCCTGCATGATATTCTGACTTTGTAATGCTGTGGCACATGAAACCGGGCGCGTGAGAGCTTCTGCTCTCTTAACATGAAAATTGTGCCTTTTTAGGACGGACGAGTTTTTCAAAATCCCTGTATGCCAACTGGATCAACTCTGAATGGGTGCCTGCGTTAAAAGCAATCTCCTCGTCCTCGGTCAGTTTTTCAGCGACAAACACATCCATGCCATACAGATTTCCAAAGGGAGGCATGGCCCCGATGTCACAATCCGGGAACCTGCTTTCAAATTCCCTTTCTCCTGCCAGTTCAACGGTTTCTGCTCCGGCGGCTTTCTTTAAAAGAGTGAGGTCAATTTTATATGCGGCAGGCAGGACGGCCATGGCCATCTGCCCGTCGATTTTTACCATTACCGTTTTAGCCACTTCTTTCCCGGAGATATGCGCGGCCGCTGCGGTCTCCTGGGAAGTATAACCCGGCGAATGCGTGATCGTATGGTACGTAATGTTGTTCTTGTCGAGGAATTCCTTCAGTTTTTTTACCGCCATAACCGATACCTCCTTTAATAAAGTTTCCGTCTTTAAAAAAAGTGAGCGGATTGGCTCATAAATTCTCTCTTAATGGTGTTTTGCAAAGGCCTCTTCAAGGCCAATGAACTGATTCATCTCTTCCCTGAGCTCAGTGGCAACATCGGCTGCGGACAAGATCCCCACGACCCTTTCCTTTTCACACACGGGGAGTCGCCTGACGTTTTGCTGGCTCATTATCCTTAGCGCGTAATCAACATCGGCATCAAATGATATGGATACGGGCTCTGATGCCATAATCTCGGATGCACGAGTTGTGTTGGGGTCTTTCGCGTCAGCTGCCACAGCAAGGCTTATGTCCCTGTCTGTTACTATCCCTTTCAGCTTCCCGCCATTTTCTACAATGAGGACCGTGCCGACCTTCATCTCTTTCATCTTAAGCGCTGCTTCATGCAGAGTTGCTGCTGGCAGGATAGTAACCAGATCCTTATGCATTAATTGTTTTACTTTCATGCTCACTCACCTCCCTGGTCCAGGCCAATCCGCTCATCTTTCTCTCCCCATTGCCCTTTCACCTCCTTCTCTCAAAAAAAAACCGGGTTTACCTCAGTCATCCTTCGGTAACCCGGCCGTCTTATCATCGTTATAAGACCCGCTGTTTTCTGCCCCCTTCTCGCAAAGGGTTTGGCTTTATCGGGAGAGCTTATCTCTATCCTATAGGTAAAATCTATCACCAAACAGCCACCTTGTCAATCACCTGGCAGATGTTTGATTTTATATGTTATATCCTTGAGTTACCCTTTTATCAATAAAAGATTGTTACAACTGGAAAATGGCGGAAGGGCATGACCCGGATAATAGGGGAGACGATCGAGTTAATTTCCGATAAAACTGCTTGTTTTGGCAACACGCATTGCCTGATATCTGCGGCAGGCCTCAGGTGAAATAGTTACCCTGTCCTGAATTGTCCATCTGTCCAGATCTTCGTAAGGGCTTGTTCTTTGCGTTATCCGGCGCACCCCGGACTTTTTTTTAACAGGTTTAAGCCCGTGTGATGATATCGGAGGATGTATCACATCAGGTAATTTGGGTCCACTTATTGCTTCCAGGTCCATATAACCTCCTCACTCACCTGTGAAAAATCGGTAAGATGAGCTTCGCGATATGTAATCCTATTTTAAAATATATCATGTGAAAAGTCACTTAATATTTCACTGAGAATTACATATCCACCCTGAGAAGTTTTTATAGTTGTGCTAAGGAACAGACCTGAAAACCATATTGACGGTTACCGGAATCAACTAGGTATCAGCAGTCTTTCTCGGCAGTAATGTTTCAGGGATTCTCAAACATCCACTTTCCTTTTTTTGAAGGCTTCAGCAGTGCTGATTTCAGCATTTCAAGGAATTGAATACGCGGGATTTCACGGGCGCCCAGGTGTAAGAGATGTGGTGTTGTCATCTGGCAGTCAATTAATGTGAAATTCCATTGAACGAGCTGGTGTACAAGGGATATAAAAGTCACTTTTGATGCATTGCTTATTTTGGTAAACATGGATTCCCCGAAAAAAGCCGCGCCCAGGGATACCCCATAGAGCCCGCCGGCCAGTTTTTTGCCAGACCAGGCTTCCGCAGAGTGTGCATAACCTGCCCGGTGAAGACCTATGTATGCTTCCATCATATCATCCGTAATCCATGTGCTGCCGGCATGTGTACGATGTATCGCAGCGCAGTTCACGATAACTTCTTCAAAGGCCGTATCCAGGGTTATCGTGAACAGATTTTTATTGATCGTTTGCTTCAGACTCCGTGATATCCTCAGTTCATCCGGGGATAATACGAGCCGAGGGTCCGGAGACCACCACAGGATGGGATCTCCTTCTGCATACCAGGGGAAAATTCCCATTGAGTAAGCAAGAAGCAGGCGGGGTTCACTGAGGTCTCCTCCTACGGCAAGAAGACCATTGTCTTCCGCGAGACGGGGAGGCGGGAATATGTGTTCATCCGGGAGTCTGAAGACAGGCATAATCTTGCTATGAGCTGTCAGTTACCAGCGTTGAGCAACTGAAATATAACAAATATCACATATGTTCACTGTATCAATTTGAATAATTAAATGTCAGTGTATCTTTATCAAGATCAATTGAAACTTTTCCGCCCTTGAAGAGTTTGCCGAAGAGGACCTCCTCAGATAAAACGTCTTTGATTGCAGTCTGGATAATTCTTCCCAGAGGTCTTGCACCGTATTGCGGGTCATAGCCACGTCTGGCCAGCCAGTCTCTGGCGGCTTCTGAAAGATCAATGATGACTTTTTTCTGATTCAATTGCTGCTGCAATTCATGTATGAATTTATCGACGACCTTTTTCATTATTTCCGGCGTCAGTGGATTAAAGGTTATGGTTGAATCAAGGCGGTTTCTGAATTCTGCGCTGAAGAGCCTCTGTATGGCGTCTTTCCCCTTTGAATGCGTATCCTTGCTTCTATCTCCAAAGCCGATGGTACTTTTGCCCATTTCATTCGTGCCGGCATTAGAGGTCATGATGAGAATCACATTTCGAAAATCCGCTTTCTTTCCGTTATTGTCAGTTAACGTTGCATAGTCCATTACCTGAAGCAGGACACTAAAGATATCGGGATGTGCCTTTTCGATTTCATCCATAAGGAGAACGCTGTAAGGATGTCTCCTTATGGCGTCCGTTAACAGACCCCCCTGATCGAAACCTACATAACCGGGAGGCGCACCGATCAGCCGGGCCACGGTGTGTTTTTCCATATATTCGCTCATGTCGAACCGGATAAACTGGATACCGAGGACCGATGCTATTGTTTTGGACACCTCGGTCTTTCCGACGCCGGTGGGCCCTGAAAACAGAAATGACCCGATAGGTTTCTCCGGAGAGCCGAGTCCGGCCCGGGCCCGCTTTATTGAAGAGGCGAGAGAATGTATGGCTTCATCCTGTCCGAAGACAGCTTTTTTTAACTCGTCTTCCAGCTTTCTGAGTTTATCCATGTCTGAGGTTGATATATTACGCTTTGGTATCCTGGCAATCTTTGCAACCACAGATTCAACTTCAGGCTGTCCCACGGTCTTTTTGTGTTTGAACTGAGGAGAAAGCTTCAGGAGTGCCCCGGCTTCGTCAATGACATCGATTGCCTTATCGGGCAGGTATTTATCATTTATGTATTTTGCTGAAAGCTCGGCTGCGGCCTTCAGCGCCGTGTCAGTGTATTTCACGCCGTGATGTTCCTCATAATAAGACCGTAAGCCTTTGAGTATCTGAAACGTTTCTCTTACATCAGGTTCATGAATCTCTATTTTCTGGAAGCGCCTTGAAAGGGCCCTGTCCTTTTCAAAATGGTTTTTAAATTCCTCATAGGTGCTTGCGCCGATACAGCGTAATTTCCCGGTATTTAATATTGGCTTGAGAATATTCGAGGCATCCATGGAACCGCTGCTTGTGGCTCCGGCTCCTACTACCGTATGTATCTCATCAATAAAGAGGACCGCACCAGGGATCGATTCCAATTTCTTGATCGTGGCCTTGAGGCGCTCCTCAAAGTCCCCCCTGTATTTGGTGCCTGCAAGCAGGCTGCCCATATCGAGCAAAAAGATACGGGCGTTTTTCAGCAGGTCAGGGACGTCTCCTTTATGTATTCTTAATGCAAGGCCTTCAACGATTGCTGTCTTGCCGACTCCGGGTTCACCTACAAATACCACGTTGTTCTTTCTGCGTCTGCATAATACCTGGATTGCCCTTGCAAGCTCTCTTTCACGTCCCACAAGGGGGTCAATTCCGCCCTCAGCAGCTTTTTGTACGAGGTCCACGGTAAATTGTGTCAGGGCGTCCTTTTTGTGCGTCTGCTTCCTGGCGGGAATACTTTTGGTCTCAGGAGGCGTATCGTCCAGAGGTTTTTCCGGTGCGTGTGTTATCCCATGTGAAATGTAATTCAATATGTCAAGACGTGTTATGCCTTCCCCTAAAAGAAAATGAACAGCAGGGGAATCCTTTTCCATATATATGGCTGACAGAAAATCCCCCGCGTCAGCCTCCGGTTTTTCAGCGGACATCACATGATTGACTGCTGTCTGGAATACCCGTCTGAACGCAACAGTCGGTTCTGGATAGCTTTTAGTATCAGCGGGGAGCTTTGCGATTTTATTGTTGAAAAAGTCTTCAAGTAATTCCTTGATTTTTTCAACATCTCCTCCGCAGTGGGTAATAATATCGATACCCCATTCATCATGAAGGATGGCAAACAGGATGTGCTCTACGGTAAGGTATTCATGACGCCGTGCTTCCGCGTCCCTGACAGTAGCCTCAATAGTTATTTCAAGTTCTTTATTGATCATTCTTTCTCCAGAGTGCATTTAAGCGGGAAACCTTTCTGATGCGACAGCTGATGTACGGTACTGATTTTTGTTTCAGCTATTTCATGAGTATACACACCGGCAAGTCCCCTTCCGTGATTATGGACATGAAGCATAATCTGCGTGGCTTCAACAATCGGCTTGTGGAATACGTTTTCAAGGATATGAACAACAAATTCCATCGTGGTGTAATTGTCGTTAAGGAGAAAAACTTTATACATGGGCGGGGATGTTACTTTCTGCCGTTTTTTTGTCTCAAGCTTTTCATCCAGTCCGAATTCAAGTTCATCCATAATCTATTCACCTGATGAATATTCTAACGCGAAATCGCATTAAAGGGAAGCAGTGAGAAAGTTTCTCAGTACAAAGGTGATAAAGAACTGGACGCAGGCGCCATGGAACCGGGAATTTATTTAATAAAAGGTCTGCCTGAAACTATGGAACTGCACACGTGAGGCCCTACATATGATGTTTTAGAATATTCCTGATCTCTTCTATGTCTTTTCTCATTTGGGTTCCGAGCTCTTCCACGCTTGAAAATTTCATTTCGTCTCTTATCCTCTTGATAAAAGAGACCCTTAAAGTCTTCCCGAGAAGCTGCCCCTCAAAATCAAGAATATGTGTCTCGAAACTGAATTTTTTATCATCAAATGTCGGGTTGTGACCGATATTGGTGGCACCGCCATACACTTTCCCGTCCACATCAACGGTTACCGCATACACACCGTCTTTAGGGAGAAGTTCATTTGCGGTAAGCAGATTCGCCGTGGGGGTATTGAGAAGACTTTTCCCCCTCTTGGCTCCTTCAATGACAATGCCGTCAACAGAATAATACCTCCCGAGGAATTTCCTTGCTTCGTCAACCCTGCCTTTCGCAATAAGCGTACGGATTCTGGAACTGCTCAGGGCTGAATTGTCGATACCTATCTCATTTATTACTGTCACGCTGAATCCGCATTCTTTACCGAGTTTTTTTAACAGTTCCGGTGAGCCTTTTCTTCCCTTGCCGAAAAGGTAATTGGAACCGATCAATATTTCTTTAACATTAAGAGTGTTACAAAGAATTTCTTTAACAAAGTCTTCGGCGCTGATGTTTGCAAATTCTTTTGTAAAGTTCGTGCAGATAATAACGTCGATCCCTGATTCTTCTATAAGCTTAATTTTTTCCTTGTAATTGGTAAGCAATTTGGGCGCTCTTTCCGGAGCTATTACTCTCATAGGGTGGGGGACAAATGTGTACACAATAGACGTGCCATTCATTTCCCTGGCCCTTTCCTTTAACATCCGGAAGATTGCCTGATGACCAAGATGTACTCCGTCGAAATTTCCAAGCGTCAGGACCGGGTAGGGTAATTCCTGTTTAACGTTTTCAATTCCGTCTATTATTTTCACATCAATTTCATGCAAACTTATAAAACATAAGATATCTGCGCTCTCGCCAGAGATTTACTAAAGGTAAGCTCAGGCCCATGTAAGATAATATTTATCTTGACAAATATGTCCTGCATGAATAAAATTCTAACGATGATACGGCAACTTGCAAATAATCAAAGACTTATGATAGATGCAATGCCTTGTGTTTGTCAATGATTCCCGGTGTTCTGTTTGTTAATTTTACAGTTGATGTAAATTAATGTAGAAGTTATAATAGTGAAGATCAATTCACTTGTACAGATTCATTCTCTTTCTACTTTACACGGTGATACGTATCGCTCCTTGAGGAGGGGGCAATATAATGTCCAAAGAAGCAATTTCCATCTTAGTAGCTGATAAGGGTTCTCCAGCTATAGATGTTATCAAATCTACCCTTGGCAATTATAGCGATATTAAATACACGATTGATACGGCTACTTCCGGGTCGGATGCAATCAGCAAGGCATCTGACAATAATTTTGATCTCTTATTAGTAGGCCAGGATCTTCCTGGCGCAAAAGGACTTAAGATGGTTCAGGAGATAATTAAAAGAAAATTAGGGCTGCCGGTAATTATGATTGTTGCAGAGGGCCAGGAAAAACTAGGCGTCAAGGCTATGGACAAGGGGGCTTATGATTATTTAACAAACAATGAGATCAAGACTGTTGCGTTAGACCGGGCTATTCGCAGAGTATTGCAGAGGAAAAAACTGGAAAGTGATATTCGGGAATCTTTCAAGAAACTGGAAAAGCTGGCGATCAAGGACGGCCTCACAGGACTATTCAACTACCGTCACTTCAGGGAAGTTTTGAAAAATGAATATAAAAAGGCAAAGAGATATTCTCAACCTCTTTCGTGCATAATGATCGACCTTGATTACTTTAAGGCGGTGAATGATAATTATGGTCATCAATACGGTGACTTTGTCCTGGCCCAGTCAGCCCAGATTCTGAAAAGATTAGTCAGAGATACGGACTTTGTTGCGCGGTATGGCGGTGAGGAATTTTTTATCATCCTTCCGAACACGGACTTGCAGGGTGCCTTTATTCTGGCCGAGAGAATACGCAAGGTATTTGTGAACAATAAATTTACTAAAGATAAAATTTCTGAGACAGTAACTGTGAGCGCCGGGATATCAGCCACATCGGATGAAAATGTGGTGAGTGATGAGGATCTGATTGCAAATGCTGACAAGGCACTCTATCGTGCGAAGTGGAGGGGAAGGGATAACGTCTGCTACTTTGGAGAAATTGAATCGGAAGATACCGTCGGGCTCAAGGAGGAGTTGAAAAAGGTAGAAGATTTTTACGTAAGGTTCGACACGATAAATGAAAATATAAAAGAAACCTGTATTGCATCCGCACATAATATATTATGTGAGATCGAAAAAGGCTGGGATTATATAAGCGAGCATTCTGTGAGGGTGAGCCAGTATGCAGAGAAACTTAGCAGGAAGTTATCAATGCCGGAAGAGGACGTGAACGTCATTAAACATGCTGCCTTGCTTCATGACATAGGCATGGTGGGAATTAATTCTAATATTATAAAGAAGAAAGACAAATTGACAGATAAGGAATATAATTCAATAAAAAGACATGCCAACATAGGCGTAAGGATTATTGAGAGGACCAAGTTATTTCAGAAAGAACTGCCAATAATTCTCCACCATCATGAAAGATTTGACGGCAGCGGCTATCCGCACATGCTGAAGGGGGAGACGATCCCTTATGGGGCGCGTATTTTGGCTGTTGCTGAGGCCTATGATGTAATGAGGTCAAATACGGTCTACAAAAAAGCGAATTCAGAAGACAAAACGATAGCAGAGCTTAAGGAATGTGCCGGCACCCAGTTTGATCCCAAGATTGTCTCGGCCTTTATCAAAGTCATAGAGAAAATGCATTAACAAATATTATCCCCCCCTGGATGCATATCTTTCTTGAATATGATATTCTGGTAAGTAATCATGTATGCCGGATATTTGGTGCGCCGTTCTGGCAATGATCCATGATGGGAATACCACTGTGTTACAACAGTCAAGACGTGATGTGTCACGTAACCTGTTTTATACATATGCAGTAATCCGGTTTTCATACAATATCCAAATATAACGGAGAAAACAGAATGAATATTGTGGCTTTTTGCGGGAGCCCGAGAAAAAACGGGAATACAGAACTGTTATTAAAAGAGGCAGTTAAAGGCATTGAAGATGCCGGACGATCTGTGCAGATTTACAATCTAAATATCATGAACATTAAACCCTGTCAGAATTGCGGGGGATGTAATGAAACCGGGGAATGTATATTTCATGATGATATGGACCAGATTTATGATTCAATCCGTGCTGCCCATAGAATCATACTTGCTTCACCCATATTCTTTTTTGCACTTAGCGCCCAGACAAAGCTCATGATAGACAGGTGCCAGTGCTTATGGATCGAAAGATACATGTTAAAGAAAACAATTGATGGCGGCAGTCTTGGCAGAAAAGGTCTTTTATTACTGGTCGGCGGGATGAAAAAAGATATTGGCATTACCTGTGCCGATGCGTGTGCAAAGGCATTTTTCAGGACCGTAAGCGTTCCTGAAAACAGTGTCCTTAGCTTTATGGGTATTGATGAAAAAGGGGCCATTCTCGGTCACCCCACTGCGCTTAAGGATGCGTATGATGCCGGAAAGAAACTGGTAACAAGAGAGTGAATGACATTTGAAATATATAAGTTGAAAAATATCATTCCAGGTACCAGGCTTCTGAAGTGTTCACTTCGTTATACCGTCATATCACCTCTCTCCGACTGCCTGCGTCCTAGCGACTTAATAAGATAGCGTTACCTGCCGTCAAACCAAACGATAATGAATTAACCGGCTTTATACAGTATCCCGTTATTTATGCTAAAATGAATAGTCATTTTTTCTTGCCAGGAGGTATCGTATGGATATAAAGTCATATGTTTTGAATAAAGCCCGTGAAGCAAGGGATGGGGCGAGAGCGGTCGCCAGGGCCTCATCCGAACAGAAGAATAACACCTTAATAAAGATGGCCGGGGTCATGAAGACTAAAATGGGGGAGCTGCAAAGGGCCAATATGAAGGACATTCATTCGGCTAAGAAAAAAGGACTGTCCCGTGCCATGATCGACAGGCTTACCCTGACTGAAAAAAGGATCAATGAAATGGCACAGGGGCTTGTTGAAATAGCAGCATTACCGGATCCCGTCGGAGAGATTATAAAGATGTGGAAGCGACCTAATGGGATGATGGTTGGAAAAATGCGGGTACCCATAGGCGTGATTGGAATTATCTATGAATCAAGGCCGAATGTCACGGCTGATGCGACCGGGCTTTGCCTGAAGGCAGGCAATGCGGTAGTCTTGAGAGGCGGGTCCGAGGCCGTGCATTCAAATATGGCAATTGTGAACATCCTGAGAGGCGTTGCCAAAAAAGAAGGCATCCATGAAGGGGTAATAACCTTTATAGATAATACGGACAGGCAGGCAATTATGGAAATGTTAAAGCTCGAGGGTATTATTGACCTCGTCATTCCGAGGGGCGGTGAGGGGCTGATCAGGGCTGTCACGGAAAATTCCCGCATCCCCGTGCTTAAGCATTATAAAGGAGTGTGCCATGTATTTGTTGACCGTGACGCGGACGTTCATATGGCTGAGGAAATATGCTTCAATGCAAAGGTGCAGCGTCCCGGAACGTGCAATGCAATGGAGACTATGCTGGTGGATGAGAAAATAGCGAGGAAGTTCCTGCCGCCCATGATACAGAGATTCAGAAAGGCAAAAGTGCTTCTGAAGGGGTGCCCGAAGACAAGGAGGATTGATAAGTCTCTTGATAAAGCAGAGGATGAAGATTTTTACAGGGAATATGTTGATCTGATTCTGAACATCAAGACAGTCGGGGACATTGATGATGCAATGGATCATATCGCGAAGTACAGCTCAGCCCATACGGATTCTATCGTGACGAAGGACTATCAGAAGGCAATGAGATTTTTAAGCGAAGTGGATTCTTCCTCTGTGTTTGTAAATGCGTCAACCAGATTGAGCGACGGATTTCAATTTGGTCTCGGTGCCGAGATGGGCATATCAACAGACAAAATACATGCGAGAGGTCCCATGGGACTTGAAGAACTTACCTGCACGAAATTTATCGTGATGGGTAGCGGACAGATTCGGATATGAAGAATAAGTAAATTAAATACATGAAAATAGGAATTTACGGTGGTACCTTTAATCCAGTACATTATGGTCATCTGAGAACAGCGGAAGAAGTATATAAGCTGCTTTCTCTGGATAAGGTACTGTTTATACCATCGGGCAGGTCCCCGTTTGACAAGCCGGAACTTGAAAGGGCTGAATACCGTTATGAAATGGTCAAGAGAGCCGTAAAAGGCAATCGGCACTTTGAAGTATCCGACCTCGAAGTCAGAAGGAGGGGCAGGTCATATACTGTAGATACCATAAAAAAATTAAAAAAAAAATACAGGGACAGTGAACTTTATTTTATTCTCGGGATAGATGCGTTTCTTGACCTGCCGTGCTGGAAACAGCCGGACATCCTTATATGTCTTGCCAGCCTCGTGGTTATTTCAAGGCCGGGCTATACGTTTATCGATCTTGCATCCTCTCCTTATCTCAAAGGCGCCTCACCAGTCACATTAAAGGCACTTGATAAAGGGAAGATAAATGAGTGTTCATTCCGAGTCTCTGAAAATCAGAAAGTTT
The DNA here is from genome assembly GCA_002451135.1 of Nitrospiraceae bacterium UBA6902. Classification (GTDB taxonomy): domain Bacteria; phylum Nitrospirota; class Thermodesulfovibrionia; order UBA6902; family UBA6902; genus UBA6902. Next base: position 17,025 of record DKBK01000044.1, read on the forward strand.
ATTTGTGCAATGTAACAGGTCTCAATATATCGGCCTCACTGATAAGGAATCTGGTAAGCTCAGGGGGGGAAATTAAGTATCTCTTGCCTGATTCAGTGAAATCCTATATAATTTCAAATAAATTATATAAAAATCGTTAGCAGTAATGAACCTTGTTCCGTTCTATATCATCCGGAAAAGTAAGGGAGAATTTCTACATAATTAATTTAAAGAAAAGGGCAATCAAAGCTGCAGAGCTGGCTATTGACAAGAAAGCCAGCGACACAGTAATCCTCGAGTTAAAAGAACTCTCATCAATCGCAGATTATTTTGTAATCTGTTCGGGAGACAATCCGGCGCAAATAAAGGCCATCGCGGAAGCAATTGACGATTACTTTTCAAAGAAAAAAATTCTCCCGTTAGGGAAAGAGGGGATGGATTTTGCCCGCTGGGTTCTGATAGATTATGGCGATATCGTAATTCATGTGTTTGACAGGGAAACGCGGGCGTTTTATGATCTGGAAAAGTTCTGGATAGATGCCCCGAGAATCCCTCTTGAGCAATAACGGTATATGACAGTGTTGACGTATGAATATCATATGTATTGAATATAATTTTCAAAGAATGGGAAACTAACAATATGGCAAAATTTACTGTATTTCTATTGGTGATATTTCTTGCTGTCCTGAGCCTGCTTTCTTTCTTTAATAAGGAAACGGTCAACATAACTGTCTGGAACGGGGTAACGTTTGAACACATCCCTGTGATTGCCGTAATTTTCATATCTGCCGCAGCAGGTATTATTTCAATGTTTCTTATTGCGGTCTTAAGGGACGCGAGACGGCATATAGATAACTGGCACATTCAGCGTAAACGCAAGAAAGAAGCAAAAGTACTCGATTCGTTTTCAAAAGGGATGGAGGCCTTTTTTGCTGCAAGATATGAAGAAGCCGCTGAGCTTTTTACCGGAGTTCTTGAGCATGATCACACCAGTTTTCATACCCTGCTAAGAATGGGAGACATTTCTTTTTACGATAAAGATTTTGTCAAGGCTGAAGAATATTATGAAAAGGCAAGAGAGGTGAAACCAAAAAGCATTGAAGTAATGCTTTCACTTGCCAGGACTGCCGAGACACAGCATCACTGGCCGGAGGCTATTGGCTATCTTGATACCATCCTGGACATTGACAGTGATAATGTTATGGTTTTATGCAAGAAAAGGGATATTTATGAAAGAAACAGGGAATGGGAAGAAATTCTGGATACCCAGCAAAAAATCCTTAAATGCAAGCTGACACCTCAGAGAGAAAAAGAGGAGAACAGGAAACTCCTCGGTTACAAATATGAATTGGGACGTTATTATATCGAATCGGGCACCACAGATAAGGCTGTAAAGATCCTCAAGAGTGTTATCAAATCAGACAACAATTTTATAGCGGCGTATATCTCTCTTGCCGATGCGTATTTAAAAGATGGCGAAAGCAAGGAAGCGCAGGACGTTCTGATGCAAGGGTATGAAGAAACATTATCGCTGGTCCTCCTTGTTCGCCTTGAAGACCATTTTATAGATGAAGGAGAACCCGGGACGATCATTGATATTTATCAAAAGGCAATTCAGAAAAACCAGAGAGACCTGAGGCTCCAGTTTTTCCTCGCAAAACTGTATTACCGGCTCGAGATGATAGACTATGCGATGGAGACGATTGATACAATAGATGTTACGGCGTTTGATTATCCCGATTTGCACAAGCTTCTCGGGAATATTTATGAAAGGCGGTCTGAGTACAGGAAGGCAGCTAATGAATTCAAAAAGTCTTTAAGTGTTGACAAGCAGCTGCTGATCCCTTATTGTTGTTCTGACTGCAACTATATTTCTCATGACTGGTCAGGCAGATGCCCTGAATGCAGGAACTGGAACACATTTATTCTGGATGTCAATGAAATCTGCAAGATCCGTAAAAGACAAAGTAGTTCTTGATACTAGCCTGTTTGTAAATCCTGAGGTACGGAATGACTTTGGTGATTCGCCTACCGAAGCAATAAAGGGATTTCTGACTATAGCCGAGCAAATCCCGGGACTCGAATTCTACATGCCTTCTTCGGTTTTCAGGGAACTGTTGAATTTCGTAGACCAGAGAAAGATCCCGGGCCGTTTTATGGCTATTCTCAACCAGAAGTCACCCAGCAAGCATGAACTGACCTGTCCTGCGTTCTTTTTGTATGAATTGATTGAAGATATAAGGGACAGGATCAATAAAGGCCTCAGAATTGCTGAAAAGGCTGTCAGAAATGCGGGGAAAGCGGAGGAGCAGGAAGTCATTCAGGGGATGAGGAAAAGTTACAGAGAAGCTCTGAGGGAAGGAATAATCGACAGTAAAGAAGACGTGGACTTGATACTTCTGGCAAAAGAGCTTGACGCCCTGCTGGTCACCGTGGACCACGGAGCAATAACCTGGGCTGAAAAACTGGGGATAAGATGGCTCCTGCCGAGCAAGTTCAAGGATTATCTTTTAAGTTTTGTTGAGGCTGAAGATGCAGACGTAAAGCTTGCTGCAAAGAAACAAGCCACCTCCACATAAGCATCATCCGTTTTCTCATAAATGACCAATGCCTCCGAGCGTGAGCGGAGATACAGCGCAGGGGTGGTAAAACTTTATCTTTTGCAAAAGTCGTTATCAGAGATACAATAAGTATATGAGAAATATGGCCGCAATCCTTTGTATCATCCTTGTCTCTTCACTAACGACCGTGCATGCAGAGAACCAAATCCCCTCTTCAAAACTCAAGAACATGATCCTCATCAAAGGTGGGTGTTTCAGGATGGGAGATATCTTCAGGGATCTTCCCTCCAGCGAGAAACCGGTGCACGAAGTATGTGTGGACGGGTTCTATATCGGGAAGTATGAGGTGACGGTAGGGGAATTCAGAAAATTTGCTGATGAAACAGGATATAGAACCGAGGCCGAAATACAGGACGGCTGTCATAGCTGGATTGGTGATGGACGGGAGGCAAAGATCAAAGACCACTCATGGCGTAATACAGGATTTTATCAGACAGACAGAGACCCTGTTGTGTGCGTAAGCTGGAATGATGTGCATGCCTACATTCAGTGGCTGAATAAAAAAGACGGCACTCAC
>DKBK01000087.1 GCA_002451135.1 Nitrospiraceae bacterium UBA6902
CGATCGGCCGTCTTTTTTGAGAGTACGAGCATTGTCGATCTTATGCCTACTGATCTCAGGCCATTATGAAGCCTGTACGCGGCATTGCCTGCGCCTGCATGATCCATCGTGCTGAGATGAAGGACATTCAGCATATTGGCATTTGCGATGGTACCCGCCGTTAAATCCGAAGCCTCAACTCTCTCGTGTAATAGTTGATCCAGCCTGTTATCTGACTCATTCTTTTTTTCCTTTTCAGGAGCGAATCTTGTCTTAGTTGCTTCCATAAAAAGCGAGTCAGGTTTCCTTACCGATCCGTCAGGTCCGATATCCAGGAGATATGAATTAAACGCGGGGATCCCCGATTCATCTGCGCGGCATGTTCCGATGTCTCTGAACCCGGCCTCCCGGAGGAGTTTTCCAAGGGAGTAGCGGTCATACATCCATTGATGAATCTCGCCTGAGAGTCTGAACTCACCTATCTGCTGCGCAGGAGGATTATCAAGAGGGTTCGCACCATTTCTATTTCCATTTTTGCGCTTGCTGATATTATGTAACGCATTGCTAAGCTGCGCGCCCATACGCTGCTTGACAAACGATTCACCAGGCATGGGACATTGCTCCCAGTAGCGAATCATATCGCCACCCGGTTTATTACGCACCATCTGATCTAACAGTTCGAGTATTATCCATTCGTACCGCTGCATCGATTCCGTGTCTCCGTCAAGAGATCTTTCCAGCTCGTTCAGGTAAATCCTGACAATCTGCTCCAGGTCAGGCACCGCAACCCTGATGGTCCCCCCGCGTTTAAGCACCCTGTTACATTCCTTAAGGAAAACAGGGACATAGGCCCTCGGCAGGTGCTCCAGGAGATGTGAGTGGTAAATTGCGTCAAAGGAACCATCCTCAAAAGGAATTCCGGCGTTAAGGTCATAAGGCATCACATCATCGCCTGAGGACACGAAATCCACATTGGTCCAGGCAGGATGATGATGGCTTCCGCACCCGAGATTAAGCAGTTTCAATTTCATAACTCGCATGTCCTTCCGGTTTGACAAACCATACCCCGGTCCCGTCGATTTTATTCATAGCAAACTTTATCCCGTGTTGCATTTCAAATTCATGTACCGCATCCCTGCACCCTTCCCAGAAGCCGTAATCGTCTACTTGAATAAATCCGTCGCGCTGAATACTACTGTACAGGCAGTTCAGGACCGAGCGTGTAGATTCATACCAGTCTCCGTCCATGTGCAGCAGCGCGATTGCGCCGATCTCAACCTGACTTGCGGGGAGCGTCTTTTCAAAATATCCCTTGACCGGTATGACCAGGTCCTGTACATTCAGCTTCCTGCATATCTCCATAAGACTGTCTTCACGGGCGGAACACGTACCTTCCCCCCATCCAGACTCCTCGGCTGTCCTGCCGTCGTGCCTGTCACGTTCTGTCGGTTCCGGCATGCCCTGAAATGAATCAAAGGCGTAAATTTTCCGGGGTATTCTGGAATACTTCCGGACGACTGCCGCCAGCAGCGCGGTTGAACCACCGGCAGCGACACCGCATTCAACGATATTCCCGGAGATATTTTTTAAACACACCCTTTTTGCAATGGCGAAAAGAGAGTAGAGACGATCTTCGCTCAGCATAGTGTAGGGCATCACAATTTGATACAGTTCCTGGAATTCGGCGCTCCTGATTTTCACGGAAGCCATCTGCGTGTGCTCGGAACGTATCCGGTCAAGAAGCATTTTGGCCTTATCATTTGAGGGGTGATACCTGAGTTCTTCCTTGAGGGCTTCTCTTGCAGCTCCTGGTTCGTTCAATTCCAGGAAACACTTCGCACGTATATAATCGATGTCCTGCGCCGGATGCTTCATTGACTTGGCCTTATTGATTAATTTGAATGCCCGGTGAAATTCCTTACTATGAAATGCGGTGTCTGCTTCCTTAATTAAATTTGTTGTGGGGTCCGCTGCAATTTCTTCAAGCAGGGTACATGCTTTTTCATGCTGAGGGGACTCTGACAGCAGGAGCTTTAATGCATCAACAGCCTCGACTGTTCTGCCGAGCCTTGCAAGTGCGATTGCCCTGCCGTAGTGTAACCCGGTCATCTTCGGGTTCTCCCCGAGGGCCTGGTCTATTATCCTCAGGGCGGCGTCATTGTCGTAGGCGTTTAATAATTCAAGCGCCTGGGTAATTGAATTTGATGCACCTCTGAAGTACGCCGCTGATTCAGGACAGTTATTTTCCAATGGTAAGTTCCCTTTTTCAATAATTGTTTCAGGATTCCTTTTCGAATATGATTTAAGCCGCAGATGTTTTCGTATAATGTCGTCAAGCGCATACGCCCTCTCAGTCATCGAATGCTGCCTCAGACAGCGCTTCAGGGCACCGCATTTCCATAGATCCGTTCTTTGTTTTTCTCCAACTCTTTAAGCGTTCCGGCAACCGTATATTTCTCCTGGTAACGCAAATGCTTTATCGTTCTTAATATTTCTATGTCTTTTGCGCAATAACGCCTCTGTCCCCCGGGTGTTTTGGCAGGCCGTATATATGAGGAGAAGTCCTTTTCCCAGAACCTTATGGTATGCGCGTGGACCCCGGTGATCTGGCTGACTTCCTTTATCGAGTAAGCTATTTTCATCGACTTGTTTCTTCCTTTATTAATGACAGATTTTATTAATCTGCCTTCAAATCTAAAGATTACTTTAAGTTTTAGAAGCAATATCAATGCCAAGTTTTAAAACCAGTGAAACTCATGGTCAGTGGTTAACAATATGTATACGATGAAAAGATCACCACACATTTAAAATTAGCATTTTCATAATAATCACCCTGAAATTCTATTGAATTGTATGTGTTATCCTAATCACAGGGGCTTTGTGCGGTATTACTGAATTTCAGATAATAAATGCAGAGGCCCTCAAACGCCGGAAGGAATAATCTTCCCCAAACAAGATTATTCCTTCCACAATGTCAAAGACATGTTACTTGTCAATATTTTGATGCGTAAAGAAAGAGGAGTTCTCTTTCAGGTCTATACCTGTTTGACCTCCTGCATCTCTTGCCACGAACCACGCAGTATCTCCATGACCTTTTCCGCGTCATTCAGTGCGTCCATGCTGTTATTGATCTCTGCCTTTATGAGCCGTTCAAGCACAAAGTCATAGAGGTTCTTGAGATTAATGGCGATTTCACCACCGTCCATATTCAAAGAGTTCGCAAGCTCTGTCACAATCGCTGAGGTCTTCTTGATGAAATGAGTCTTCCCTACCGTATCGCCGACCTCCAGTTTCTCCTTCGCCTTGATGATAAAATTAATCGCTCCGTCATACAGCATGGTGACTATCTTCACCCTGTCGGAAACCATTCCTTCCGGCTGATGGTTCAAAGTTGCTGTCTGCATGTGTGCCTCCTCCTTTTCTATATTGGTCCTGATGTTAAGCAGGATTTCTTAATTATCCAGGAAAGCAAGCTCCATGCCTGATTTATCAATGCTCATTATTCCCAGCTATTAGCAGATAAGGCATAACAAGGAGGGAGAATGTATGGTCGTTTTCAGGGAAAGGTCTTCCTGGTGTGGAAATTTTTTCCTGATTTTTATGACAGGTGATACGGGACAACGGAGAAGGCGATAATCAGGAACGGATAATACAAATTGTGTGTTAAGTTGTTATGATATGGCTCAGTAAAAGGAAAAGTCTTGTAACCGTATATATTAATAAAAAGGAGGTCATCATATGATTGGACTGCACAATACAACAGCCCTCATTACAGGTGCAAGCAGGGGAATCGGGGCATCTATAGCAAAATCCCTGGCAGCTCACAGCGCTTCGGTCATTATTAATTATTTTCAAAACAGGGGAAAGGCGGAACAGATTCTGAAAGATATCAAAGCAGGCGGTGGAAAGGGGATGATATTTCAGGCTGATGTTCGGGACAATAGTGCGGTCAGGAAAATGATCCAAGAAGGGATAAAAGAATTCGGCAAGATTGATGTCCTGGTCAATAATGCGAACATCAATTTTCCGATAAAACCTTTTACTGAACTCTCGTGGGATGAGATTGAGGCAAAACTGAGCGGCGAGATGAAGGCCCTTTACAATTGTTCACAGGCCGTGCTGGAAGACATGATACCACGCAAGTCCGGTAAACTGATCTTTATAAGCAGCGGTCTTTCACGTCATCCTGGCTACGGGTTTTCAGCGCATGCAGCGGCAAAATCGGCAATGGACAGTATTGCGAAGGTCATGGCCCTTGAGCTTGGACCGTTCGGTATTAATGTAAACGTGATCGGTCCGGGGCTGACAAGGACGGACGCGACATCAGGAATGCCGGAGGCGGGATTTAAAAGATCGGCTGACATGTCACCTCTAAAAAGAGTCGGAGAGCCAGAAGATATCGCGGGCGCGGCTGTATTTCTTGCCTCTTCATTATCGAATTATATGACAGGTCAGTATATGCCGGTAAACGGCGGAACTTTTATGATTTAAACATAATGAACCGGCGGGAATTCATATTGGCATTGACAGGGTTTGCCTTCTCGGGTAATGTATCTGCGGGGGTGAAACCATTGCCGCATGTTTCAGAGCGTAATAAAGTAAAGATCTCTCTTGTAAAGACCTCAGACAGGGCCTCGGGTGTCAGAAAGGCCATTGAACTTCTTGGGATAAACCCGGTGAAGGGACAGGATGTATTGCTTAAGCCAAACTTTAACTCCGCAGACCCATTCCCCGGTTCCACCCATAACGACACTCTCATGAATTTAATATTACATCTCAAGCAGATGAACGCAAAAAGCATCACCATTGGAGAGAGAAGCGGTCCTCCGGATACATCAGATGTTCTTGAGGAAAAGGGCATCAACGGCCTCTGTAAAAAACTTGACGTAACACTGATAAACTTCGAGGCGCTCCCCGAGAATGAATGGATAAAGATAAAACCGGAACAGAGCCACTGGAGAAACGGCTTTGATGTAGCCAAACCAGTCCTTGATTCTCGGTGTATCGTTTCAACCTGCTGTCTGAAGACCCACGGTTACGGAGGGGTTTTCACCATGTCGCTCAAACTGTCAGTCGGCATTACGCATAAGCGCAATATGACAGAACTCCACTCTTCCTTCCTAAGTATGAGAAAGATGATAGCCGAGATAAATCAGGTCTACACACCATCCCTGATATTGTTGGATGCAATAGAGGCCTTCGTTGATGGAGGACCCATGACAGGGACCAGAAAAAGGGCTGATGTCATGATCGCAGGAACCGACAGGATCGCGATAGACGCACTCGGGTTATCGATACTGAAGGAACTTGGCAGTAATAAGGATATTATGGGGAAGAAAATATTTCAGCAGGAACAGATAGCACGGGCGGTTGAACTCGGCCTCGGGGTGACGCACCCGGAGGATATCGAGATAGTGACCGGTGATGATACAAGCAAGCGGTATGCAGGGAAACTGAAAGATATACTTTTGGAAGGGTGAACAATCAATCTGCTTTCTTTATATAAAAGGGGTGTGTTCAGGAGATCATACTTTGTGATCTTTCAAGGAAAATCCTCTTTGGTCAATTGAAACAAAACTCCTTTTGAAAAACGCGTTATATATGGAGTAGACGTCTTCCCTCTTAATCCCTATATTCCGCTCGCTAATCGCTCACTATCGATTTCAAGTCCCGCGCTTTTCCTGTGTACCTCATCCTTCACACCGTCCCAATCCACCGGCCGGGATTGATTCGTCCTGATCTGAGGGCTTTTCAATCGACTGATATACGTATCGCATGCCTCAGACAATTCAGCAGGTGGTATTTCCTGCAAAAAAGGCCACATCTTCCCTGCATCCGCATAGGTCTGTCTGCTGTGTATTTTCCCTGAGATTATGTGGTGTAAGACATGCTCAACCTGTTCCACCGTAACAGGTGGCTGCGGTTTTATGACATTGACTGTTTCCCTGCTATTTCCGGAATGCAATTGTTTCTCTAATTCATCAACGGTAAGTACTCCTCGAGGAGTAAACATGAGACCGCCTTCCATCTGATATATGCGCTTTCCCCTGCTGCTTAATTCAGAACACTTATGCTGCATGAAGCGGGCCCCATGAAAATAAAGGGACTGTGTAGTAACGATCCTGCTGTCTGATGAAAATAATTTAAAACATGAGGCCATGTCATTTATCCTGGCATCGTCATCATACTTATATTTGGTTCTGTAGGTGTACCGGTCTTCCTTCCAGCAGAAATCCATGCCCAGACAGTATATCTCATCGAATCCCATGTAATCAGCGAGCAACAGCATGACTTCAGAGACCGATGATGTTGGTTCTTCTATCAATGGCAGTTGAGACTGTTCCCATAACTTTTCATGCACCTGTCCGCATTTAAAATGGAACAGAAATGTTTTTTCCTGCTTCCAGTCAAGAGTAGCGGGATCAATACTCGTCTCAGCAAAAAAGGCGTCAAAGTCATGATTACATTCGGCAGTAAAGGGAGACATGTCTTTGGGGTCTGCGCAGACTATATAATTTACCCTTATCCCGTTTTTCTGCAGATAAGAAGCAGACTGGAGTGACGCGAACACGATACTGTCATCAGCGCCTTTCAATACCTGAACGCACTGCTTGAGGCTTGGGCCCGGGTTCGCGAGAACGGCTCTCCTGCCTTTATAGATGCCCTGGAATTCCTTGACCGTACCCAGAAAAGGCAGGCGGACCAGAGACTCAAGAGACCTCGGACTTATGATGTAAGCCTCTTCTTTTCTGGCGTTATATATTTGTTCAAGTATTTGTGCGGCAAGTCTGAGCTCAAGGCGACAGAAGATATCATACCCCGGATGGATAATCAGTTTCGGCTTCGAGCCTTTTCCGGCAAAGCGGAGGACAGCCTTCTCAAATTCAAGGCATTCATGTACGACAGCGACCGCTTCACGCCAGTCTCCATCGCACAAAGGGAATGATTCCTGCATCCCTGGAAAAGGCTCCCAGACAATGATCCTTTGAAACCCTGCATCATATAAGGCCCTGGGAAGATATCCCAGTCCCAGGCCGATGAGGATTATATGGTCGCACCCGTCTTGAGCCGTTTTTTGAATAATCCTGCTCGCTGTGTCTTCAGCATGTGTAAGCGGATCATATACACTGTGCACCGCCCTGCCCCCCAGCAATAACGTCTTGTCACCGCTTCTGGCTTCCCTGATTTCCCATTCAAACTCTGCATAATCTTTTAAGAGCATAAATCTCTCACAAATACGCGAGATCATCCTGACATATGTGGTTGTTTTATCGATTTATTTTTTCTTTCAAATTCAGATTCGGACAGAAGTGTATCTCAGATGGCTCGCTCTTATTGATCTTGTCTTCATGAGGAAACGTCTTATCGCATGTATTCCTGTCAGGGAGTGTATCGCCCATTATAGTAAATATTTCATGAGCCTCTAAATATCTTTCCTCAGAAATGAGAGTGGGAATCAACTCTTTGAATGTGTGAATGAAACTGGGATCATATGCGACNNGAGAACGCTTTGCGGATTATATATTACCTTGTATCCCTTTTCACGCGCTTTCGCACAGATATCCACATCCTCATCATCGTTTCCCGAATTGACCGTGAATCCGCCATTTTCAAAAAAGATATTTCTCTCAATCAATATACAGGACTTTGCTACCGCGTCATACTCTCTTACCTTGTTGACAGCCGGATTATTGGAAGACACTCCCTGAAAGACATGATGCACAGCCAGCCCATGGTTTATCACGATCCCGGCATGATATACGGTATTATCTGAATGCAGTACCTTCGCACCCGCAATACCTGCAGCATCATTACATTCGATGGCCTTTACAAGCTCAGTAAGCCATCCCTTTTGAGGAATCAAATTACTATCCAGAAATACAAAATACCTGCCTGCAGCCATACCCGCGCCTCGATTGCATATGTCTGCATACTCACTGTTTTGTTCAGCGAATATAATCTTTACGTCCCCCTTCACGCAATTGTTTAATCTGCTCTCTCTGCGATCTGTATTGCTGTCCACTAAGATTACTTCATAAGGCTCATATTCGGTATTGAGTGATATGCCTTCAAGGCATTGTAAGACCTGCTCTTCGTTATTGTGCAAAGGAATAACGATCGAGACAAGCGGATGGTTAGACAGATTGAATAATTTCTCACGGTCTCTCATGTAAGCTTTTCTCTGGCCAATCAGAATGTGTGGCTTTCTCTCGGCATATTTCCTGTAGCGTTTCTGTATCATCCGGCCTGTGTTAACAAATTCTGCCTGTCCGCTGCTCGTCATTGTGGACCCGTCATTTTTCCAGGTAAATTCAGCAGTGGTCTTCTTAATGTGTTGCATCTGAAACCTTCTGGACATCCGTATCCATAAGTCCCAGTCTTCAAAAACAGGAAGTGTCTCATCAAAGAGACCGGTTTCGTCAAGACAAGCCTTCTCGTGCATAACACAATTAACCGGTATATAGTTCGTAACAAGTATCTGGTCATAGTCGAAATCATATGAGTAAGGAAGGTCTTTTTTCTTTGTAACATATTGCCCGTTTTCTTTGACCTGAATAGACCTGTATGCATCTGTATAAGCCACCTTGCAGTCGCTGTCATGAAGATATGCGACCAGCGTCTCCAAATGGTCCGGATAATACATATCGTCATCATCCAGATATGCGATATATTTACCGCGCGATAATTTAATGCCTGTGTTTCTTGCCGCGGCAAGACCCCTGTTTTTTGAATGTCTTACATAGGTGATCTTATTGCCCATGTGTATGGCCCTTACGATATTTTCAACATCAGCTCCGGCGTCATTTACTATGATGATCTCGAAGTCCCTGAAGGTCTGTTTTAAAACACTGTCAACTGCTCTTGCGAGAGTGTCCGGTCTGTTGTAGGTAGGAATGATTACCGAGACAGTACATTCGGTTATTTCTCCGAATCCCTTTCCGTTTTTCCTGTGTTCCGACTCTGAAACAGCCAGTTCAGCATAATGTCGCTGCTCATCTTTCTTTTCATTGGAGATGGAATGTGACAATGATCTCCAGCAATATAACGGTTCCTTCACATTAGCAATTTTATAACGTTCCGATAATCTCATCCATAACTCGTAATCCTGGGAGTATTTAAATTTATCATTATATCCCCCGACATCCAACAGCGCGACCTTACGAATCATTACGCTGCCGTGACCAAACCAATTCTGTTTTTTCAATCCTTCCTTTATATCAGAGTGTTCTGTCAATACATTGATAAGTTTATTGAATTCCCCTTTATCATTTATTTGATAATACGAACTGCCTACCATGGCGTATTCCGGATTGCGCTCAAGGAAATCAATCTGGGTTGCAAAGCGGTGGGGTAATGAAATGTCATCAGCATCCATTCTTGCAATATAGTGACCTCTCGCATATTTGATGCCTCTATTCAGAGACTTCGTCAGACCCAGGTTTTCAGGATTTCTTATTATTCTCATTCTGGGATCATCATAGGTATTCAATATATCAGCAGTATTATCGGTAGATGCATCGTCTATTATGATAAATTCATAATTTTGAAACGTCTGAGACAAAATGCTTCTCACGGCCTTTTCCAGATACTTGCCGTTGTTGTACGTTGACATGACAACGCTTATTTCCGGACCAACGACTTTATCATGTTCAATAGTAACCGGCACGTCTGCATTCCACTGGTTGCCATAAAACCTTTTAACACGATCATTGTGTCCCTTAAGATATACCAGCCCCCTGTCATCAATGAATTGATAGAGATTATTGTCCAGCACATATTGATAGAGTTTGCTATGCGGGATTCCGACAAAGACATTGTACCATGTCACGGTCGGTTTCACTTCTTTCAGCAACCTGGCGGTCTGCATTATATCTTCTTCTGTCTCATGAGGGATGCCGGTTATGATACTTGCAGCAGTCTTGATCCCGTATTCGCTGCATAAAGTAAATGCGTTCTTTATCTGCTCAACCGTTATTCCTTTTTCAAGAAAGTCCAGCGTCTTCTGGGAGCCGCTTTCAACCCCGAGATAAAATGCGCGCGCGCCAGCACGGGACATTAATTCAACAATTTCTCTATCCAGAGTATTTACCCTCGTCTCACATGCCCAGGATATATTGATCCCTTTTTCTATGAGCAAATTGCAGAATGTTATTAACCTGTTCCTGTTGAGCGTAAAATTGTCTTCTCTGAAATATACACCCTTTGCCCCATAATGCTGTATCAAGTGTTCAATGTCGGATACCAGCCTTTCAGCACTAAAATAGTTGTATCTCTTGCCCCAGATGGAATCGACAGAACAAAAGGTGCATCTAAACGGACAGCCCCGGCTTGTATTCATCGTAAACACCGGCATTTCAGGGAACCAGTCAACATTCCATTTGTACGGCAATCCTACAAAATAATCCCATGCGGGCATAGGAAGTTCATCCAGGTTTTTTACGGGTGGATATTTGATGATTCTATCTGTTACCCTGCCTTCGATAATATCAATAATGGCACGTTCCCCTTCACCCTGAACAACATAATCTACAAAATCAGGGATGGTGTCCGGCGAGACTGTGGTATGGGGACCACCCACAATAATTTTCCCTTTCCACTTCCCCGTCTTTCTGAGATACTCTAGTTTATAAAACATGCGAAGCGTATCACGATAACATATGGTGTTCGCATAAATACCTACAAAATTTATGCAGTTTCTCATGAGATAATCCGTTTCAAGGAAATCACTGGGCTTCAGGTAATTATCTATAAAAAATACCTCGTGCCCGGCATTTCTCAAGACCGATATTAAAAAGCCGACGCCGACAGGGGGTCTTTTTTCATTAGTTGAAAAAGGGGACTGGGACGGGGCCGCCGACGTAGTAAGCAATACATGCATATTATTTTTTTTAGCATGCATGGGCTTCTTTTTAGGAGATCCTACAACATATGCGATAGGATTATCAGGACCTTCGATTATCTCAAATGATAATGTGTGGAATCTATCGGACAGGATTTCTTTTAAATCTTCCAGCTCCGGTTCATGGAGATGATAAGGATTGCCCGAATGTTGCCCTCCCTGCAATATTACCGGGGTTGTCATTACGAGCAGACCATCCTCTTTGAGTATTCTTGCGGCATTTTCCAGAAATTTCAATCCAATACTTTTACTCACATGTTCAAAGCCTTCCATGCAAACGATAACATCAACGCTGTTGTCCTCAACAGGAATGTCGGCCATGTTCCCATGGTAAAATTCAATGTCCCCATAGTGACTCTTTGCGTAATCAATTGCTTCTACAGAGACATCTACCCCGATTCTCCTCTTACCCTTCAATAATGACGTTCCCCACCCCACCCCGCAAGGTATGTCCAAAACCGTTTTTCCTTCGGTAAATTTATTTGCAAATGCATATCTCATGAATAGATGCGCCCTATAAGGGCTGCCGGATTTGAATCCCGGGTCCTCAGGATGTGCTCTTTCAGCCATTAATTCCTCCTCACGTTCTTCGTCTTTCCCATCAGCTTGCCATCACCTATACTCTGTTAAGTCTTACTTAAGAGAGCATTCTTCATACGCCTCTGAAATCCGCATTAATTCTCCTGCTAACTCGTTATCTCCTTATCATTCTCTCTCTCGACAATTTAGGAAACGCAGCCGTAAATTTCGTTACTCCCATAATTTCATGCTGATAAAAAAAACAGGACAGCAATGTTTCCATCTCGTATTTTGTATAAATATGTAAATGATCTTTATTGTCTGAATTCTGCAAATGCAATTGTCTTTCACGGTCCGTGGGGGATATATATGTTGTTCCGACTATCACTCCATTTGGGCCCAGGGTACGAACTATTTCACTGATACATTTATATCCATCATCTAACGTAAGATGTTCTAATGTTTCCATGAGAAGAGTGACGTCAAATATACCTTCCTGATATGTGATATGAGTTAAATCCATAACCTGAAAAAGGACATTATCATATAGATACGTCTCTTCGCTGAATTTAATTGCCCCGGGATCACAGTCTATCCCTATCGCCATGGCGGCCTTTTTTCTTATGATATCTACTCCCCAGCCGAGGCCGCATCCTGCATCGAGCACGACCTTATTCGTGCAAAGTTTTATTACACTTTCATATCTATGAATCATTACGTTTGAATAGCCGGACTTGAGAAAGGTAGGGTTATACGGGACATCTCTTTGATCACCGATTAATCCTGTTTTCTTCAATAAATCATATCTGCCCTCCATACAATTCAATCCTTCCATAACTATTTCTGCAACGTTGCCTTATTATCTTTATCTTTCCGTTGAAATATATGGCCTGAATAATGCAATAATTAAAATTGTACTTTTTTATTAATCCAGTTCCTGATTAAAATACTATGCAACGCATTTACACATGCAGAAATGCAATTACTTTGCCAGGCTTATATTACAAAAGATATAAAAACTCGGAGGGCTTAAAATTTGTTTTAAATTAGTTAGTTAGAGATTATGTGACGTGAGAAAACACAACAACCTATGCCATAAATTCTAATTTATTTTGAGAATTAACGCCAATATAATGACATAACCCATTGGATAAAGAGTGCAGACTGCCGGTTAACCTTGACTCAGACCCCCACCCTGTGACTGTCGGGCTCCTTTTTTTTCATTCCGTCCATCATCTCTTTCCAGCCACTTTTGAGCGTTTCAATGACCCGTTCTGAATCTTCTATTGCAGCAATATCATTGTTCAGATTGGCATAAAGCAGCCGTTGAAGAATATATTCATAAAGACTTCTGAGGTTTCTTGAAATCTCTCCGCCTTTTTCCATATCCAGTACGTTTGAGAGTTCACTTATAATTAATGTCGCTTTTGAAAAATGCTGCCCCTTTGATATGATATCGCCGTTTTCTATCTTCCTCCTGGCGATTTTAAGATGGTTAAGCGCTCCTTCATAGAGCATATATACAATTTGGATCCTGTCCGTAGTAACAAGAACTGTCTTTTTGTATTGTGTGAAATTCACCAGTCCGCCTCCTATGCCTGCGTTGAGAAATTGCTCAGGTAATTGCCAATAGAGTTATAATTGCCGACAAGTTTTTCCAATGCCGTAAACTGTCTGACCATGTCATTTTCCGTTTTATCAAGACGGAATTCCATGTTCCTGATTGTGTTATTTATATTCCTGATAATATCACTTAAACCATCCTTCCTTAATGTTATTGCTCCGTCAACCGTGCTTGTAAGATCATCTATATAATCATAAATCTGTTTTGCAATCCCTTGAGAGCTGTCTTTAAACAGTTCGGCTATATCATCAAGATTTGATCCAAGTTTTGCATCCAGGGTGGAGCTGTTTATGAGAAGATTCCCGGTTTTGTAATCCGTGGTTATGCCCATCTCGGCAAGCATACTTACGCTGCCCGAAAGTCCTGATACACTGCTTGAGACTATATCTCTAATTCTGTTCTGAATATTTCTTGCGGTTCCTTCTCCGGAAAGGATTCCGCTTTCCCCCGAAGAGGTATCATACGCCGTATTTGTTTTCAGGAACGACATAACATCATTGTACGCAGTGACAAAATCATTGATCTGCTCCTTAATTGAATCACTGTCTGCCGCCACCGCCACGGTAGCCGAAGATAAACTCTTTTTAAGATTTATGGACAGACCATTTATCACATCTGAAACCGAATTTGTGCTCCTTGATATTTGCAAATTGTCAACCTTAAAATCAGCGTTGGCTGCCGTCTTATTTTGCGTAAAGGTTGCCGCAGTGAAATTAACCGTGCTATTATTGCCATCCAGAGTGGTTCCGGCGTCAATCGTGATCGTTTTAGTGGACCCGGTATCATTGCCGGTTATTATCAATCGATAGTTTGTGCCGTCATTCACAGTCGTTGCTGTGACGCCAGGGTTGCTTGCATCATTATTAATAAGATTCTTAAGACCGTCAAGAGTAGTTCCGTCGGCTACTGCCAGGGTTCTCTGGGTCCCTGCATATGTGTATTCAAAGACCTTGTCACTTCCGCTGCTGTTCACAGGGTCAGAGGTAGATGTCAGTCCGGTACCATTATGCGCTTCCTTTTCCTCTGATGCCAGTGTCGTAACCTCTATTGAATAATTACCGACTGAAGCTGTACCGCTTGCGGTAGCATCCAGGACGTTTTCATCACTTACGGTGGCAGTATTCACATAAAAACTGTAAGAGTACTTAAGCTTGTCCGCGGCACTTTTTAAGGATGAAAGCTTTGAAGAAAGATCACTGTACGAACTCATTTTATCATTATATGCCGTTATCTTGTTCTCCAATATTTTAACGGGTTGGCGCTTAACCTCCATTAATTTAGAGATCAGATCATTGTAATCTATCCCTGTGCTGAGACCACCAATAGTAAAACTCGACATTTCATCCCTCCTTGTTTATCAGGAGACCTTTCAAATCTTTCGCATGTTTTGAAAGTTCTACAAGTTCCTTCGGCGGTATTTGACGTATGACTTCTTCGGTTTCACTGTCAATTACCTTCACGATCACCATATTGAGTTCTTCTTCCACTTCAATGTGTATCTTTTTATTAAATAAATTGGCTGCCTCTTGAATTTTGTCCACCGCTTCTTTTGCGTCAATATTACCGTCTGTTCGAAGATCTTCACTGTTAACTGCCCGTTGCTGTTTATACTCTGCCTTTTGAGCCTCTGAAGATCTGCGGTTCTTTATCTCATCAGCCGGTACCTTTTCCAGCCTTTCTTGTTGAACGATACCGCTTATCATCTTATCTCTCCTTGCCCCCTAATTTTAATCAATCAAGGGCAAGGGCAATGCCCTTGCCCTTGATCATTGATCCGTTACGTACTTTACTGCAACAACTGGAGAGCATACTGAGGAATTGTATTTGCCTGTGAAAGAACGGCAACTCCAGCCTGCAGTATTATCTGACTCCTGGTAAGGTTTGCTGTTTCAATTGCGAAATCAGCGTCCTTAATCCTTGAATTAGCTGCTGACAGGTTCTCAGCTGCAATCTCAAGGTTTGCAATGGTACTGCCAAGCCTGTTCTGAACACCGCCCAGGTTACCCCTTCTTGTGGACACTGTTCCGATGGCTGTGTCAACCAGGGACAACATGGACTGTGCATTCGCTGCTGAGTCAATGCTTGATACGGTAGCGCTGAGTCCCAGAGCTGATGCATCAATATCATTGAATGAACCTCCGCTGACAGTAATCCTGTCATTAGCTGTGTTATTGATACCAACCTGCAGAGATACACCATTGGTGCTGAGACTTCCATTCAGAAGCTTCAGTCCGTTGAACTCTGTTGTGTCGGCAATTCTGGTAATTTCACTCTTGAGGTCCTGAAATTCCTGGTTCAAGGCTGATCTGTCAGAGGTTGCCAGGATTCCGGTAGACGCCTGTTGTGAAAGCTCTCTCATCCTGGTAAGGATGTTATGGATTTCGTTCATACCGCCTTCTGCGGTCTGCACTACGGAGATACCGTCCTGAGCGTTTCTGACTGCCTGATTTAAACTTCTGACATGCGCAGTCAACTTCATTGAAATGGCCATTCCGGCTGCGTCATCTTTTGCTGAATTGATCCGAAGTCCTGAGGATAATCTTTCGACTGATGTTCCTAATTGGTTTTGGGTATTCTTGACGTTTCTCTGAGCATTCAGAGAGAGTAGATTGGTGTTGACTATTAAAGCCATTTTATTCCTCCTTGATTTTAGTCAAATGCCGTTGGACATTTTCTCTGTCCTGGCCCCTGACGTACGCTGGCTTCCTTGCCAGTTTGAGCAGACTAATGCCTGCATTACAATGTGAAAGGATTTAGGTCACATGACTGAAGTCAGCGGGTAGTTTTACTCCCTTCATGCTCCAGTTTTCCATTATCACTCCTTTCTTGACCATCTCCTTCATTTCCTTTAGCTTATATATCGGCACACTTTTAAAAAACTTTAGAAGATAATTGTAAATTTTTTTTCCAGTTTAAGGGGGGGGGTGGGAACATCATTTTAATTATTCGAAACCATAGGGAAAATGTATTATCGTTTCCGGTAAGTCGATAAGCAGAAAATATACTGAATGGAGTGCGCCACATGCTTCTTTCAGAAGAACCATCCAGAGGGCGATCAGTGAATAATAGAATGAAGTCAAATGCAGATCAGCAGACGGTGCTCAGACCAATACAGAGTGACTTCTTAAGCGCCTCTGAGGGTATTCAGCACGGTATCCAATGAAATGGGTCGCTGCTCAATTGATAAAACGAGGAATGAGTAATTCTCTATACTACTTCCTGATATGATTTACCCGGCCGGTCCAATACTACCTGAACACCTTTCATGGCACGGGAGTTTATCACTATCGGTCCCTGAAAATTGGCAATTACATCTTCTCCATTTACTCTCATGGTCACAAGTACGGCAAGGTCATCTTCATTATCGAGTTGAATATACTGTTTTACGGATTTATCAAGATCCAGTGAATACTCAGCAATAATTAATGAGGGCGATACAACGATAAACGCGATTTCAGGATCATCTATGGCCTGAAGCCACTTAAGCGGGGTGTCTTTATGATCTATGAGAATGAAACGATTAAGACTCGGCAGGCCAACAAGACCCGATGGAAAATTAATGATCTTTTCTTCGTTAACGTCCAGTACGCCAAATCTTGAAGTATGTAATTTTATCATTTTGACCTCAGCACTTTATTGATTTTTGCAAATTCGTCCATAAAGAGATTTGATGCCCTGGAATTCTCTTCTTTTATTTTGTCGTATAGTTCTTTTCTGTATATCCTGAGACCTGAGGGAGCCTCGATTCCGAGTCTTACAGAATTTCCTTTTATCTCTACGATGGTAATAGTGATCTCATCGCCAAGTTTAATCGATTCATCTGACTTCCTTGTCAATACCAGCATCCTGCCTCCTGTTTCGGGGTTGGTAATCAGGGATCAGGGGTTCATAAAAAACTGATCCCATCCATCACACCTGCCCCTCTTTTATTTTAAGAAATCCAGCAACGACTGTGATAATATTTCTGCCCCTGATTGTCTTAGTGACTGAAGCGCCACTTCTGTTTTGGATATTTCGCTTACGGTATTTGCAATATCAGTATCTTGGATCTCTGAGAGATATGTTTTTAATGTAATATCCCTGTCTTCCAAATTACTTTTACGGTCATCAAGATGATTCAGTCGTGCCCCAATTTCAGCACGCACATTTGCGATCTGATCAAGAGCACTGTCAAGATCATCAATAGCTGCACCCGCAGGATTATTAGCTAACAAATTATTATACAGAGTATCAAGGGTTCCCATGATGCTGGTGGCTCCCGACCCAAACACCTGCTCACCGGTAATATTTATTGCCGTCGCAGCATTCCGATCAATCATGACATTTACTTCACCTGAATCACCCTGGTAGTTGAATCCCGCGTCAAATGATTGTGTGTCTGTCTTAAAACCTGAGAATATGTACTTGTTCCTTAATTTACTGTTTGCGAGGCTCATTATTTCATCTCTGAGGCTGGCCACTTCCTGGGCCATTGCAGCACGCGTAGCATCATTCTGGGTACCTGTAGACGCCTGAATGGCCAGTTCACTTGCCCTGGTTAACGCATTAGTTACTGAAGTCAATGTTGTTTCAGCATAACTTAAATGTTCATCTGCCTGATCAATATTCCTTCTGTACTGCTCGATTTCATTAATACTCACCTTATAATCCATAGCCTTCATCATACCCGACACATCATCTGATGGATTATTGATCTTCTTTCCCGTTGCAAGCATATTGCTCAATCTGGACATGGATCTTAAATTGTTATTAAGCGATCTCGTAAGTTGATTGAATATTGTAAATGACGCGATTCTCATAAGTTAATTATCATCTCCATAAGTTCATCTGTTATTTTAATTATCTTTGCCCCTGCCTCATACATACGCTGATATCTGATAAGATTGGTAGCCTCTTCATCAAGGGACACCCCTGATACTGCATCTCTTTTCTTCTCCAGTTCAAAACGCAGATTGTCATCATACGTAAGACTGTCTAACGCAGCCTTGCTCATAATGCCGACATCAGACACTATCCCGTGATAATACCCTTCAAATGTAGCGCTGTTCAGATCCGATATGCCGGCTTGATACAGAGAAACAATATTCAGCGCATTGACATTGTTCCCTCTTTCACCGGTAATACTTACATCAGTATCAGAAGCTGCAATCTTGTCTGTCTCCGCACTTGATATGGCAACACCGAAGTTTTTAATTACATCTGTCAGAGGACTGATGAGAAAACTGTCGTTCTCAGCCGGCGCTCCATCAATCACTACATCGATTCCTTCGAAACTGATAGTGTTTCCGGCAGCATACGCACCGGAGGTAACCAGCGCACCTGTTTGCCTGTTATATACTTCATAATTTGCCGCATCGATAAAGTTAATATCATATTCATCAAGAGTAAGAGATGCCGCACTGCTTACCACTGCCGATGAGACATATCCTGCTGTCGAATTATCACTGTGATAGACCTGTAAGGCGTTGAAAAAGTCATTATTTGTTGAACCGTCAAGCCCGTAACCTGATCCGTGAAGGATGTTTGTTTCTTTCGTGATAGAAGCGATCAGCTTCCTTATATCATGTAAGGAGTTCGTCTCAATATCACTTCTGACATCAATAAATCCCCCGATCTGACCTTTCTGAAACACGGATGATATATCTTTCCCTCTTGCATATATATTTCTGTGTCCTTCTATATCAACTTGCGTGGAAAGTGTATATGCCCCTTCCGTGTTTACAAGACTCTCCCCCCCTACAAGAATCTCAACCCGGCCGGCATTGTCTTCATACCATGTATAATCCATAAGTTCGGCAAGTTGATTAAGCTTCCTGTCTCGTTCATCTCTGAAAAAACTGGCCTTATCCGTGGTGAGTCCTGCCTCCAGCTGAGCTATTTTATCATTCAAAGACGCAATCCCTGTTGTTAAGGAATTTACATCATTAACAACATTGCCGATATCATTATTGATTTCCTTCAGTGTATCCATAATGTCTTCTTCCATTTGCATTGCTGTCTGAACGAGGGATGTTCCCTTTTGGAGCAGGGCCGTTCTTTGAGGCTGTGACTCAGGATTGTTTGCAAGGTCATGCCATGCGTTAAAATAATCTTTCAGGGAATTTCCCAACCCCAGGTTTTGGGCTTCATTGAATATCTGCTCAATATGGCTTAATCCGCGCTCAAGCGCAAACGACCTGCCGAAGCTCTGGTTCTGGCCGATAATCTGCAGGTGGATAAAATTATCATAGTGTCTTCTTATGTCAACGTTGCCCACCCCTCTTCCGATAAAGTTGCCATTTATCTGTACGGGATTGGCAACTTCAAGGATAGCCTCATGCCTGCTGTACCCGGGGGTATTAACATTAGCGATGTTATTACTTACTACATTTAAAGCTGTCTGACTTGCAAAGATAGCTGATTTGCCAATATCAAAAAGTCCGGAAAGAGACATTTAAGACTCCTTTGACAAAAGAACACCCGTAGAATTCTGATTATGCTCTTTCCTGAATAAATTAAAGAAATTCGTGGTGGTCTTTATATGATTGAGTGAACGGTCTATTAGAATAGCGTTAAATCTGTTCATTTCCTCTATACTCTGCAGGAGAGACAGAAGCTGAGATCGCATTTCATGGAATGTACTGTTTCCCGTCAGTTTCCCAAGCCTGTCAAGATTCACATCAATGTCTAAACCATTTTCCTCGGCATAATGTTTTATTAATCTCTGGCGTTCTTCTTCAAGCAGTCTCAATTTCATAATGACCGTATCTTTCACTTTTGATATCTCATCAACTTTTTCCGAATCAATGTTGACCAGACATGTCCTTTCCCTGTTCAAAAGGTCATGAAACATCTTATAGGTCTTAATCTGCTCCTGAAGTATGCTGATTATCGCTTTGTCAGATGTCATATCTCTTCCAATATTTTTTCTGCCACTTTAAGAGAATCAAAATTGTAATTGCCAGTATCAATTGCCTTTTTCAGTTCCTCAACTTTATCCATCCGTACATCAGGGAGTTTATCGATCAGACCCATAAGTTCACTTATTTCCTTTGCCCTGCCGGACAGACTTATTTTATCTTTATTCCTCTCGCCCTTTTGAGCGCCTTCATTCTTTTCAGCTTCTTGATTTTTGTTCAGCTCCTGTACCTTGCCATACAGCTCCTTACCGTCAATCGTATTATTCCCCTGGATCTTCATCTTCTTTCCCCCTTTTCATGCAACCACTCTCTATCAAACAATGTAATTATCCTTTTGATCTAATGTTCCCCTGGTGTAAATTTTATTTACACCATTTGTGTTTCATATCGGTTCTTTTTTCGATAACTTTAATTTTTTATTCCTTGTTATAAACATCTTTGCCCTTGACTCCCGGAGATCTTTCCAGCCAATTAACAATAGCATCCTGCATACCAAGCCCTCTATCGGCAAACAACTTGGAAACCTCCATATCAAATAAACTCATATATGTATCATATCCGTTTTCTTTCTTATCATCGGACAGATTGCCTGTTGATTCTCGCATGATCTTGAGCAACTGATACGCAAAAAGAGACTCCATCTCTTTTGCGACCTTTTTAAATTCATCTTTATGACTGTTGTTATCAGCCGCATGGAGCCCGTGCTTCAAGGACTGAATGTCACGCTCCTGAACCTGATGTGATACATCTGCAATAACTGACTGTTGGCTGGTGACTGCTGCTTGCTGATTTATCATATTATCTCCAGTTCAGCCCTTAACGCGCCGGATGCCTTCAAGGCCTGAAGGATGGATATCAAATCCCGCGGTGTTACACCCAGAGTGTTTAATGCCCTGACAACCTGTCCTAATGTAACACCAGCAACAGGGACAAGAGACGCCTTTTGTTCCTTCACATAAATATTTGTTCGCGGAACAACGGTAGTCTCAGCTTTTTCAGGAGCAAAAGGTAGCGGCTGTGAGACCTCAGGCAATTCTCTTATTTCTATTGCCAGGGAACCGTGAGCAATTGCCACAGGAGAAATCCTGACATTGTCGCCTATAATTATGGTTCCCGTTCTTTCGTTTATGACAACTTTTGCCGTCATATCAACCCGGACATTGATCTCCTCAACATTCGTTATCATTCTGACAATGTTATCTTTATAATCCGGTGGTACTGCTAACCTGACAGATGCAGAATCAACAGGAAATGCATATTCACCTTCAAAGACTTTATTAATTTCTTTTGATATTTTATCTGCGGTCGCAAAGTCGGCCTTGTGCAGGAAAAGTCTTACTTCATTTCCATCACCCAGGATGAACTGAGGTTCTTTTTCAATTATTACACCTTCGGGTACTTTCCCCGCAGTAGGATGATTTTTCTGTGAGGTCGCACCTTCCCCCTGTGCTGAAAACCCTCCAATAGAAACAGGACCCTGGGCAAGGCCGTATACCTTGCCGTCAGGTCCTTTAAGGGGGGTAAGAAGCAATGTACCGCCTTGAATACTGTTCGCATCGCCGATCGTCGAGACAAGGGCATCAGTTTTTATGCCCGGTTTTGCAAACGGCGGAAGTGTTGCTGTAATTACCACTGCCGCTATACTCTTGGTCTTGATATCATTGGGATTAACCGTCACTCCCATTCTCTCCAGCATACTTGAAATGCTCTGTATGGCAGTCTTTCCCTTATCACCGGTTCCGTTGAGTCCTACGATAAGCCCATATCCTATCAATTGATTGTCCCTGACCCCTTCGAAGCTTGCAATATCCTTTATGCGCTCGGCATGAACGGCAGGGGCAAGAAATAACATAATGAAGCACAAGGCTAAAATAGTTCTGACTTCTGACTTCTGACCTCTGACTTTTATTTTCAATTTCTCTTTTTTCACTTTACACATCTCACTTTCTTTCATTAGAATGGCCATATATAATCGAGCGTCCTGACCATCCATCCCGGACTCTGTTTCTCCTGTATTACCCCGTCTCCCACATAGTAAACCTGTGCATCCGCTATCTTACTGCTCAATACTGTATTATAAGATGAAATATCATCCGGCCTTACCATTCCGCTAAGCACCAGTATCTGTTTCTCGTTGTTTATTGTCAGCTCTTTTCTTCCCTCTAAAACAAGATTGCCGTTGGGCATTACTTCGATTACTTTGGCAGTCACCGTAGCAATAAGGGTCCCTTCCCTGTTTGTGTCTCCTGACCCTTTATGTTTGGACTTTGATGTACTGGATATTGAAGGCTCAAACACATTTGGTTCCTTATAAAAGTCTTTCAGGCCGAAGACATTGTGAAGATTAAAATCCTTATTCATGCCAAGAAAGTTCGTCAATTCGTAATCCAGCGTAGATTCACGACTTGTATCCGTGTCGGCCTTGCCTGAACCGGATAAGCTTTCCACAACGTTTATTGTCACAAGATCATTCAGCCTCCTGGCCTTTCTGTCTTCAAATAAATTACCGTTATCGCTCCAGAGCGAATTAAGAGACGACTCTGCTGCCGTATCATCAGTCTGGTCGACATATTTAGGCGGGGGAGGTGGTAACTTGGCAGAAGGGGTAGCACAGGAAAACATCATAACGCTCACGAGTACGCATACACACTGGGCATATATATATGCAGGGATTCCCTTCTTGCTCCTAAACGTCTTATTTCTTTTTATTTTAGTCATTTAATCACCTATCCTAAAGTTCTACCTTAACTGTATTTTCATCTATCAGCACCCCGCTGACTTCTTTTTTTGATGAGATATTAATGGCCCTTACGGATGTCCCCACATATCCTTTCTCTTTCGTCTTCCCATCGGCCCTTATAATCATTCCTTTAAGACTCAGAAGCAGAACCACTCTCTTTCCCCGTTCAACCAGCTGAAACATCTCAACCATATCTTCCTCAATTGGCATGTTAGCATTTATTGATCTTTTCAAAGACTTCCCCAGTATCTTTTCCGGATCTCTCAGCAAATTTCTCGGCATTTTCCTGATATCCATCTTTGTGAGATATATATCCTCCTCCTCTATCACATGCCTTTTCTGAAAAGGCCTTCTACTCATGATAACGCGACCGTATGCCCTTACATCCGCCTGCACCAATATTTTTTCATCATTACTGAATATGAAAGAAAAGACAGCCCTGCCAAGAGGTCCTTTTTCAACCTGAATCCTCTCAGGGCGTTCATCGGAAAGCGTACCTTGTACCTGCACATTGCTGACCTCTATCTCTTCCCACGGGTAATTGTCCTGCACATATGCTCTCAGTTCATCTTCAGGAGTCCACGTTGCAGCTGCGACTAAGGCAGAAGACAGCATAATGAAGGACGAAACCAACACAATACATATAGTGAATATTAGTTTGTTATAATGTATGCTTCTTTTTTTCATCCTTCCTCCTTCATCCTTTCGTTACTACCTCTTGAGATTATTGGCCAGAGCAAGCATTTCATCCGTGGACTGAATTACCTTGGAATTCAGCTCGTATGCCCGCTGGCTCACAATCATGTTCACCATCTCCTCCACAACATTTACATTGCTGAGCTCAAGAAATCCCTGATTAACTGAGCCCAGGCCTTCTGAGTCGGGGGTTCCTACTGTTGCCTCACCGGATGAACCTGTTGGGAGAAACAGGTTTTTGCCGATGGCCTTGAGCCCCCCAGGATTTATAAACTGCGCTATTTCTATCTGCCCCACCTCTACAGGAGTGTTGTCTCCGGCCTGAAGCACCGACACAGCCCCGTCTGAACTAATTGATATTTCAATAGCATTCGGCGGCACGGTGATAGCTGGTTCCATTGGATATCCGTCGGAATTTACTATATTCCCTTCGCTATTAAGCTTGAAAGAACCGGCGCGTGAATAAGCAATTTCTCCGTCCGGCTTAGTAATCTGAAAAAATCCACTCCCCTCTATGACAAGATCAAGGCTGTTCCCGGTAGATACGAAGTCACCTTGATGAAACATTTTCTGAACAGCCGCGGGCTTGACTCCGAGACCTATCTGAATGCCTGTCGGAACTTCATTGCCCTCTGCAGATACGGCGCCTGCGGTTTTCAGACTCTGATACATCAGTTCCTGAAAGTCGGCCCTGCTCTTTTTAAACCCCGTCGTGTTCACATTCGCAAGATTATTGGATATAACATCGATATTAATCCGCTGTGCTTCCATGCCTGTTGCTGCTATAAATAATGATCTATCCACTTTATCCTCCTATGATCTTATTACCTTTATTTATTATTCGTTCCGTTTTTTTGTCTGTTTACTATTTCCCAAGTTCGTTAATTGTCTTTGATGAAGCCTCATCAAATGAATGAATTATTTTCTGATAGCTTTCGAATTCCCTGGTTGATGCCAGCATCTGCACCATCTCCTGGATGGCATTCACATTGGATTGCTCCAGAAAACCCTGACTAATCTCGCTATTCCCTTCCTCGCCCGTCTCTGCCGTTGCGAACATACCACCGCTGAGTTTCTTAAGCACCCCGTTATCAGGGAAATTCACTATCTTCACTTTGCCCACAGGTACTTCATCAACAAGTACTTCTCCCGAAGGACTGATATCTATACTCCTCCCCTGCACTGCTATGGGCCCCCCGTCCCCCAGGACCTTTACCCCCTCTTTGGTCGCCAGATAGCCGTCACTGCTGATCATAAAATTTCCATTACGTGTATACCTGCCCTCTTCAAGCGCAAAAAAACCTTCACCGTTTATTGCCAGGTCGAGTGCATTTCCGGTCCTCTGGATAGTACCGCTTGAGAAATCGATGATGCTTTTAGAAAGATCTGCCATTACACGTCCGTCATCAGCGAGGTCCCTTTTGTTATCCACAGGGACAATATAGTCCTTGAAAGAAATTCTCTCTTTCTTATATCCCGGGGTGTTCACATTCGCGATGTTCTGGGCAAAGATGTCCATATTCCTGCGTTTTAAAACCGCCCCTGATAGTGCTATGTAGATCCCTTTATACATATCCTTTTCTTATGCAAACACAATGCCAGAGACCCCTGCCAGAGACCCCTGAATAATATTTGGCTTTATTATTAATTTATCAGTTGTTAACTTTGTCCAATTCATATATTTCATAACACGCGTCCCAATATTACGGGAAAATTATTCCCACAGGAAAATATCTTCCCTATATTCTTATATCGATCCTTCCTTCCTTATTACTGTCCTGCTGTTTTTCTTCTTGCCGCTTTTTTTCTTTCTCGTTCTTCTCATTATTTTTCTTCTTATTCATTCCCGGTTCGCGTTCCTTCTTTACTTCCGGTATCCCGTATGTATTGCCTAATCCTTCAACAGCCATAGCAATGCCTCAATTGCCTTAACTTATCTGGTTGATTTTTGTTTTAAGCTTCCCAAGCGCCTGGCTGTGAATCTGGCAGACCCGTGACTCTGTGATACTCAGCACCCTGCCTATCTCCTGCATAGTAAGTTCTTCATAATAATAGAGCGCCAGGACCATCTTCTCTTTCTTGGGCAGAGATTCTATCAACTCGCCCAGTTTTTCCTTTGTATCCTTTTCTTCCAAAATAGTGAGCGGGCTCTTTGCCGTCGGGTCTGCTATACATTCTGATATATTCAGGTCGCTGTCAGCATATTTACTGTTTCGAAAATCTTCCAGCCTTACCGGATTTGACGATGTCGCGTACTGCAGTGTCTTGAAATATTCATCAAGCGGCATTTTCAGTGACTTAGCCACTTCTGCATCCTCCGGCATCCTTCCAAACTTTCTCTCGAGCTTCAGCCGGGCATTATTTATTACTTCTATCTTTTTTCTCATGGACCTCGGGATCCATGCCGTGGCCCTCAGCTCGTCAATCATGGAGCCTTTTATCCGCAGTTCCGCATACGTCTTGAGTTTGACCCTCCCCGGCTCATACCTGTCGAGGGCATCCATTAATCCCATCAGGCCCACGCTTACAAGATCCTCAATGGTCACATGAGGCGGAAGTTTCCATGAAAGCCTGTACGCCGTATACTTGATATACGGTAAAAAATCTTTTATTACCTTTTCTCTTTCTTCTTCTTTGATTTCTGTCTTGTAATTTAACATTTCGTTTTTAAAAGACCTCCAAGAAAAAATTGAAGTGTTCCCTTAATATGGTTATTGTTGTCATTATTTATTTTTTCCGATATCTTCAGCAGACTTTTCGACGCTTCGCAGTCAGGATATATGTCCATGAGTGCCCTCTGCTGGCGGACTGCCTTCTGAACAGATTCGTCATGTGGTATACATCCAATATAATCCAGTGAGATACTCAGAAATCTTTCCGCAGCGGTTGATAGCCTCCTGTACACCTCAGTCGCTTCTTTTTCATTCTTAATATTATTCACAAGGACCTTGAAGTCCTTTTCCTGATATTTGGTGAAAAGGACTTTTATGAGTGCATAGGCATCGGTCATTGCGGTAGGCTCGGCTGAAGTCACAATAATAATCTCCTGTGAGGCCATACAGAAAAATGCGACATTCGGAGATATCCCTGACGATGTATCAATGAGGAGATAATCGATGCCGCCGTCATAGGATTCAAACTCCTCAAGAAGCCTCAATCTCTGGAACTCGTCAAGGGCCGTAAGTTCCTGAATGCCCGAGCTTGCGGGAAGCACCTTTATCCCGTGCGGGCCGTCAACAATGAGGTCTTTCAGTCCCTTCTCGCCGTTAAAGAGATGTTTGATATTATACTTCGTTGCCAGATTCAGAATGACGTCAATATTACTGAGTCCGAGGTCAGCGTCAAATACCAGAACCTTTTTATTGAGTTTGCTCAGGGCGATAGCCAGGTTTGCAGTAATATTCGTCTTTCCGACGCCGCCTTTTCCGCTTGCAACAGCTATTGTTCTCACAATCTTTTTTTCTGCAGTCTCCATTATGCGCTCCCATTTTTCAAGATAAGATTAGTCAATCTTTTACTGTCAACAAATTCAATATTGCCCGGCACCCTCTGTCCTGTAGTGATGTATACCACAGGTTTCTGATATAACCGGCAGAGATTATATATACCGCCCAGTTTCACAGCCTCGTCAGTCTTTGTAAATGCCATAAAATCTATAGGGAGGGAGTTATAGTATTTATGGGTATCCATAAGGAAGCCGCAGTCGCTTGATGCACTCAGCAGTAACTGCGTTTCAATAGGCATCCCCATCTCGTAGATATGTTCAAGATTGCCGATATATTCGGCGTCTCTGGGATTCTGTCCGGTGGTATCGACCAGTATTACATCCCTATCAGAAAATCTTCCGACGCTCTTCCTGAAACTCTCCCTGTTTGCAACAATATCAAGTGGGATCCCTATCATCCGTGAATATATCCGTATCTGTTCCGCAGCCCCTATCTTGTACGTGTCGATACTGATCATAGCAACTTTTTTCCCTTCCTTTATAGCCATTGATGCAAGCTTGGCAATCGTCGTAGTCTTGCCGGACCCTGTCGGTCCGATAAGCATGATAATTCTCTGGTTATCTTGTGCCGCGACATCTCTGATTTGCCCAAATGGATTTCTCACAGTCCTTGATATATTCAGATCATCGCTCATAACCGTTTCGATGTCTTCTATAGCGCCTGCTCTTTCTACAAGCCTCATGGCACACTCATCATTTATTGATTTTTCCCTGAGGAAATGAAATATATTCCTTCTCTCCTCCGGCATCTTCAGCTCAAAACCGCTGTTCTTCATGGCTTGAATATAATCTCTCAGGTTCTCTATGTCCCTCTGGATATTTATTAAATGACTTGAACCCGCTTCAGGTACTTTGCACTGCTGCACTTCTATTGCCCTGCCAGTGTGTTCCGGTTTTACTGCAATAACCTGCGCCTGAGTTTGACCGTTGTTTCCACTCATGTCATAATCGACGGCAGCCGTAACCTCCACATACGAGTTGATTCCTTTTTTATCTTCCGACGACAGGATGACGGCATCCGGCCCAAGCTCTTTTTTAACCACTGAAAGGGCTTCCCTGAAATTTCTTGCCCGTATGGTTTTAATTTTCATACTTCACCATTCCTCTGATATCGAGATCCGTTTTTGATACCACTTCTGCGCTTGAAAGCACCACAAAGGATGATGAAATCCTTTCTACAATTTTTCTGATGTATTTTCTGATATTGGCGGAACAAAGGATTATAGGCTGCGCTCCTTTAAGTTTGCCCGTAGAAAGAATATTCTCTATACTCTTTACAAGCCGGTTGATTACCTCGGGTGTCACACCGCCTCCCTCGGACTGGGACAGCACTTTTTCAAATCTGGGATCAAGCGTAAATACGGTCAGCTTTCCTTCATCATTCAAATACTGTTTGGTAATGGTCCTTGAAAGGGCCTGCCGGACATACTCGGTCAGGGTCTCCGGCTCCTTGACATTCGGTGAATAATCAAGCAAGGTCTCAAAAATGGTCATGATGTCTTTAATTGACACTCTTTCTTTCAAAAGGTTCTGCAATACACGCTGTACGCTTCCCAACGTCATGTTCCCCGGGATCAATTCTTCAACAATCTTTGGATATGTCTTTGAAACATTATCCAGCAGTTTCTGGGTTTCACTCCTGGTGAGCAGCTCCCATGAATATTCCCTGATCAGTTCAGTAATGTGCGTACCGATAACAGTTGCAACGTCGACCACCATGTACCCGGAAAGCTGGGCGTTCTCCACATCCTTTTCGTCGATCCAGTAGGCCGGAAGTCCGAACGCCGGTTCCTTTGTGGGAATTCCGTCGATTTTCTCGGCATTGCCCGAGGCCACGGCGAGCCAGCTGCCCATCATAACCTCGCCCCTGGCAATCTCGATGCCTCTAATAAGAAAACTGTATTCATGTGGCCTGAGTTGCAGATTGTCCTTTATGTGAATCGGCGCCACGACAAAACCGAGCTCTGTCGCAAGCTGTCTTCTCATGGCCTTTATTTTTCCCAGCAGTTCTCCATTTACTGTGTCAACAAGCGGAATAAGTCCATATCCTATTTCAAGACTGAGCGGGTCCAGCTCAAGATAAGACTCTATTTTTGTTTCTTCCCGGGCTGCCTCAGATGGTACTTCAGAAACTTCCGCTTCTGGAGGCGTCTTTGTAATAACATATGCCATTCCTCCGGCTATTGCNNAAGAGATTTTGGATTAATCAGAACCTGGCTGGTTATGTCCTTCCCCATGTTACTCTCTTTTCCTGCGCGGCTGACCACAATACCGGCGGCAGTCGATACCAGCAGTGCCGGAATCTGCGACACAAGACCATCACCTATGGTGAGTATTGTATAGGTAGTAGCAGCATCTACTATAGGCATGCTTTTTTGCAGGGTGCCGATAATAAGCCCCCCGACAATATTAATAGCGGTGATTACCAGGCCTGCAATTGCGTCTCCTCTGATAAACTTGCTGGCACCATCCATTGATCCATAATAGTCGGCTTCCTGCGCTATAATCTCCCTGCGATTGCGCGCCTCTTTTTCGTCTATAAGACCGGAATTAAGATCCGCATCAATAGCCATCTGTTTGCCGGGCATTGCATCCAGCGTAAACCTGGCAGCAACCTCTGCTATTCTTCCCGAGCCCTTCGTTATGACAACGAAATTTACGATGACGAGGATCAGGAAAATTATTATCCCCACCGCATAGTCCCCGCCGACTACAAAATTCCCAAAAGATTTAACCACCTGTCCTGCGGAGTCTACTCCCTCATTGCCTTTTAAAAGTATCAATCTCGTAGTTGCAACGTTCAGTGCCAGCCTGAACAGAGTCGTGATAAGCAGCAGTGTCGGAAGGACTGAAAAATCAAGAGGCCTCTTAATATACACAGAGGTAACAAGAATCGTTATGGACAGTGAGATTGAAAGTGTCAGTAATATATCAAGAAGGAACGGGGGGAGCGGCAGCAGCATCACACCGATAATTGCTACCAGTATTAAGGCGACTAACACATCTTCTCTCTTATTCAGCAAGGCCAATAGTTTCATATAAGCATACTCCCGTCATATACCGTATGATTCAGTGAATTCATTCTTACTCCTGACTCCCGCATCCGTAACCCGCAGTTCATAATTTCCCTTTCAATTTATATATATAAGCAAGGATCCTGGCAACGGCAACGTACAGCCCTTCCGGGACAAACGCATTTAGTTCCAGCTTAAAAAGCGCCCTTGCAATCGGTTTGTCTTCAATGACAGGCACCGCGTGCTTCTTCGCAATCTCTTTTATCTTTTCTGCGACAATGCCCGCGCCTTTTGCAACTATCCTCGGGGCTGGCATCTTCTTGTCCTCATATTTAATTGCAACGGCCAGATGAGTCGGGTTGGTAATTACCACGGTAGCAGTGGGTACCTCCTGCATCATGCGTTTTCTAGCCGCCGCCCTCTGCGCACTTCTAATCCTTGATTTAATGATCGGATCCCCTTCAGACTCTTTAGACTCCTCTTTCAGCTCCTGCTTACTCATTCTCAGCGACTTTTCATGCTGCCATTTATCGATGAAATATCCAATAATCGCCAAAACCATGTAATATGCAAAGGCAATAATAACGGCATCCATTATCATTTTTGCGGACACCCTCACCAGCTCATTCATTTCCATGGCGGTAAGACTCGGAAGTATATTCAGGTCTTTATGAATGATGTAATAAACAAGCCATCCCCCCACAGAAAACTTCAGGAGGCTTTTTAATAATTCAATGAGACCTTTTGTCGAAAAGATCCTGCCTAGTCCCTGAATTGGATTAAGCTTCGCCATTTCAAATTTGAGCGGTTTCAATGCAATGCCGTCCTGCATTACAGACGCAAGCAGGGCCAGCACAACTGAAACAAGAAAAAATGGGGCAACTATTTTCACACCCTGCAATATCGCGATCCTGGATACATGCAGAGGATCTGTTCCGTATTTAAGGCTGAGCATTCCTCCTGTCATGCCGGCCAGGCTTGTCATAAATCCTTGTCCGCCAAAATAGAATATCATTATGATGCCACCCAGCGTAATCGTTGATGTAAGGTCTTTGCTCCTTGCAATCTGGCCCTTCTCTCTTGCCTTTTGTTTCTTTCGTGGAGTAGCCTGTTCTGTTTTTTCCTGATATTCTTCCGCCATCTCTTAATCCTTTAACTCTTCAGGGCAGTATCGCAATGCGCCCCTGCGTGATTTATCCTTTGGCCATCATAAGAAGCCGTATCATCTCTCCTCTGAGGTTACTGAAACTTATACCGAGGACATGTTCAAACACAGGAATACTCAATATCATCAGCAATATTCCCAGAAATATGTTCAGCGGCAATGCAACAAAGAAAATATTCATTTGTGGAGCTACCTTGTACAAAAATCCTGACAGCAACTGGACAATCAACAGCCCGACCATAACAGGCGCGGCAATTTTTATCGCCATCACAAAGAAACCGCTCACCAACGCAACGACTTCAGGCAACAAAGGGGCGATATTCATTTTTCCAACAGGCAGCAGTTCAAAACTTTTCACAAACACAAATATCAGATCGTGATGGGCATCCACTATGAGAAACAGCAGCATTGTCAAGATGCCGTAAATCTCTGATACAAGAGTATCTTGCCCCACTTCAGGATTAAATACCTGGGCCATAGAGAGTCCCATTGTATAGCTGATAAAGGTACCCGCCATATTCACCGCCAGAAATACCAACCTGACGGCAAACCCGAGTGCCATAGCGATAATTATCTCTTTAATGATTAAAACGGGGATGCTGTTTTCCGCAATCGTAAAATTGACAACAGGGGTTAATAGCAATGAGATAAAGACCGCTAACCCCACCCTGAACTGCGGAGGCATCTGTTTACCGCCTATCACAGGAAGCAGACTGATGAATATCCCGGACCTTAAAAGGACAAACAGAAAGTTGGTTATATACCCGGAAAAAGCATTTATGTTCATGTCAACTGTCATATGTCACCATTTCACTGTTTCTGCTCTTTTCATTTCACATATGCCGGTATCTGAGTTATCAGGTTCGTGGTAAATGTGATAAGTTTCTCCGACATCCAGGGCATAAGAAGAAAGAGACAACCAAATACAACGAGCATTTTCGGCACAAATGTCAGGGTAAATTCCTGTATCTGTGTTACGGACTGGAATAAGCCTATGATAAGACCAACGACCAGGCCTGTCAGAAGCGGCGGGCCGGCCACGAACAGCACAACTTTAAACATTTCAGTCGTTATTCCATTGATAGTTTCTATCGTCATTAAAAACTCCTCATCAGTGAACCTATAATCAGATTCCACCCGTCAACAAGAACGAACAGAAGAAGCTTAAAGGGAAGCGATATCATCACCGGCGGAAGCATCATCATACCCATACTCAGAAGTATGCTTGCTATCACCATATCCACAATCAGAAACGGAAGAAACAGTAAAAATCCGATTTCAAAAGCGGTCTTTAGTTCGCTTATCGCAAAGGCCGGGATCAATACCCCCATAGTCAGTTCTTCGGGTGTATCCGGAAGCGGCTTCTTTGCAAGTCCGGCAAATAATGCGATGTCTTTTTGTCTCGTCTGCTTGAGCATAAAATGCCTCAATGGAGGCACTGCCTCATCAATTGCCTCTCCAAAGGATACCTCTTCATGAAGATATGGGGTCACTGCTTTTTCATTGATTACATCAATCGTAGGAGACATGACAAAAAATGTCAGGAAAAGCGAAAGCCCTATCACTACTGGATTTGGCGGAACAGTTTGCCCTCCGAAGGCATGCCGTAAAAAAGAAAGCACTACGACGATACGGGTAAAAGAAGTGACCATAATCAATACAGCAGGCAGAAAGGAAAGGAAACTGATTATCAGAAATGTCTCTATTAAAGGATTATTGATGTCCTTTAAATCAATCGCATGCGCAGGAGAAGCCGCAGCGCACATAAGAGTTACCAGGAAAACAATTATCATAACCGGCCCCGTCATGCAGGCCCTCAACGATTTATGCTTCTCCGGTGGCAATTGACGGTTGCCGTTTTGAGTCCGATATTTTTTTGCAATTTCCATCGTCTTATTTTCAATATTCAATTTCTTTGTGCTCCTATATTCATGAGCTTCTCAAATTTGCTCTGAAACGCGTCCCTCTCAGGAAGATCTAGATCTTCGTCATTAAAGACTCTTAAAAGCCTGATATCATTAGGAGTCAGTCCCAATATGAGGACCTCTTTTCCTATTTTTAATGCTGCCACTCCTTTTTTAGGTCCGAACGGCTGATAGCTTACAATACTCATAAGACCGAATCTGTTCTGTTTTTTCTTCAGGACGATTCCGCCTGCCACTATCAAAAGAACCACAAATAGAAGGGCCGCTGCCACCTGTAAATAAGTGCCTGTCATTTTAGTTGTGTCAGCCTTTCCGTGGGACTAATGATGTCTGTAAGCCTCACCCCGAATTTTTCATTTACAACCACGACCTCACCTCTTGCGATGAGCCTGCTGTTAGCCAGTATTTCCATCGGTTCCCCTGCCAGTTTCTCCAGTTCAACAACAGAACCCTGGCCGAGCTGCAGCAGCTCCTTTATCAACATTTTTGAGGAACCCAGCTGTACGGTAATTTCGACCGGAATGTCGAGTAGAAATTCAATATCTCTTTCAGCTGACGACCTGTGTTCATCCTTGAGGTCGCCGAATTCCGGCTCTTGCACTTTAACCCCCTGATTATCCTTCCCCTGTTGCAGCACATCCTTTTCTTCCATAAAACACCTCCGTATTTGTTATACGTGTTACGTTAAGAGTTGTCCTTTCATGTCATTCCGAATAACTGATAATGAATAACGTATAACCAACTTTTTCATTCAATTACTCCTGTTAATTTAACGGCCTGATTGCCCCTGCTGAAACCAGGAGACCCCTTAAATTTGGGTAGGCCTTCTACATAGACAACAAGATCGTCATTTATCGACTTGCTGAGATTTATCACATTACCGCTTTTGAATTTCATGATGTCCTCAAATGTAAGTGTCAACCGGCCTATCTCCGCCGTTATGTTTAGATGAGTTTGCCTTAATATATTCTTCATTATTAAGGCCCATCTCTGGTCAGTTTCAAATTTATCGGCCTGGATACCTGAATAAAGTTTTTCTTTTACAGGTTCCACTGTAGAATACGGGATGCAAAAGAACATACGGCCTGCAAAATCTTCTATTTCAATAAGGACTTCGATATTGATTACTATTTCAGCAGGTGTCACAATCGTCACAAACTGCGGATTAATTTCAGAACTCACATATTCCGGAGTGACCTGCGCTATGCCGTCCCATGACGCTGCCAAATCCTTCAATGCCATGATAACGACCCTTTGGATAACCCTCTGTTCAATCGTTGTGAATGCCCTTCCCTCTGACTTAATGTTCTGAGCATTGGCCCCTCCAAAAAAGAATTCAATAAAGGCAAACACAAGGGGCGCCTCAAGTACAAGCAGCGAGTAACCCTTGAGAGGGTCCATTTTATAAATGTTGATGCTGGAGGGCACAGGGATGGTTTTAATAAAATCTCCGAACTTTATTATCTCGACATTCTGAATACTTATATCAACAAACTTCATAATAAGGTTAGATACCGAGTTTCTGAACCGTCTCGTAAAAGACTCATTTGCCATTTCAAGCCCGGGCATTCTCCCGCGGATAATACGTTCCTGGTTCGTAAAATCAAAGGGGCGTATGCCTGCAAGTATTTTGCTTTTTGCCTCTTCCGTGTCGATCTCACCTGATGCTACTCCCTTCAGCAGGGCATCGACTTCATCTTGTGAAAGTATCTTGTCACTCATTGCATTACAAATTCGGTAAAGTAAAGGTTCTTAAAGATATCCTTGTCCATTCCCATTACCTGATTGGCCCTGAAAAGCAGTTCGTCCTTAAGCTGAAACTTGCCTTCAGGACTTGATATTGAATTCAATGATTTGCTGCTCACAAGGGTGATAATGGTGTCTCTTAACTGCGGTGTTTTATTCTTGACTGTTCCACCAAGGGCCTGATCGGAAATTTCAAACTGTATTGTGACCTTCAGATACCTGCCGTGGTCTGCAAGATTTAACACAAAGGGATCAAGTGCGATAATTGAAGTTTTGGCATCGGATTTCTCCTCATATGTCTTGCTGTCATTTTTCTTGGCGGCCAGTAACTTATACCCTGCAAAGCCCCCTGCAACAAGAACCACTGCCGCGGCCACAATGATAATAATCAAAGTCTTGTTCCCTTTTTTCGGTGGGGCAGGTGTCTCGTCCTTCAGTTCTTCTTTTTCATCTGCCATTCTTGCCTCCTCCAATTAATTGTTAATCGTTATTCATTTCTCTCTGAATCCCTGACCGGTTTTGAATAACATCCTTCCATATACAAATATCATGCCCGCAGAAAACACATTGATTTATTGCAATTATCTATTTAATTGCATCGTCAAAAATATGACTTGCAGGATAAATNNTTCCGATTATTTGATAAGAGCTTAAGTTGCAGGGGGTGATAATACGCATGGGGGAATATATGACAGACAACCTCATCTGTCTTGTCCGTTCAGATAGCCTGCAATAATATCCCGTCCGGCCCAGCAAAACCTGGACCTACATCATTTGCCACAAAGACATCAGGACACATGAATGTAAATTAATCCACTGCGCTGCTTCGTTAGGTCAGTGTGCTGAATTATCTGACATTTTTTTCATTCGTTATGTGTCATGAGACTAAAGTAATGAAATTATAGTTCCGATAATTACCCATAAGATGCATATCCCTGTATTGGAGTGATTTACATTTATATATGCTCGAATGACGATATTTAGTATTTTTCAACGGAGTCAAACTTAGTACAATTCGAGGTTCACAATGCATACAGCAAGACTTAAAAAGTTGCTCAGAGATCTACATGATGATGATGCTTCAAAGAGACGGTCTGCTGCAGAAGCGCTCTCGAAGGGAGACGAAAGGGCCATTTATCCTCTGATCAAGGCCCTGAAAGATGATAACTTCGGAGTACAGGACGCGGCAATGCGGTCCCTTATGGAAATAAAAGGAGAGACGACC
This sequence comes from Nitrospiraceae bacterium UBA6902, assembly GCA_002451135.1. GTDB lineage: Bacteria > Nitrospirota > Thermodesulfovibrionia > UBA6902 > UBA6902 > UBA6902. The sequence goes on from DKBK01000087.1 coordinate 35,938, forward strand.
GTCTATATGGTAATGCCCCTTCTCAGGGAGAACTCTTTTCTGAGAAACACGGCAATAATGATATTAAGCGACATGGGCAAAATCGCCGTCCCACTCCTTCATGTTCTGTTGAATGACAGAGATGATGATGTCAGGAAATTTGCCCTGGATCTCATATATGCTATTCAATACTGTGGTTACCCTGAAAAACTGGTTGAAATGCTTACCGGAGACCCTAATGCAAATGTAAGGGCCTCCGCAGCAAAAACTCTAGGGAAACTTCAGTATAAAAAATCCATCCCCCAGCTTATAAAGGCCTTGTCAGATGATGAGTGGGTCTGCTTCTCCGCGCTTGAAGCCCTTAGTTATTTAAAGGATGACAGTTCCATGGACTCTATCATTGACCTCTTGAAAAATCCGTCAGAAACAATAAGAGTTGCAGCTATTGAAGCGCTCGGTAAATTTTCTTCATCTAAGGCAGTTCCACATCTTAGAGACCACATATCGAAAACTGACGGATTTGAGAAATTCACCAGTATTAAAAGTCTCGCCAGGATGGGATCTGTTCCCTCGATGCCCGGAGTTGCAGAGGCATTGATCGATATGCTCAAGGAAGATGAATGGGAAGATCAATTAACCGCAATCAATGGTCTTGTTTCCCTGAAGGCCGAGGACGCTATTAATCACATGGTTGATATGGCAGGTTCCTTCGATCTTTCAGACCCCGAAAGCGAAGAAAAGTTAACTGCGATAAAAGAGGCTATTCAGAACTTCGGATGTACTGCCTCGCTCATAGAATTACTTAATGATGAGTCAGTTAAATACAGAGGGAAAATTGTGGTCATTGAAATTGCCGGTTATTTAAGATGTAAAAATTCAGTCCCGGCCCTGATTAAACTTCTGAAAAGTGATTACAGGGACGTGAGAAGAACAAGTATAAAATCACTAGGGCAAATTGAGAGTGATGAGGTAAAAGAATATCTCATAGAGGCAATTTCCGACGATGATAGTCATGTCAGAAAAACAGCCGTTACCGCTCTTGGAAAGATAGGAGACATCACCGCCTTTGAACCCCTTATGAAGATGCTCCAAAATGAACAGTTCAATGATGTCATCGATGAATTCATTAATGCGCTTATGAATATCGATGCAACCCTTTTCTTATCCCGCATTGGTGAATTAAATGAAAATATACGTAAGATTGCTGCAAGGGCCTCATCAGAATTGAATTCGGAGATTACATGCTGAATATGCCCCTTGGCGAAGCAACGTTCAAAGATATAAGAGATTATATATATGTCAACAGCGGTATATATATAGCCGATTCCAAAAAGTATCTGATCGAAAGCCGGCTTTCACGAATACTGCAGGAAAAAAAACTTCAGAGCTTTGAAGAGTATCTCAGGATGATAAAATTCAGTTCAAACGGAGATGAACACGTAAGACTTTTTGACGCTGTGACTACCAATGAAACCTATTTTTTCAGGGAGCCCCAGCAATTGACTGTATTTGCAGAAGAGATATTGTCTACCGTACTAGAACAAAAAAAAGGCGTGAAAAAATTAAGAATCTGGTCTGCAGCATGTTCCTCGGGCGAGGAACCCTATACGCTTTCCATGATACTCCTGGAGAAGCGTGTATTGCCTGCCAAATTTGAAATATATGCATCCGACCTGAGCGAGGGGGTCCTCACCTCCGCAAAAAGGGCTGTGTATAATTCCTATTCCGTAAGAAATATACCTGAGCCTTACATGAAAAAATACTTTACAAACAGCAGCCAATCATTTGCCCTTCATGATTCCGTAAAAAACAGTGTCAACTTTATGAAGGTTAACCTTATTGATAATAAAAACATGACATCACTTAGGAACATGGATGTCATTTTCTGCCGGAATGTTCTTATATACTTTGACACGAAAGCAAAGCAAAAAGTTATATCCAATCTGTATGACAGTTTAAATCCCGGGGGTTATTTATTTATCGGGCAGTCGGAGAGTCTGCATAATGTCACAAGGGCGCTAAGACCCAGTGTAATAAATAAAGTCATTATGTATCAGAAAGTCTGAATATGGGGAAATTACATTTAATAAAAAACAGAATTGAGAAATCAATTCATGTGATGGGGGACATGTCATGAAAATCCTGATTGTTGACGATTGTCACACAACCAGAAAGCTTCTGGGTCATTATTTGAAATCCAGAGGATATAGCGTTGTATTTGCTGAAAACGGTCTAGATGCACTTGAGAAACTCGGGACAAACACAGTCAACCTTGTTATGACAGATCTTAATATGCCTTATATGGATGGTATGGAATTAACAAGGACCCTGCGCGCAGATCCTAATTTAACCAATATCCCGATCTTAATGGTGACCACTGAGAATGATGAACAAGAGAGAGAGAAGGCATACAGTAATGGAGTAAACGGATATCTGGTAAAACCTCTCACAGGAGACGCCATCGCTGAAAATATTAAAAATATTATAAAGCAGTTTTTCGTCCAAGGAGGATTGTCGCATGATTGATCAAAACATGAAGATACTTGTAGTTGATGATTTTTCTACAATGAGAAGAATTGTAAAAAATCTTCTGAGACAGATTGGTTATTCAAACATCGATGAGGCTGAAGATGGGGTCCAGGCATATTTAAAGTTGAAAAACGGAGGATACAGCTTTGTTGTCAGTGACTGGAATATGCCCAATATGGACGGGCTTGACCTTTTGAAGAAGATCAGAAGTGATCCAGAATTAAAAGACCTGCCGATTCTTATGGTAACGGCAGAGGCTGAAAAAGAAAAGGTTATTACTGCCATACAGGCAGGCGTCAATAATTATATAGTGAAGCCATTTACAGGTGAAGTCCTGAAAGACAAGATGGACAAGATCATTGAGAAACTTCAGGTAGCAAAATAGTTGACTGTCGAAACATAGAAGGAAGAAAAGAACATGAATGACGAAATGGATGAAATAATATCGGAGTTCATCACAGAAGCCGAGGAATCTCTTGACCGGATAGAACCCCTGTTTGTCGAGCTTGAGCAGAAAGGAGAAGACAAGGTCCTGCTCAATGATATATTCAGGTCAATGCACACCATCAAGGGGGCAGCGGGTTTTCTGGGTTTTCAGCCAATAGTCGACGTTGCCCATTCATCCGAAAATATCATGAAAAGACTAAGGGAAGGAGAAATCCCTCTGGCCAGAGAATTGATGGATGTCATTCTTAAGTCTATCGATATGCTGAGACTGCTCCTCGCACACTTAAAAAGTAAAGACGGAGTCGAGGAAGATGTCGGACCTTTGGTAAAGGAACTGGGATTAGCCTTAACTAATGCACTATCAAAGTCCGGGGGCACTCCGCCGACAGCACATGCAGCAAAACCGGTTGAGCCTCAAGCTCATGATGAAAGTTTGCCAAAATCCGGGGAGACGATTCAACATGTTAATACTTCCGATCCGATATGTAATACTTCCGAACGTTCCAGTGATGTTCCTCATCAGAAAACTGCAACTGTTCCAGGCACTGAAAGTCCTGAACATCTTACCGAAGATGTAAAGCCGGTTCCTCAGCATGAGGAAAATAAATTAAAGTCCGTTGAACAGACACCCAAAAGTTCACCACAGAAACCCAAAGAGTCTGCACAGAATCTACGGGTTGATATTGAGCGTATAGATAAGGTAATGGACCTTGCCGGTGAAGTGGTCCTCGTCAGGAACAGGCTCCTGAACATCTCTCACTATTTTGACCTGAAATACGCGAATGATCCCATGACCGAGACGCTTATGACGACCGTGTCCTTCCTTGACCGCGTGACGTCTGAAATGCAGCTTGCCGTAATGAAAATCCGCATGCAACCGATAAAAAAAGTACTATCCAAATTTCCAAGACTTGTGAGGGACATGTCATCATCTGTCAATAAAGACGTTGAATTGATCATTTATGGTGAAGGCACCGAGGTTGATAAATCCGTAATCGAACACATCGGAGACCCGTTGACCCATATATTAAGAAATTCTATCGACCATGGTCTCGAATCAGCTGAAGAACGAATCGCAAAAGGAAAACCTCCAAAAGGAAATATAATCATCAACATATATCAAAAAGGCACACAGATTGTCATTGAAATTTCAGATGACGGCAAAGGCCTGGACATAGAAAGGCTCAAAACGAAGGCCGTCGAAAAAGGGCTTATTACAGAAGAAGAAGCCGAAAGAATGTCAGATGAGACTGCCACAGAAATAATCTTTATGCCCGGTTTTTCTACTAAAGAGACCGCAACGGAACTGAGCGGCCGCGGCGTTGGAATGGATGTGGTAAAGACGAATATTTCCCTGCTGAATGGTTATGTTGAAGTTGAAACCGAAAAAAATGCAGGTACAACCTTTAAGATTTGTATCCCTTTGACCCTGGCAATTATTCAAGCCCTGATGGTCGAAGTATCGGGGGCCAAATACGCAATACCTCTTTCACCGATAGAAGAAACCCTTAAGGTGTCAAAAGAAGACATTGAAAATGTGACTGGACAGAATGTGATTGTCATACGGGACAAGATATGCCCCTTGTTCGAATTAAACGAGCTTCTCGGTACCGGGTGTAATGGACATGATGATATTGAGTCCGTTCACAAATACCTTGTCGTTATCGCTATGGGTGATAAAAAGTTCTGCATCGCGGTCGATAAACTCATCGGGCAGGAAGAGGTCGTAATAAAATCTCTGGACGGCGTAGACACCGCGTCCTCATACGTACTCGGCGCTACAATAACCGGTGACGGAAAAGTTGTGTTCATTCTTGATGTGACCAGTATGTCAAGAAATCTAATTGGGGTAGGGAAAAATTAATGCATCGGATTGTTTTATGAAACAATTAACGATTGAACCTCTTTTCGTGATTATAAATAAATCACCTAATGACGTGCGAGAAAAACATGAAATTCGTATTTGACTCCTTAAATAAATTCACCATTATTATAAGAAAGAACATATTAATAGGGATAATCCCCTTTTCTCTGCTGATCGGCCTGATTACTATCGGCACGTTCATCTACAACTCAAATGTCCTGCGTCTTACAGAAGAATACCCGGAAGTATCAGATTCACACGTACTGATCCAGTATCTTGCAAAGTCAAGAGATGCGGTGAAAACTGCATCTCCAGTCGAGATGCAAAAACTGTTAGAGAACCAAAACAATATCGAATCAACTGTAAAGAAGCTGAAAACGATTTCAGATGATAAAAGGATAATTGAAATCGAAGGACTGTTTCAGCAATANNATTATCAATGATGTCTATTATGTGAAGCACGATTTGTTAATGGAACACATAGTGGCTATCACAAAGTCCCCACTTGGATCAAGGTATTTCATTATATTAATAATTGTATTGACACTCCTTTCAGTGCTCACTGCCGTGTACCTGACACACAGGAATTATGGAAGCTCTGTTGAGAAGATTGTTGATATGACCCAGGCAATTTCCAGGGGAGATTTAACTGCGGATAATATACAAGTTAATACTCACGACGAGATTGAAATATTCTGCGACTCGATAAATAGTGTCAAGCATAATTTTGCGAGAACAGTAATGAAAATTTCGGATACCATAAATAAATTATCGTCTTTTTCAAACAGCCTTTTATCTACTTCTCAAATTATCAGTAAAGATACCAGGGCACAGGTGGAAAATACAAGCAAGGTCTCCAGTGCGGTAGAAATGATGAGTATCGTCGTATACGATGTCACCAGAAACTCTACGATTGCTGCCAAATCCGCAACAGAAGCAGCAGAACTCGCGGTCAGGGGAGGGGCAGTTGTCGCTGAGACTATCAATGGAATGAATAAAATATCTCATTCGGTCAATAGATCTGCAAACACGATTACCGTACTGGGTGAGAGGTCAGAACAGATAGGTGAAATCATAAAGGTAATAAATGATATCGCAAACCAGACGAACCTTCTTGCATTGAATGCGGCTATTGAGGCAGCACGTGCAGGAGAACAGGGAAGGGGTTTTGCCGTTGTAGCAGATGAGGTCAGAAAATTAGCCGAGAGAACTACATCAGCAACCAAAGAAATTGGAGGCATGATTAAACATATCCAGGAAGAGACAAGAAATGCAGTGGAATCCATGCAGTCTGCGACCAAAGAAGTTGAGGAAGGAGTCACCCTCGCAAATCAGGCTGATGAATCCCTGAAACAGATAATGATGTCTGTTCAAAATGTCATGGATATGGTGCAGCAGATCGCCGAATCTGCCAAACAGCAAAGCTCTACCGGTGAAGACGTCTCTTCAAACCTCCAAGAAATATCAGATGAAAACCAGAGGACTGCCAATGTGGCCCAGGAGTATTACGGAACGACACGGGAAATGAATATTCTTTCCGAGGATCTCAAGTCGTTTATTTCCACATTCAGGATTGATAACAATAAAAGCGGTATTACTTCAATATAGGAGAAACCTGTGCTACAGTTTATAGGATTTAGCATTAACTCAAATGAATATATGATCCCTATCCTTAAGGTTCGTGAAATAATCAGTATGCCTTCCGTAACCGCGATTCCTCACTTACCCTCGTATGTAAACGGGGTAACAAACCTGAGAGGGAGTATTATCCCGATCATAAATCTCAAGAATCTGCTACATACATGCGGTAGTGAAGGAGACGGGAATACCATAATAGTCATATCCACCGGGAAAATTACATTCGGCATCATTGTGGACGGGATCACAGGTGTTATTAAAGTTGATGAATCCGATATAGAACCTCCTGATAACTTTTTTAATAACAATGCTGACAATATAGAGGGCGTTGCTAAACTGAATGATAAACTCATTGTTTTGCTCAATACCAAAAAACTCCTTCCCCTTGATGATATGAGTCTGCTGGAAGACGCTGTTGTAGATATTAAAAAGACGGATGACGGCAATAGTGTTAAAGTTTCCAGGGAAGTTGAAACGATCGGGGGTAAAGTAATAGTAACCGAATTGCATGATGCGAAAGAATATTTCAGCGACAAGCTTAGTAAAAACGAACCGAAACATATTGTATATAATCTGATGTTAGAATTTATGGACGCTCTGTCCGCCCGAGAGTATCAGAAAGTAGAAAATATTGTTGAACAATTAGTCAAGGAAACTGATAGCGGTCTTTTCAAGGAAGTCGGTAAAATAACGAGAAAACTTCATGACTCGCTTGAGGAATTCAAGGGCTCGATTGACAGTGGTCTCCAGCGGCTGACAAATGATGACGTCCCGAATGCCATCGATAAACTTCAATTTGTAATGACAAAGACAGAAGACGCAGCTAACAAGACAATGGGAATCGTTGAACGGTATTTTGAAGAGTCCGAAGTGTTTTCAGGGCATATTGAAAACCTCAAAGGGAACGACGAAAGTGCAGATTACCTCAGGACATTTAAAGACTCGCTCGATAATGATATGACCACCATACTTACTGCTCAGCAATTCCAGGACATAACCGGTCAAACTATTAAGAAGGTCATTGATCTTGTAAATCACGTCGAAGTTGAATTGCTTTCGTTAATAACAAAATTCGGCATGCAGGTTAAACCCGAACCGGTGCAAGCCGGAAATACTGCGGGATCAGACCGATGCGGTAAATCGGGGTCTGAAGAAAAAGAATTTGAAAAGGTTTCTCAGTCTGATGTTGAAGCCCTTTTGAACGATTTTGGATTTTAGATGGTGTCCCTGATTACGATATCGGATTGAGCAGGTACATCATCGGTATAAATTAAATATCCGGGAGGAAACTAGATGAAAGCAACAATGCAAAATTCAGCAGTAAGTGAAGAAGTATTACAGTTTGTTACATTCAATCTCAATAATGAGCAATATGCCGTAGACATCCTGAATGTTCAGGAAATAAACAGGATAACCGAAATAACAAAAGTTCCCAATGCTCCGGCCTATGTTGAAGGAGTCATTAACCTGAGAGGCAAAGTAATACCGGTAATAAATCTGAGAAAAAAATTCTGTCTTGATGAAAAAACCAAGGATGATATGTCAAGAATTATCATAATGGAAATAAATGGAATCACTAATGGACTTATTGTGGATTCAGTATCTGAGGTATTGAGAGTTCCATCCAGTATTATAGAACCGACTCCTCCCATGTCATCTGATATGAGCAGCAAGTTTATAAAAGGGATAGCAAAAATGGAAGACAGGCTCATCATACTTATTGATATTGATAAACTAATAGGCAGTGCCGTTCAGTTGGAGTAACTATCTGTGGACTATCAAAATATACACAATTTTAGCCATTTTAAAAATCAGGTCCGACTTATGATGAAAAGGAACTAGTATGATCAAGGTCTTGATAGTCGATGATTCGGCTTTCATGAGAAACACTCTCTCAAACATGATCTCATCCGACTCTGAAATTCAGGTCATCGGAATCGCAAGAGATGGCATCGAAGCCGTTGAGAAAGTCGCCTCATTAAAGCCGGATATTGTAACTCTGGATGTTGAAATGCCTCGCATGAACGGTATCGAAGCCCTTAAACAGATTATGGATAAAAATCCCGTGCCTGTCTTGATGGTAAGCTCACTGACAACAGAAGGTGCCCGGGTAACACTTGACGCACTTGATATGGGAGCTGTTGACTTTATACCCAAAAACCTTTCAACCCTTTCCTCGAATATTATCAAAATTAAAGAAACATTAATTGATAAAATTAAAAAAATCGGGAAGAAAGGGCTGGTGAAAGGCCTGAGGAAACCCCCTGCAATCCCCCTCACAATGCCTGAACAAAGCGCATATACTTCGCACAGACGGGTAAGTATTATTGCCATGGGATCATCAACGGGCGGCCCCAAGGCCCTACAAAATATCCTTACATTGATCCCGAAGGATTTTCCGGTCCCTATTGTTATTGCACAGCATATGCCACCGGTATTTACAGGCCCTTTTGCAGAGAGGTTAAACCAGTTATGTGCCATCGAGGTAAAAGAAGCTGAAAACGGAGAACCTATACGTAAAGGGATCGCCTATATAGCACCAGGCAGGGGGCATATGAGTGTTCACCGCAAAAAATTAACAGAGACCTTAATTTCAGTTTCTGACGACAGAGCTGAATATATTTACAGGCCTTCCATAGACGTCCTGATGCTCTCAGTTGTTGAAAACTTTTCCGGACATGTGCTCGGTGTAATTCTAACCGGTCTGGGGAATGATGGAGCAAAAGGCATGAAGGAGATTAAAAACAAAGGCGGCAGAACGATTGCAGAAAGTGAAAAATCATGCGTGGTATATGGTATGCCAAGGGTAGTTGCCGAAGCCGGGCTTGCCGATAAAGTTGTACCACTCGATGAAATCGCCGGGGAAATCATAAACTCCGTATAAGGCACACACTCCTTATGATCGGGGCAGCCGAAGAATGATTTAAACATTTTTCTTTAATTTCAGTTTACGTTTTTATTCATAATGCCGAAAATGACAGGAAAATTTCAGAAGATCGCTCTTTATGAAATATTAATTATGATTCTGTTCATAAGAACGGGGGGCAGACAATGTCAAAACAAAATTGTTGGGAAATAATAAAATGTGGGAGAGAACCGGGCGGAGGTAAAATTAAAGATCTTGGTGTGTGCCCAGCTGCCTCAGCTTCTCAATGCAATGGAATTAACAACGGTAAAAATGCCGGACGTATATGCTGGACCATTCCCGGCACATTCTGTGGCGGGAAAGTACAGGGTGACTTTGCCCAGAAATCCATATCCTGCATGTCCTGTGAAGTATTCAAGCAGACTAAGAGCGAAGAAGGGCCGGAGAACTTCGTACTGCTAAAGCCGGGACAGGTCTATCACACATCTGCTAAATAAGAAACTACCCCAGTTGTGCCATGATTTCCAATGAAGGGTTAAGCGCTACGCTTATACTTTTTTTCTTTGTGGATATTCGTTACTGATCTTTGTTACTCACAATTCGTTATCGAAATAATACGTGACTATATTATTTAAAATAAGAGCCCCGTGTGGTTACAGACTCTTTCCTGGACGACCTGAGAGACGAAACTTGGAAGAATATCTTTTAACGTCGAAATAACCGGAATTGCCAAGGACACCTTCAAAGAGTAATAAATCGTCGTACTTCCCACAACGAAAGACCTGATCGAGTCAGCACACAATACTCTTAATCAGTCTAAAATGAACGGCGGGAATATGGTGGGCAGCTCTAAAAGAGTCATGAACCCGATAGATGATTTAACTCTGAACAAAAGGGTGCAGACATAGTCCGCACCCTTTCGATCAGCATTATTTTAATAATCTCAATCCTGAATCACCGGCCGATTACCGCTTTAAATTCACCAGCTCCTGCATCAACTCATCCGATGTTGATATGACTCTCGAATTTGCCTGAAACCCTCTTTGGGAGAGTATCATCTTGACAAACTCTTCGGCAAGGTCGACATTGCTCAATTCCAGGGTATTCGAAAGAACCGCCCCTGTCCCTGAACTTTGCGGAGTGCTGATTACGGGTTGTCCGGACTCTGTGGATTCCGCATAGAGACCCCTCCCCATTTTTGTAAGGCCTGTCGGTGATATAAATTTAGCAAGCGCAAGCTGGGCAAGTCCTCTTGTCTGTCCATTTGTAAAAATACCCGTCATCGTCCCATCCTGACTTAATGTGATACTCTTTAACGATCCTGAGGAGTACCCGTCCTGTGTCTGGAATGTTGTCGCGGATGCTCCGCTATACTGTGTGGTGCCGTCCCGACCGCTACCGCTGTCTGTTGTTATTGAAGTTCCAAAATCAAAATCAATTACCTGACCTGCCGCGGCTCCGCCGTTAAAATCAAAACCTCCTGAAGCTAGAGTATAGGTGATCGCACTTTCAGTGTCCAGGAAGCCGTTGTTGGTGAATCCCAGTGTGCCTTGCGCCTGTATCTCAGTATTACCGCTTGCAGAATCTGCTGCGTCCACAACCGCAAACCACTCCCATGAATTACCTGTTGCAGCTTCAACATCTTTCCTGAGGTAGACATTGAAATTATGCCCATTCCCCAGAGAATCATATGCGACGAGAGAGGTTGAAAAGTTTGACGTGTTATTAGGATCAGTGACATCAAATGCTGCGGGTATGGTTGAGCCTGAATCAATATTGGCCGATATGGTAACATTCTGTGTACTATTGGGAGCGCTGTTCACAGAAGAAACATTGATATCACCGAGAACGCTTGTTAATGTACCTGTAGCAGAGTATAAGTACCCCTGCAATTTTATTCCACTGGGGTTAACGACATATCCTTCCTTNNCCCGTTGCCGTCAACAGCCATATCGAGCACATTTGCGGTATTTTCAAAGGTGCCCTGTGTAAATTGCTGCGCAACATCGGTCAGCAATACCCCTCTTCCAACCTGGGAATCACCGATCTGTTGACTCAGGATGTCCCCGAAGGCCGCCCTGCTTGCCTTGAAACCCGTAGTATTCATGTTCGCAACATTGTCACTGATTACCGACAATGCCGTACTATTGGCATTCATTCCGCTGACTGCCGTGAATAATGATGTAAGTGCCATGTTAACTCCTCCTTTATCCTATGGATTTTATATCACTAAGGTTAACTTTTATGCTGCCGTTTAACATAATNNCCTGTTGCCGTAACTGTCTTTTCCGTCCCACGTATAACTCTGGTCACCGGCTGAACTCGGTCCAATATTTTCAGTCCTGACCAGTTTCCCAGCACCGTTATAAATTGAGATCTCGACTAATGACGCATCACTTGAAAGCTCATAATTAACGTCGGCCTTGTCTGACAGGTACGCAGTGTTCCCGTCCACTTTTACCGTCTTTCCTATCAGATTGGCAACAGAGGCGTTCTGCATTGACTGCTGAAAGGCGAGCACATCACTTAGCGTGCTGTTGATATTAGTCAGCTCTTCCAGTGAGCTGAATTGCGAAAGCTGACTGGTAAACTCCGTGCTGTCCATCGGGTTAAGAGGGTCCTGATAACTCAACTGTTTAAGGAGCAGGTTCAGGAAATCCTCTTTCCCAAGGGTCTTCTCCCCTATGGAATTAGTGAGGGTATTGCTTACACTTCCTATTGTGGAAATATCCATTTATCCTCCTTTCTCTCCGTATTGAAATTTCATGCAAAAATATTGACAAGACCGCTGTGCAGGTCTCCCTGTTTTGTCTCGTGTGGAATTTTTCCGCCGAGTCCGTTCTTTAAAGAGAAATGATTTATTTCATGATCTCTCTGCTCCTTTAAGTCAACGAAAAACTCTCCCACGCTCACCCCGTCTTTATTAAGGGCGTCAATGATGTGATGGATATTATTTTCAAGGATCTCACGGACCGCCGGGTCTGAAGTATTAATATGCACATTGACCATCCCCTTTTCCAGACTTAGGCTGATATTTAACTTGCCGAAGTTCTCATGTTCAACCGAAACACCCATTTTATTATTGCCCTTTATTACATAGATAACGTTATCAAGGAGATCCTGGATCCCTGGTGTTTTTTCGGCATAGAGCGCGGAGGGAACCTGAATTGATCTGGCCCCCTCGGATGAGGTATTTGAAATATGAAGCGGAGCTACATTATTCGCCTCAGCATCGTTCCCGGCATTATGCGGACTCTTCGCAAAGTTGAATGTATGATCCCCTTTCCCGTTTTCATGACCGAACTGATCTGAAGACCCTGACATCGGCCTGCTATGTAGTAGCTCTGAATTATTTTTATTTTCCGGCAAATCCATAGCAGCGGTCTTGTCATCAGCATGAATTTTTCCTGTATGGCTAGATACATCG
>DKBK01000086.1 GCA_002451135.1 Nitrospiraceae bacterium UBA6902
AAAAGCAGTATTTCCCGGTCTGAGCATCTGGGAAGGGTACCGGGACGGCTATGCGTTTACCGCGCCTGTAGGAAGTTTCAGACCCAATGACCTCGGAATATATGACATGTCGGGCAATGCATATGAGTGGGTTGCAGACTGGCAGGAGGACGGCTTTTATGCGAATAGTCCCAGGTACAATCCGAAAGGCCCGGATAAGGGGAAATACAAAATCCTTCGTGGCGGCGCCTGGGATCTCCAGCCTGATACTGCACGGACCACAAGCCGTTACTGGAACGAAGCAGGGGCCAGGGCGGTTTGTATGGGCTTCAGATTAGCTCATCCACAGAAATAGCCTGGATCCTCATTTTGTTTGTCTTGCGAAATATAAATGCCGGATCAGGAATCCTGAATCCCTGCCAGGATTTGATCGGTAAGCGTGTATGCATTCTCTATACAATCATTTATCCCGATTCCCCTGTATGAGTTGCCTGTCAGATACAGGCCGGGATAGTTGGTAAGCCGTTCATTAATAGTTTCGAGTATTTTTTCGTGTCCGAGCACGTACTGGGGTATTGCCTTGTCCCACCTGTAAATACTGACCATTTCAGGGTCACCTTTAAGTCCGAGGATCGGATTTAATTCATCAAAGACAGTGGTTATCAGCTTATTGTTATCAAAAGAAGCCATCTCCGGAGACTGTGCCCCGCCTATCATGGTCCTCAAAAGCACATGTCCTTCCGATGCCCTGTTTGGGAAGATGCTTGAATCCCAGAGTGAGCCGAGAATATTGCGGGTTTCAATATGTGGGATCAGAAACCCGAAACCATTCAGGGGATGAGTAACCTGCTCTTTTCTATATCCGAAGCATACGACAGATACATGGGGATAAGGGATACGGGAAAGTGCCTTTGAAAGTTCCCCGTCAATGGCCTTCACTATCTCTGCAGTTGCATAAGCGGGTGTCGCTACAATCACTATGTCTGCATTGTATGTATGGTTTGATGTGAAAAGCTTATATGAATCAGATTCCCTTGCAATCCCGTCTACTGAAACCCCGACATGCATATGTCTTCCCAGTCTCTCGGCAAGGGCATCAGTGACAGTCTGCGCACCGTTAAAAAAAGACGTGAGAGTACCTCCCGGTGCAGCGGATACCTTTGCTGGTTCGCCCTTTTTCCCGGAAGTCTTCCCTTCCGATTTTTTCTGTTTGCTGATTTTGATCATAGCCCTGATCAGACTTCCGTATTCCTGTTCCAGTTCTTTTATGCGGGGGAAACAGTTTTTGATGCTCATCTTATAAGGATCGCCAGCGTAGATCCCTGAGACCATGGGATCAATTAGTTTCTCAAGCGCTTCGTGTCCAAGGCGGCGTATTATGAAGTCGGCCACGGATTCTTCAGAGGGACCTTTTGGTGCGATTATTTCGTAAAGAAGCCTGAATTTGCCGCCCCATGAGAGCAGGTCGGATTTGAGGAAAGACACAGGAGATTCAGGGAGGGCCTTTAACCTTCCTTCAGAGAATATAAATCTTTTTTTGGAATTCTCATTGCTTCGCACGGGAGCAAGGCCGAGATGAGTGCATAATTGCAGGGTTTTTGGCTTATTGTCAAGGAATCCGTTCGGTCCCTTTTCACAAAGAAACCCGTTTTTCCGTTCCGTCCATATTTTGCCTCCGGGTCTGTTATCAGCCTCGAAGACCATGACGTCCAGTTCAGGTTTCTTGTCTAAAAGTAAATAGGCGGCTGTTAAACCTGATATCCCTCCGCCAACAATTGCGATTCTTTTCATTCAATCACCCGCAGGGTTTAATCATAAAAAGTAACATATGCGGTAAAAATGTTCAATCATTGAAGAAATTAGCACAGGTAACCGATAAGATACTGAGGACGTTTGTTAATTTAAAAAAGGAGCATGAGATATGCAGATAGAAGGGACAAGCTCTTCCAGCGCTACAACCTCAAATATGCATTTTGGATCTTTTTCACGATCCATGTCATCTGAATCGGCATCCCATACAGAAGATCAGCTCAACTATATTTACCAGGAAGTAGTGAAATTACACAAGGCGCTTGAGTCCACCAAGGATTATTTTCGACTGCGTAGTGACGGAGATGCGCATCTCGTAATGTCAAAAACAAAGGCAGGTAAAATTGCTGAGTTATTTAAAGACGCTGCTGAAGCCCTTAACAGGCTCTTTGATGACCGGAAGATTCAATCGTCATCCAACGGCGATCTTGAGACATTTGTATCAAAGATACGCAGCGATCTGAAATCGGCGGTCTCAGAGGCCTTTGATTCCACGAGCAGCACCCTGCAAACTGGATATGGCATTACGTTTGACTTTAGCGTGTCTGCCAGACGTGTAGTAGATTTCACATCGCTTGACCAGAACGAGCTGATAAAGAAATTAACAACTGATGGGGGGCCCATGGACGAATTGTTCTATGGCAAAAAAAGCAGAGACAACGACGGACTGCTTGAGAAAATGTTGAAGGCACTTGATTCTGCAAAGGCAGATCTCAAGGATATACTGGGGACTTCAGGCGTGTTTGTTGATACCAGGGCATAGGTGTATCTTTATTGTAAATCCTCACTCGCAAATAAACCTTACCATCCAATTTCAAACTAGCTGAGCAAGAACCAGTTGTTTCAGTGCCAGTATAAATTTCTCTGAAGTGTTAAGAGCCTCACATCGTATGAGATTTATCCCGTGTTTTGCTGCGAGTTCTTTATAGAGAATATCGATTTCGTATAGTGTTTCTATATGGTCCGATACAAAGCTGATCGGCACGACCAGCAGATTTTTACATCCGCCTCGTGAAAGATGTACTATCGTTTCCTCTGTAGAGGGCGCAAGCCATTTTACGGGACCGGTTTTACTCTGGAATGAGAGCAGGCTCTTATATCCGGTAATATTATATGGTTCTCGCGAAACACGCTTATTCACGTGTTCCATAGTGGTTCTGATATGGTCGAGATAAGGGTCTCCTTCATCGATAAAGGATTGGGGCAGACTGTGAGCGCTGTAAAGCAGGTCGAATTCATTTCCCTTCAATCGGGAGATGCCGTCTGCAACTAATTCAGCCAGGGCATCAATATACGGCGGAAAATCAGGCCATTGTTCGATGTATTGACTATGCAGCCCCTGTGCTGTAACGGCCTTTTTAAAATCGTTGACAGAAGACCCGGTTGTTGCCTTTGAATAGTGAGGGTAGAGGCTTAAGACAATAAGATGCCTGATGCCGTCATTGGCGATTCTTTGAATCGTATCTTTTATAAAGGGATGCCAGTACCGCATACCGATGAAGACTTTGAATTGTTGGGCCGGCCTGCCGGATGCTCCTGCTGCTTTCTCATTCAACGCGTTCTCGAGTGCTGCAGCCTGGGCGGTGGTAATATCCAGAATAGGAGATTTCCCCCCGATTTGGCCGTACATCCCTTGTGTCTTTTTTGAACGAAGCATTGAAATCAGCCATGCGAGAGGCTTTTGCAAAAAAGAAGGGCCGAGTCTGATAATATCTCTGTCAGAAAAAAGATTGTAGAGAAAAGGTCTGACCGCCTGAAGGGAATCCGGGCCGCCGAGATTCAGTAACACAACCCCGATCGAATCATTATTGTTACTCAATAAACCCAATTTCAGAGTGCCTCAAAAAGTATTTTGATGATTTCTGTCCTGCAGGTTTAATTATAGCAGGAGTTAACTTGACAAAAGGAAAGCAAGTTCAGATAATTTATATTAAATAAATGGACAATTCAAGAATTCTATAATAATATCCGTATAAATATATGTAATCATAAATAATTTTATTGTATAAGGTAACAAATAAAAAATGATTAAAAAAATATTAATTGTTGATGATTCGCCTGTCGCAAGGAAGATGTTAAAGAGTTGTCTTCCAAAGGATGAAGGATATGAATTTCATGAAGCAGGCGACGGCAGAGAGGGTTTTGAAAAATACAAGGACATTGCCCCGGCGGTAACATTCATGGATTTGACTATGCCGGTGATGAGCGGATATGAAGCAATTGAAGCCATAATAAATCATGACAAAAATGCCGTAATTATTGTTGTCACAGCCGATGTTCAGATGAAAGCGATCAACAGGGTCCTGGAACTGGGAGCATATATGGTATTAAAGAAGCCTTTAAAAAGGGAAGACATTCAATCTGCTTTATCAAAGGTAAATGATACGTTTCAGAAAGTGTAATCATGAATATGCAGAAAGAAAAAATCCTCTCTGATCAAGAAATCGAAATCCTGCAGGAAATGATGAACATTTCCTTTGGAAAGTCGGCCGCTGATCTGGCGGATGTCATCGATACTCATGTAGTGTTAAGCGTGCCTTTTATCAGGATTATGCAGGTGCCGGAGCTTCCGACGTATTTCAAAGAGCATGTGAAAGAGTTTAAAACAGTCAGCGTGATCGAACAGAAGTTCATGGGCAGATTTAAGGGAGATGCCCTCCTGGTGTTTTCTTCGGGTGCCGGCAGAGAACTGATCAAAATGCTTCATCAGGAAACAAGGGCTGGTTTTGAATCTGACCCTATAGACATATTGGAGAGAGAAACATTAATGGAAGTCGGCAACATCCTGATAGGCGCCTGTGTCGGCAAGCTCGCTGAACTGCTTAAGGATGTTGTTACGTATACCCCGCCCGCGATTGTTGTTGAAAGAAATTATGATCATGCGGTGAGTGTGACCCGATATGATCCGAACGACACCGCAATTGTTTTGAAAACCGACTTCAGCTTTGACGACGGCGATGTCAGCGGGTCCCTGTTATTAATAACCAGCAACGATTCAGTTTCATGGATGAAAGAAGCCTTGCGTTTGTTCATTGAACAATATGAATGATATTTAATCAGATTTTTGATTCCATAAATATCGGTCTTGTCATTCTTGACAGGGAGCTCAAAGTTCAAAAATGGAACCGCTGGATGGAAGCCCACAGCGGAATTTCCGAGGCGAAGATCATGGGAACTTCCATTTTTGAGACCTTCCCCAATTTAAATAATCCAAAATTTCAACGCAGTTGCAAGTCTGTCTTTTCTTTTGGTAATTTCTGTTTTTTTTCACAGAAGCTCCATCATTACCTGTTTCCGTTTAAATCAACAAGCTACTTTGAGTCCTTTTTTGAGTATATGCAGCAGAGTTGTGCCATGGGTCCTCTCCGTGATGAAAACAATGTCATTCAGCATTTATTCATTCATATTCAGGATGTAACGGAAGTGGCCGTATACGAGCATAAACTTCTTGACCTGAACCTGAAAGATGGTCTTACAGGAACATTTAACAGAAGATATATGGAAGTCAAAGTCAGAGAGGAGTTCAGCAGATCCAAGAAGTATGGGGCTGAATTAAGCATGATAATGTTAGATATAGATTTCTTTAAAAAGGTTAATGATGAGTATGGGCATCAGTGCGGTGACGTTATCTTGCAATCACTCTCTTTAAAGATATTATCCATNNGCGTTGCTGGTAGCCGAACGGTTTAGAAAAGCGATAATGGAAATGGAAAATAAATTTGATACATCAATTATTAAAATTACGATCAGTCTCGGAGTTGCGGCACTGAATGACGAGATTAGCTCAGCGGAGATGTTTATCAAGAAGGCTGACGACGCGCTGTACAGGGCAAAACGAGAGGGGCGCAACAGAGTAACGCTAATGAGTTGAACAAAAGGCTTTACAGAAAGAGACAGCGCCTGAAGAATCGCCGTAACAACATAAACCCCCGGTAACATATCAGACAGCCGTTATATTTATGTGTCTTTTCCCCTCCGAAATTTAGCCGCAGAGAAAACAGGACTTGTACACAAATATTTATGTGATAGAAAGCCGTCAAAGTGTTGACGTTGTTATTGTATTATGGCAATATAGTCATATGCATCGCATACTTGTTATTGATGACGAGGAATCCATCCGGGAATTATTAAAGGATTTTCTTGAAAGCAAGGGAATGGAGGTCGTTACTTCTTCAGACGGGGAGTCAGGCCTTGCTCACCTCAAGGAAGAAAAATTCAGCCTCTTTTTACTGGATCTCATGATGCCTGGCATGAGCGGCCTTGATGTTTTGAAAGAGAGGGCTTCTGAAAAAATAGATGTTCCCTCAATCGTAATAACCGCCCATGCAACAGTCCAGACCGCTGTGGAAGCGATAAAACTCGGAGCCTTTGATTATATTACAAAACCGTTTAATCTCGAAGAATTTTATATAGTCCTCAATCGGGCCCTAAATTTTTCAAGACTTCAGGAAGAAAATGCGGGTCTCAAAAAAGAACTTGAAAAAAAGTCGAGTTACAATAAAAGAGCACTTGATCATATTATTGGCAAGTCAGCACCGATTCAGAGTATTCTTCAGTTCATAAAAAAAATCGCCGACACCGACAGCACAGTTTTAATAACAGGCGAAAGTGGCACCGGCAAAGAGCTGGTCGCCAAGAACATTCATTATGGAAGTTCAAGATCTAATAAACCGTTTGTACCGTTGAACTGCGCAGCGATACCAAAGGACATCCTTGAATCTGAACTGTTCGGACATGAAAAAGGGGCTTTTACCGGTGCTGTGAACACTCGGATAGGCCGGTTTGAACTCGCCAATCATGGCACGCTGTTTCTTGATGAAATCGGTGAGCTTGCTCCGGCTCTTCAGGTGAAGCTTCTAAGAGTATTGCAGGAGAGGGAATTCGAGAGGGTAGGAGGCATAAGAACTCTGAAAGTCGACGTGAGGATATTAGCCGCTACGAACAGAGACCTTGAAAAGGCGGTTGAGGAAGGTTCATTCAGGGAGGATCTTTATTACAGGCTGAATGTCATTCCGGTCAAGCTCCCGCCTCTACGAAACATGAGGGAAGATATTCCTCTTCTGGTTGAACATTTTATCACTAATATGTCGAGGAGAAAGGGAAAGGACGCTCCAAGCATTTCCAAAGAGGCTATGGAATGCCTGCACAGTTACAGCTGGCCGGGAAATGTGCGTGAGCTCGAAAATCTTGTGGAACGGATGTTAATACTCAAGGGCGGGGAAGTAGTAACGCCTGAGGATCTGCCTGAACGACTGGTGGATAAGAGTAAGACTCATCATCTGGCAGCAGGGGAACCTGCTGCGGGACAAGTCGTTTCCAGTGATGGTGTAGACCTTAATCTGGTTCTTGATGAGATTGAAAATAATATGATACTTCAGGCTTTGGAAATCTCAAAAGGCGTAAAGAGCAAGGCAGCAAGCCTCCTCGGTCTTAATAGAACTACCCTGATTGAGAAGATGAAGAAAAAGGCGATTGAGTTCGGAACTTCTCAGAAATAAGCGTTTACATGAATATTGCAGACACCTGGCAGGTTGATAGAACCTCAGGGCGTATCCACATGTAAACATACTGGCGGTCACAACTTTATACGTCATCTATATGACGCTCCTACCGGTCGGATTCTTTTAAAAATAAGCACTTAATATTGGCACACTAATTGCTTTTATTAGCGGCATGACTAATATGCGTATCATTGTTTTCATGCTGCTCCCTCTGATTACAATACCGAATATTGCAGATGCTACCGTTCCTAAAGAGAATTCTGATTTTTTACAAATAAGGTCAGCAAGACATTCCGGTTTCATGAGGATTGTCCTGGAAGGCCACGCCTCCATCATCTCAGAGGGGAAGGTAAGTCAGCAAGGGAAAGACATAATTGTCAGGTTTACGGACAAGACGTTTGAAGTAAAAAAGACGGAACTCCCTGTGACATACAACGCAGATAAAGACGCGGTCACGTTCTCTCTGAAACAGGCAGGGAGGCTGAAGACGTATTTTCTCGAAAATCCAAGCCGTTTTGTAATCGATGTATATCCGGAAAAAGAAGAAGTAAAAAAACAGGCAAAAACAGAAAAAAAGCCCCAGGTTAAGAAAACTGAGCGAATTACGGCTGCTGCAGAGCCTGAAGTCTCCAATAAGGACCTTGCCGGACCAAAAGACAGGATTGCCGCAGCGAATCCGGAAAAAGAATATGATGAAAAAAGTTTACTACCCGAAAAATATAAAGCCATGTGGTCTCTTTTAGAGGCAGGAAACTTCTATACCGTTTTGAAGGAACTTCCGGGACATAAGGCGGATAATGCTGAGGCCCTGGCAGCATTAAATTATACATATGCACAAGCAAATATAATGGCAAAGCAATATGCTGACGCGGTCAAACATTTAAGGCTTGCATATATTTATGCAGTCGATACCGGGTTAAAGGAACACGCGCTTTTGAAAAGGGCCGGGATATACCTTGAGTTAAAACTGAATTATGAAGCAAGGGCTGACTATCTTGTATATATAAGAGATTTTTCGTCTTCGAGATACATTGAGAAAGCGTATTTCGGGCTGGCGGAAAGCCTGTACCGGATAGGTCTTTTCCAGGAGGCGATTGAGCATTATAAAAAATCGGGTACGAGTCCTGAAGTTCTTTATGGCATGGCGAATGCTCTGCAGAAACTGGAGATGGTGAAGGAGGCAAAGAAGGCATATGACGAGGCCCTGATTATGGACAAGAATTATCTTAAGAGCTCCCCTGAAACGTATTTTCTTTTAGGTGAAAATATGCGTATGTCAGGAGACCTGGTCAATGCCAGAAAACATTTGTCAGAAATAGAGGTTGGACCTTTTAAAGATAATGCGATTATAAGTATAGGTCTTATAGCCATGGAAGAGTCAAACATTCAGGAGGCAGTGAAGCAATTTAAGGCTGCTGCCCAATCAAGGGATAAAAAGGTAAAGGTGCAGGCCTTATTTAATGTATCCCTGGCGTATTTAAAGGAAGGAAAGTTTAAGGAGGCGACCTCAAGCCTGGAGGAAATCAGACATAACCATATCGATTCCAACATGTACAAGGATACCCTTCTTGTACTATCCAAAATATACAAAAAGGGTGGCAGGGTAAAAGAGTCTGTTTCTTTGCTGAAAGAGCTGGTGTATGGTAAGCAGCCGCCTGCTGAGGCTTTTACCGAGCTGGAAGAGATTGTTCAGGAGGCAGGCGGGAACTCATCACAGGACGGAATGGCATTCGTTACATTATGGAATGATGTAGGACAATGGCTGGTTGACGAAACCAGAGAAGAGTTTCTGCTAAAAGTCGCCCGGCGCCTGAGACATGAAGGGAAACCTTTTATAGATCTGTGCTCATGGCTCGTTGAACATGCGTCTGAACACGCAAGGGGCAAGGCGGCCATTGATCTTGCCGACTATTATGCCGGTATCGGTAACACCGCTATGTCCAGGGATTATATAAATATTGCAAAGGATGCCCGTGAAACCGGAGACGCAGCATTAAGAGTCGAGGCAAAAATACTTCATTCAGAGGGTGAGCGTATAGCCGCGTTAAAGCAGATAATGATGATAAAGGAGATAGAAAATAGCGACCTCGTACTCCTTGATAATATTATATCCGGCATACATGATCCGGGGATCAGGGAGATACAGAAAGCAATCGCTTTTTATGAAAAAACAATAAATGAATCCAGCTGGGACGCTGAGAACTATATTCATCTTGCTGATATGCTCTACGCAAATGACGAAAGGAGCAAAGCCCTTAAGTATTACAGGATAGCCTATAAGATGAATCCTGAAAACGAATGGGTCATGTACAGATTGATACAGGATGCTGACACACCTGAAGCAGAAGACATGTTCAGCCGTTTACAGCAAGGAGACAATCTCTACGGGCGGCTGGCAAAATCAAAACAGATGGAGATGTCACTCATGAACAAGATCAGGGAGGTGTATTAGTGGAGAAAGCGGTCAGGCTTAATGAGGCCTTCCATAATTTCACCGAGGCATCAAAGAATTTACAGACCTACTACGACAAACTCGGGAAAAAGGTGCGGTATCTTACACAAGAGCTCGAGCAGAAAAACACACAGCTCAACCTGGCAATTCTGGAAGTGGGGGAGTCAAAAGATTATCTGCAGGCGGTGTTACAGAGCATAGGCGAAGCCATAATAGTCCTTGATCAGGAAGAGAAGGTGACGATGCTGAACAGGGCGGCAGAGGAGTTCCTCTGCTTACGTAAACAGGATATCACCGGAATGATGTTCAGTGATCTGGCCTTCATTATAGAAGAAAACAGCGCAGGCACAAGACTGACTGTTCATGATACTGCGTATGATGTCATCCTCTCGCGTTCAACGGTGTCAGGACCGGAAGGCTCTGTCAGGGGATACGTTATTCTGATCAAGGACATCACAAGGATCAAGGACCTTGAACGACAGCATGAGCGAAACCAGAGGCTCATTGCAATGGGTGAAATGGCCGCCAAAATAGTACATGAGATAAGGAGTCCCTTATGCAGTATTGAACTTTTCTCAACCATGCTTTCCAACGATCTTAAGGATACGCCCCATTCCGATATGGCGAGCGGTATCTCTACCGGTATCAAGAGTCTTAATAATATCCTTACCAATATGCTTTTTTTCGCCAAACCTCAAAAACCGGCCTTCAGGGACATAGACCTCTCGGACGCGATTACGGAATCGGTGAATATGCTTATTCCCCTCATCCAGATAAGAGGCATTACGCTTACTCAAAATACGCCTCGTGTGAACGTGTATAGCGACATGGAATTATTGAAGCAGGTATTTATGAATATCATCCTCAATGCGGTGCAGGCCATGCCGGGTGGCGGCAACCTGAAAATTGCCACGGACATCAGTGAATATGTGACTGTTTCCGTCATTGATGACGGAGAGGGCATTAGCCCTGAGAATATCGAAAAAATATTTGATCCCTTTTTCAGTACGAAGGACAAAGGAACCGGGCTTGGACTTGCTATTGCACATAAAATAATGCAGACCCACGGCGGTTTCATANNATAATGATGTTGAGAAAATATTATATGAAAAAGCAGGTAAAGAATGATGATTGAAAACATGAAATCAATACTTGTTGTGGACGATGACCAGCAGATGAGGGCCGCCATGAAAGAGGCCGTTGTCAGGATGGGCTATCAGTCGGTTGTTGCGGAAGACCCGGTTGACGCATTGAAAAAGCTTGATGACATGTCCGTGTCCATGATTATCACCGATATGAAGATGCCGAGAATGGACGGACTGTCATTTATCAGGGAGGCACGAAGAAGGATAGGGAGTCTGCCCATTCTTGTGATCACTGGTTATGCGACGGTCGAAAACGCGGTAGACGTTATGAAAGAAGGAGTATGTGATTATCTGATCAAACCCTTCTCCTTTGAGGATCTGACAAATACGATTGAAACGATAATGTCCAGGGACAGCAATAACAGCAAAGAGATAATAACGTCCGATGAAAATATGAAGAACCTGCTGCAGCTTACCGGGAGCGTTGCTGCAAGCGATATGACAGTCCTTATCCTTGGAGAAAGCGGGACGGGCAAGGAGGTGCTGGCGCGATATATTCATAAGGCAAGCCGGAGAAACAAAAAGCCCCTTGTGGCGGTAAACTGCGCAGCCATTCCGGACAACCTTCTGGAATCCGAACTCTTTGGTCATGAAAAAGGGGCCTTTACNNGGCGCGCTCGACAAAAAGGCCGGTAAATTCGAACTGGCACACGGGGGCACTATCTTACTGGATGAAATCGGCGAAATGACATCTACCTTACAGGCTAAACTGCTTCGTGTGCTGCAGGAAAAAGAAATAGACAGGATTGGGGGAAAGCAGCCGCTCCCTGTTGATGTAAGGGTCATTGCCACCACGAACAGGGACTTGCAGAAAGAGATCGCGGAGGGAAGGTTCAGAGAGGACCTTTATTTCAGGCTGAGCGTGTTTCCGATTCTTCTTCCGCCACTGCGCGAAAGACCGGAAGACATTAAACTGCTTGCAGGACATTTTGCAGAAAAGTATTCAAAGGAACTTAATAAAACCATTTCAGGTTTTACCGGTGAGGCAGTCGAACTTCTTAAGACAAGGCGATGGAAGGGGAACATAAGGGAACTTGAAAATGCGGTTCACCGGGCTGTACTCATTGCCCGTGGTGAATTCATAG
The DNA here is from genome assembly GCA_002451135.1 of Nitrospiraceae bacterium UBA6902. Classification (GTDB taxonomy): domain Bacteria; phylum Nitrospirota; class Thermodesulfovibrionia; order UBA6902; family UBA6902; genus UBA6902. The sequence continues at coordinate 11,972 of DKBK01000086.1, forward strand.
GTGTTGAGGATTTTATGCTTGAGGGAAATGTCTCTCAGGGCACGGCAAACGAAGGAAGTATAAAAGATATGGAAATGGACCTCATAGTTAAGACACTTGAGACAACAAACGGCAATAAAACAAAGGCAGCCAGGCTTCTCGGAGTCAGTGTGAGAACGATCAGAAACAAGCTCAGCGGATACGGGAAAAAATTTCCTGCTGTATGAAAAAAAGGCACTGTCAAAAAACAGACATGAACCAGACGGATTTGACTTCAAGCGATATGCATATCAAGGGAACGCCACAATCACAAATACTGAAGCGAAAATGCCAAATTATTCGAATATTCAAAGGGTTTGGTAATAATAATTTCATGGATTGCTGTTGTCTCATGAATTGATATCTGTAGTTACCGAGGGTAATCATCATGGCATGGTTTTTGATAGATAATGAAAGAATAACGGTTTCAGGAGATTAATGGAATGGATAAGAGTTTCGGGATTTTACAGAAAATAATCCAGTCGGCCAATATGAGGCATAAGGTGATCGCCTCCAATATTGCCAATTCAGACACGCCCGGGTATAAGGCCAGGGATGTAAAGTTTTCCGGCGTCCTCAACAATGAGGTCAAGCTGTTAACTACAGACCCAAAACACATCGGGAGTAAAAACGGTGGGAAAGTCAGCAGGGAGGTAATAATAGAAAATGACCCTTCATGGGGTGACCGCAATAATGTAGAGCTTGATGTCGAAGTGGCGAAGATGACGGAAAATTCTCTGCGGCATGAAGCAGCACTAAGAATATTGAATTCAAAAATAAGAATGTATAAGAGCGCAATAAGGGGGAGGTAATTAATGGACATATTCAAGGTAAGTTCGTCCGCTCTTGAGTCTCAGAGGATAAGGATGAACACGATAGCCTCTAACATGGCGAATGCCCAGACGACAAAAACAGAGCACGGCGGGCCTTACGTGAAAAAGGATGTTGTATTTTCAACAATGCCCGTCAATGTAAAGGCGGACCGGAGTCTTGATGGTGTTAAGGTGTCCGGCATCGTGGAGGACACGAAACCCCCGATTGTGGTGTATGACCCCGGACATCCGGATGCCGATGAAAACGGGAATGTGTCGATGCCGAATATAAACGTTATTGAAGAAATGGTTAACATGATGATGGCATTCAGGGCCTATGAAGCCAATGTCAGGGCCTTTAATACATCAAAGGGGATGTATCAGAAATCCCTTGAGCTCGGGAGGTAAAAATGTCTGATTTACCTATTAAAGATATCGGCAGCAAAATAGGTTCCGGTGAGGGTCTTCAAACCAACTCCCTTAAGATTGAAACGGAATCCAGTTTTGATTCCGTCATTAATGAGGCGCTGGGTAAGGTATCGCAGGTGCAGAAAGATATGGAAACAGCAGTAAATGAACTTGCTACAGGCGGAGACATTACAGATGCGGTACTGGCAATAGAAAAAGCGGACATGTCATTCCAGTTGATGGTTGAGATCAGGAACAAACTCATGAGCACGTATGAGGAAGTAATGAAGATGCAGGTTTAAAAGACAGGTAAGAAGTAAGAAGTGAGAACTTAGACGTAAAACCAGTAACTAAAGACTACGAAGGGATTGAGATGGCAGCTATCGATAATATCATTGGACAAATAAAGGCAATGCCGACCGGCAAGAAAGTTACGTTAGTGGCCGTTATCATAGCAAGCATTGTCTGTATGCTTCTTTTAAATGTGTGGTTTCAGAAGGCTGATTACCAGGTCCTGTTTTCCGGTCTTTCAGAGGATGATGCGGGAAGGATTGTCCAGGAATTAAAAGACAAGAAAATTACGTATCAACTCGGCACGTCGGGCACTATACTTGTTTCGTCCGATAAGGTGTACGACCTCAGGCTTCAGCTCGCATCACAGGGGCTTCCCCAGGGTGGGGGAGTCGGCTTTGAGATATTTGACAACACAAGTTTTACTACAAGCGAGTTTGTGCAGAAACTCAATTACAGAAGGGCGCTCGAAGGGGAATTGGCAAGGACCATCAAATCGATGTCGGGCATACAGAAGAGCAGAGTCCACCTGGTGACTCCCGATAAAACGGTATTTGCGTTTCAGGAGAATAAACCTAAAACGTCCGCGGCAGTATTTATTACCCTTCAAAACGGAAGGAAGCTTGACAGATCCGAGGTTGAGTCGATAGTTCACCTGGTTGCGAGCAGTGTTGAAGACCTGGGCGCCGGCAATATTACTGTTATTGATAACAGGGGGAATCTCCTTACAAAACCCTCCGATGACAGCATGATGAGCCTGACCGGGTCGCAATTGGAGTATCAGCATAATTTCGAACAGAACCTGATATCGCAGATTGTAAGTATACTCGAACCTGTCGCGGGGAGAGGCAGGGTGAATGCCAGGGTATCGGCGTCTTTCGACTTTACGAGAAGCGAAAGGACGGAGGAGAAGTTCGACCCTGAAGGAGTCGTGGTAAGGAGTGAACAAAAGAGTACAGAAAAAACGACTTCCGGCGGCGGTGGCGGAGTGCCGGGTGTCGCATCAAATCTGCCCGGAGGTTCGGTCCAGCCGTCCACTTCATTAATGGGGCAGTCCCAGAAACAGGATGAAATGATTAATTATGAGACGAGTAAAACTGTCACACGGGTAATCGATTCGCCCGTCAATCTGGAAAGACTTACCGTTGCCATTCTTATTGACGGGATTCTTGCTTCACAAAAGGGTACCACAGAAAATGCGGATAAATATACCGTGAGCTCTGATGAGGATCTGAAATATTATGAAGACATAGTGAAAAAGACCATTGGCTTCAGCACGGAAAGAGGCGATGAAATAAGTGTGAATATCATGCCCTTTAAGGAAATGGAGTCTGCGGAAATACCCGATGAAGGGAGGGATTACATGCCGATAGTTATTACTATACTGAAATATCTGGTTCCCGGAATAGTAGTGCTTGTATTTTTCTTTATCGTCGTCCGTCCCCTGATCACTTCTCTTTCAAGGTCAATCCCCCAGACAAGTGAGAAAGTCAGCATTTCAGAAGAACAGGCCCGGCTGGGAAATCATTTTCAGGTCAATGAGATCCCTCTTCAAAAACAGGTAATTGAATGGGCCAATACCAATCCGCAGCAGGCTGCGGGATTAGTGAAGGACTGGATGGAGGAATAGCGGATGGCGATGAACGGATATGAAAAAGCGGCCATTTTCCTGAGTTCAGTAGGAGAGGACGTTGCCGCACAGATTTTGAAAGATCTCGATTCGCAGGATATCGGGAAAATATCGTCATATATGACGAAGTCCATAAAGAAGGATAATAATAAGCTGGAGAGCGTCCTTAATGAAATAATGGACAAGGTCAAGGACGGTGAAATAAATATCGGCGGTGAGGATTATGTGAAAAAGATCCTCACGAAAGGCCTCGGAGGCGATGATGCGGAGAAAATCCTGGAGATGGTTTCCAAAGCGAGTCCCCTGGAGTCTCTGAAGTGGGTCAATCCTAAGACACTGTCCAATTTTCTTGTTTCAGAGCATCCCCAGACAATTGCCCTTATTTTATGTCTTCTGGAATACGAGCAGGCAGCGGAAGTAATGAGCGCGCTCCCGGAGCACATACGGGGTGACGTAGCCATGAGGGTAGCATCTACCGAAAGGATTCCCGAAAGCGCCCTTGAAGAGATAGAAGCGGTCCTTAAAGGACAGCTGGACATGGGAAAGGGCCGGTTAGAAAAGTCATTTCAGGGCACGAAGGTGATAGCGGAGATCCTCAATCACTGCGAGAGAAGCACGGAACAGAGCATCCTCGAGAAAATTGAAGGACATAACGAGACCCTCGCGGAGTCCATAAGAGAGCTTATGCTTGTCTTTGACGATCTTGAGAAGATCGATGACAGGGGAATCCAGCTGATCTTAAAAGAACTGAGTTCGGAAGATCTCTCCCTCGCCCTAAAAACTGCATCTGATGACTTGAAAAAGAAGATATTCAAAAATATGTCACAGAGGGCCGTGCAGATATTAAAAGAAGAAATGGAGACCAGGGGCCCTGTAAAAGTTACGGATGTCGAAGCGGCACAGCAGAATATCGTCAGGGTTGCAAGAAAGCTCGATGAAGAGGGGAAGATTGTAATAGCCGGCAGGGGAGGCGAGGAACTCATTGTATAAAGACAGAATTCTGGATGACTGCGACGCATCTCCTTATTTTATGCCTTCTCTGGAAGATGACAGTCTTCCGAGAAGAAAAGAAGATATTAAGAAAGAGCTCGAAGACTCACAGAGGAGAGCGTATGAGGAAGGTTTTGCATCAGGCGAAAAAGCCGGATTTGCAGACGGAGAACAGAAAGCGGCGGTCCTGGTGGAACGGCTTGGAAAAATTATAGAAGAGGTAGCGGTTTTTAAGGAAAACCTGGTCAAAGAGCTTGAAAAGCAGGTAGTCGATTTTGCGGTTGCGATGGCACGTAAAATAATAATTGACGAGATCAGTGCAAAACCTGAAGTCATCGTGACAGTCGTTAAGGAGGCACTGAAGAAATTGCAGATGATGGGCACTATCACGATTAAGATCAACCCGGCCCTCTACGATATGTTTATGAAAAAGAAACCGGAGTTGATGGAGATACATGAAGATATCATATTTGACGTCAATGCGAATGTAGCTCTTACCGGCCCACTTGTTATCAGTCAGACAGAGGAGGTGGTAACCGATATTCAGGCTTTGATTGCCAATATCACTGCTGACGTTAATATCGTAAAAGAACGTAAGACAGAACATAGAATACACAATACCGAACACAGCCTGCGGGATACCGATTACCGGCAGGAACGAGCAGACCTGAGTATGGACACTGAGGGAGAGGCCCGAGATGAAGGGCAGGTATCATAATGAATATTGACCTTGCCCCCTATATCGAGGCCGTCAACGATTCAGATCATTTAAAAGTGTACGGACGTATCATTGAGATAACAGGACTTACTATCAAGGCAACCGGTCTTGACGTCAGTATCGGAGAGGCCTGTAAGATTTACTCAGACAACGCACCTCCCATAGACGCGGAGGTGGTCGGTTTTAAAGAGGGGAAGGTCATCCTGATGGCAACCGGGGAGGTATCGGGAATACGGCATGGAAGCAGGGTACTGCCGCTGGGCAAAAATATTACTGTGAAGGTAGGGAACGGACTCATCGGAAGGGTCATTGATGCTGCAGGGAACCCCATGGATAATCAGGGCACTATAGAAGGTACGGATTATTCCCTTTTCTCAATGTCTCCGAATCCGCTTATGAGACAACGGATAATGGAACCTCTTGATATCGGGATAAGGGCCATAAACGGTCTGCTGACATGCGGGAAAGGGCAGAGGATTGGCATTATGGCAGGATCCGGTGTCGGCAAGAGTGTATTGCTGGGCATGATTGCCAAGTACTCGGAGGCGGATGTCAATGTGATAGCGTTGATTGGCGAGCGGAGTCGGGAAGTAAGGGAGTTCGTTGAAAAAAACCTTGGCGAAGCGGGCCTGCAAAAATCCGTTGTTGTGGTATCTACCTCTGACCAGGCCCCCTTGGCAAAGGTGAGGGGGGCATTTGCCGCCACTGCGATAGCAGAGTATTTCAGAAAATGCGGGAAAGACGTCTTGCTTCTGATGGATTCACTCACCAGGGTCGCAATGGCCCAAAGGGAAATCGGTCTTGCCGTTGGAGAGCCTCCCACGACAAGGGGCTATACCCCATCGGTGTTTGCCCTTCTGCCAAAGCTTCTTGAGAGGGTTGGGACCTCGGAAAATGAAGGGAGCATAACGGGGCTTTACACGGTCCTTGTTGAAGGAGATGACATGCTGGAGCCTGTTGCTGACATGTCGAGATCGATACTGGACGGTCAGATTGTACTTTCAAGAGACCTGGCAATGGAAAATCATTACCCTTCTATCGATATACTTCAGTCCATTAGCAGGGTCATGCCACATGTAATTGATAAAAGGCACAGAGAGTATGCTGGAAAGTTTATAGAGGTGTTATCAACGTATAGGAAATTTGAGGACATGATTAATCTCGGCGCATATAAACAGGGCTCAAATTTTAAGGTCGATTATGCAATAAAAATAATTGAACGATTAAGAAGTTATCTGAGACAGGACATGAGTGATCTGGTAGATTACACGGACAGTATGCAGGGACTGTATTCAATATTTGATGAAATGGAGAAAGCCAATGCCTAAGAACAGGACCATAACGAAGCTTCTTAAATTAAAAGACAACAGGAAGAAGGAAATCGAGATTGACGTCAAGAGGGCGGCCGACAGGGTTGATGAGGAGTCATCCAAACTCAACAGCCTTGAAAAAGACTTTACGGACACTCTTGAATTTTTTAATGGAAAGAACTTTGAAGGTTCCATGGATGTCAATAATATCAATTCATATTATGATTTTTTTTCGCGAATTAATGGAAAAATAAATGAACAGAAGAAAGTGCATGATCATCATTCAAATGAACTGAAATCCTTAAAAGGTAACCTCGTAGAAGCGCATAAGGATAAGAAGGTTATTGAAATATTACATGAGAAGGCCATCAGAAAGGAACTGAAAGAGAAGCTCTCTTCTGAACAGAAAGAATCTGATTTTTATGCCATATCCAGGAGGTCTAAATGAAAAGAACGGTGTTTGTCATATTAGTTCTTCTTTTTCTGGCTGTGTATGCACAGGCTGGGGAAGATATCGCAGGTGTTATCGAAAAACAGCGTATCGAACTTAACCAGAAAGAAGAAATATTAAAAAAAGAAGCGGAAAAGCTCAAGACATTGAAGAAAGAAGTGGAAGATGATATTGATAAATACACGGCGCTTCTTGCGCAGATTGAAAAATCCCTTACCCAGGCGGAAGAAATAGCAAATAAAAGATTAAAGCATGTCGCCAAGGCATATGAATCAATGCAGCCTGAAGACGCCGCGTCAAGACTTTCAGGACTCGATAATCAGACAGCAGTTCAGATATTACTGAAAATGGAGAGCAAAAAAGCCGGACTTGTCATAGGGATGATGGGTACCCAGAAGGCCACGATACTGACAAAAGAAATTGCGAAACTGAAGATGTAAAGAATAAGTTCCTCTCTTCACATTACCCCTTCCTCTTACAGGAAGGGTTTTTTTATTACTACAGTCGCAGCATGATTGGAAAAACTTTCCTATTCAAGAAATATTTTCTATATTAACATCCCTGAGCCTCAGTTTATATAGCGCGCTTACTATCATAAAGGAAGTAATAACAGTATAGATATCAGGCAGTTTGCTGCTGATGAGGGGCACTCTTGGACAGGGAAACTTTCTGGCATGGCTCTTGCTTTTTGAACGGCATGGAAATATTGATCAACAGCATGCCTGTCATGAGCCCAGCCACTCAATTAAGTCCCCGGTCTGATTTTGATCAGCAGGATGCATCGTGTACTGATAAAAATCAATTTGCTTCTTTCGTACATAAGGAACAATTGAAGGCAGGAAGCAGCAAGTCATGTAAGGAGGATGTGTATTCTGCAGGTCCAAATACACAGGATACGGAATTACACAAAGAGAGAATCTCATGCAATGAGTGCCAGAGACATATTAACCATCCAATAAAAAATACCCGGGAAAATGATGGCCGGCAAGATACGGAAGACATAGAATTACCGAACGAGAACGGAGAACATCCGGGGAACGCGCTTAAAACAGGGGCTCTCTTATTTACATTAATGCATGATCATATGACTGAAAGCGGAAGCGTCTTAAACAATGTTTCAACTCATGTCGGAACTTCTGGGGCAATTAGTATTGGATTAGAAGGAACAGGTGATGAGTTAATGCCTGGAACTGGAAGCGGTTTAAAAAATGGAACTATGTTAAATGGTCTGGTCACCAGCTATAAGGCAGAAATAGGGAGAGGATTTAATCTTGTCGGGGGAGGTGATCAGAGTACCGGATTAAACGGCACTGAAGCATCTGATGTGCAGGCAGGAAACGGTTTGAAAGTTGCAACTATATTGAATGATCTGGTGAGCAGCCATGCGGGAGAGATCAAAGAAGGGGCTGGTATTAGTTCAGGAACTGAAAAGGGGGCTGAAGCAGGTCAGGCAGGCGCTGAGTCATCTGGTGAAACTGGTTTGAAAGTTGCAACTATATTGAATGATCTGGCCAGCAGCCATGCGGGAGAGATCAAAGAAGGGGCTGGTATTAGTTCAGGAACTGAAGAGGGGGCTAAAGCAGGTCAGGCAGGCTCTGCGTCACATGGTGAAGCTGGATTGAAAGTCGGAGAGCTACTGAACAGACTGGTTGAGCGTCCGGACATGGAGGAAATTAATAAAGACCTGATAAAAGAGAAAATGTCACCAGTTGAAAAGACAATGGATATTAAAGCG
>DKBK01000096.1 GCA_002451135.1 Nitrospiraceae bacterium UBA6902
GGGAGGGTATAAAATCCCTCCCCCCTTTTAATGTGCTCCCGACAAGAAGAACTGTTATCCGTACGCAAGGGTGTCCACCGTGAGGTGCGATCTGAAGGAAGCCGCAGGCAAAGCACGGTCAACGAACATTGAGATCAATATTGATAGCAAGCGCATTGATGGGAACCGCCATGGTACGGAGCAGAATCCCGGTGGTGTGGGAGGTCGGCGGAAGTAATCCCGCCTTCTAACCGAAGGTTGCTTTCAACCTATAATCTTCAAAATATTATCTCTTTAAAGTTGTTTGTATATATATGTTATTTTCAATTTTATAATATCCCCAGGATTATTCATAAGCGGGTAAACTCCAGCGTTCTAAAGGGAACAAAATTTGCTGATTGCCGATTGAAAGCGTGATCCTGGGCAGATCACTCTCACTGTTTAACCATTAATGATTTACGCTCGCTCTTTCTACGAATCATAAATCTGTATTGTCAATAAAATGGGGGCAGTCTGGAAGTCATTGACTGTTCGCATAAATCAACGATGTTGTTAACCGCTAGATTTCATAGATTTGTTGAATTTATCAATAAGGCATCATTTCAGAAAACATTGACGGTTTCACTTCATATCAATAAATTAGAGTCAGCATGGATATTAGTGATTTGTTGAAGTTGCTGAGATTTATGGATGTGGACAGGAGACAGATTTCTTAAAGAAATAATTTTAATGTTCTCTAATAAAGCAAGGTTTCTAACGTATGTTATTTTACGTTTATGTGTAAGCAGTTATAAATTAATCTAATACATAAATGCATACCTATACTCACACTATCGTTATTATTATAATTAAAATTCTTAAATCCTCGTAATAAAGAATGTTCAAGATCTTCTATCGTCTCGGGGTAAATTTATTTAAAATGAATGAAAGGAGGTAATGAGTTCATAAATTTATGCCATAGGCAATAAATCATAATATTTATAGGGGGTAATATAACTTTATGAAAAGTAAAATCTTTATTAGCGTGTTAGTCATGGTCTTCGTTTCAGTATATATCACATCAGCAGTATTAGCCGAATGTCCAGAGGGAAAGAATCCAGTCCAACTCACTACGCCGAGCGGGAAAACGAAAACCCTTTGTATTCCAGATGCAGCAATGCAGGGGATTGAGAACGCTGCTGACCATTCAGGTGGGACTATCGTGACGTCATCATGTCCTTGCTGGGCATCTCAAGATGTAAATGATCTTGCAGATGGTAACCCTGATTTTACTTGCTTCGAAACGATAAACTACATAAAGTGTGTTAGCGATGGTAACATAAATACTTTCGAATACGATTTGGCACTAAAGATTGAAGGCGAAGTATATACAGATAGTGTATGTATAAATCAAGTTACTGGTATAATTGAATATATATCTCAGGAAGAAGTTGGTGCCTGCAGAGGACTGGTTGAACCATATATCGTGACATACACACCACCTAAGTAAGATTACATTAAAATGTGAGTTACAATTTGGCCCCGGAAAGACCGGGGCTTTTTTGTTTTTTATGGATGCACGTTATCGACAATCTCTACCTCACTCCAAACTTATTGATAAGATGATGGTATCAATATTATTTGAGCCATCACAATTTTACTTATATGCAGGGAGAGTCCAGCGACATAAAGGGTACCAGATTTGAAGATTGCCGATTAAAAGCATTATCGTGGGCGATTTTGTTTATCCAATCTATTAAGCCTTAATTCTATTTAAATACAAAGTCTTTTATAGTTTCACTATGGCCTTCAGCTTGAATATATATTAATCCCTGGACAAATTACGGTCATCAATTAATATAGTTGTTGTATCTTATTTATCGAGTGTTATTATTTCACGGCCAGCTAATATCTGAAGCAGGAGACCAATAAAGCTAATACGNNATGCGGCCGTATTACCCGCTGCCGTATGCATGAAGCCCTGATAGCACCAGATTGACTCCAAGGTACGTAAAAATCACGGCCACAAAACCTATGATAGAGAGTATCGCCACCCGTTTGCCTCTCCAGCCTCCTACGAAACGCGCATGCAGGTACAGGGCATAGACGAACCATGTGATAAGGGACCATGTCTCTTTCGGGTCCCAGGTCCAGTATTTTCCCCACGCGCTGTTGGCCCAGATGGCCCCCATTATCAGGCCGCCTATCGTGAACAGCGGGAATCCTACGGCAATGCTCTTGTATTCAATCTCATCAAGCATCGTGGGTGTNNCTGAGCGAGGCCTTAAGAAAATGGCTCTGTATTAACTGGGCCCGCTCTACTGAAGACAGGCTCATGAAATCGATCCCCATGCCCACGAGAACGATAATAAATATGCTGATTATCACGCTCCCGATAATATACGGTATCTCCTTGTGCGATTCCGTGACCATGATAAGATAAGCAGTTGCGGCCCCGAATGATACCCCGAAAGCGGCATATCCAAGAAAGCTTAACAATACGTGGAAGAGCAGCCAGTTTGACTGCAGGGCGGGGATTAATGGTTGAATCTCCTTGGANNCCTTAACAGGGCTTCAGAAAATGCCGACATGGGATGAGATGCCATCCAGAAGTCGTATGAATTGACCCACCTGATAATCAGTGCGGCACTCTGGCTGACAAAGCCAAGCATAGTAATGCCCGAGGCGATGAGCCCGACGGTGTTATTCCTGACGACAATATATACGACGTATATAATCATTGCAGTAATATACGCGCCGGCTGATATATCGAAAAAAACAGAACTGTTCATTTTTTACTCCTTCCTTCTATGGCCTGTGACACATGTGCCAATAATCGATCGATTTCACTTTCTAAATTAAGTCTGTTTCTGTTTGTGGAGCCCCCAACGGTAACGCTGACTGCCTTTTTATCGCCTGTAATATCTATCCAAATTCTTTTACTACTGACAAAAAAGCAGATGTACAGTGAAATACCCATAAGGATAGCCGCAAGATAGATCAGCCATACCCCGGGGTCTTTTGAGACCTGGAGCCCGGTAAATTCCACTCCCCAGTAATCAGCGAATTTAACTGAATGTCCGCCGGGGATTACACTTGTTTCAGGATAGCGCTTTAAAATCCACCCTATGTAACTCTTGCCGTCAGGAGGCATGAACTCTATGGCCACAGCAGGGTTGACCATGTTTTCTGAATAGGAAATTAACTTGCCGGTATTTCTGTCACGGGTAAGTGCCGGGGAGAAGTCGTGAATCTTGCCTTTAATGCCCGTACCGGGTATTTCAAAGATATCTCCAAATTCCAGCCAGACCCTTTTTTCCTCGCCCCCTGCGGGAGTGATATCCAGCACGAACTTCCCCACCGCATTCTCCAGCATTCCGTAGTTTGATTGGAAAAAGGTGATCCCCTTGTACTTCAGTGGATCATTGACCTCTATTACTTTTTTCAGTACTTCTTTGCCGTTTTCAATAATAACAAGCTCGCTCTGAAATTCCTTCGGCGTGTCACCACCTTCATAGTATTGTGTGTCATACCAGTTACACTTTACGGTAAAACCAAGGGGGATGCTTTTGTTAGGAGACTCAAATAACACGTTTGAACTTCTGCCTTCAGGGAGGTTGAGATACCCTTTAAACCCGAAACGTATACCGATGATCGCGCCCAGGAATATCAGGATGATACTTAAATGCACTACGTAAACTGCAAGACGTGAATATCTGCCTTTTTGCGTGTAAAGCCTTACGGAGTTCTCTTCAGTGGCCTCAGAGACATGGTATCTTGAGGACTTCAACGCGTTTAAAAATTCATCTTTTACTGTACTGAGACCGGAGTTGAAATTAAGTGCCTTTTTTATAGGCAGAGATTTGATTGCACTGCCCGACATCGGCTTCTGGGGTGTTTTAATGAGACGCCATGTCTTTGGAAATCTGTCAACCGAACATACGATCAGGTTAATGCTGAATATGACAAGAAAGCTGGTGAACCACCATGAGCCGTACATGTCCATAAAGCCGAGTTTTGCGAATACATTATAGACGGTCGGAGCCGCTGAGTCGCCGAAAAACTTGGCAAGCAGTGCGATGTTCTGGGCCGGTTCAGCCTTCTGTTCCACAATCGTTCCGACTATAGAGGACAGGGCCAGAGTAATAAGAACGAAGATGGCAAGCTTGACTGAAGCCAGAAAATGCCAGATTGATTCAAATATATCTTTCTTTTCTTTATTTTCCAAAAAAACCTCCGACTCTAAATATAGCGTTTCACGATTCGCTAAGTCAATGTCAGGCAGGCCGCGTCCCGGATGCGCAATAACTGACCGCTGTTAAGGGATTATATCGTCAACTTACCTTCTGATCTTAACCATTGAGTGTTTTACGTACGTTTTTCAGTCTTTATTATAATGAAGCAATTATGAAAAACCTGTGAATGGTTATTGACATAAATCTAAAAAAATATGTCTACAGATTAACGCAGATGTATTGAACGCAGAACACGTTGTTGCCTTCCGCCTTTTGGGTGAATATGCGTTATGTGTCTATCCCCTTGTCTTTATTTGTGAAATCTGTGGATATAACTGCCATTCCCAGTAGTAAAGGCTATCCTCTCCTGAAGTCAGGCCCTTACCCTTGTCAGCCTTATCGCATTTGATATGACCGCGAGGCTGAGCCCCATATCCCCGACAGCAACGGCAACCCATAAATTTATAAAGCCCATCAAAGCGAGAAGGGTCAAGCTTCCCTTAATAATGATCGAGGCGGTAACATTCTGTTTAACGACCTGCATAGTCTTTTTACTTAAATGGATGAGATAATCTATTTTTGAAAGGTCATCATGCATTAAGGTTATGTCTGCGGTTTCTATCGCGACATCGGCACCGGCAGTCCCCATTGCGATTCCCACGTTGGCCGCGGCAAGGGAAGGGGCGTCGTTTACTCCGTCACCGACCATGGCCACAGAGCCGAATCGTGCTGCGAGATTTTCTACCACGTTCACCTTTTCCTCAGGCAAAAGTTCCGCATAATATTTATCAACACCGATTTGTTTTGCAAGTGAAGCGGCAACTTCTTTATTGTCTCCGGTGAGCATTTCGGTCCTTATCTGTAACTTCTTGAGGTCCGCGATGGTTGCAGGGGTTTTGTCCCGTATACTATCACCTAAGGCGATGATACCCAGTACCCTCTCATCATCTGAAACAAGGATTGACGTCTTGCCTTCTGATTCAAGACGTGACAATTCAGGCGGGACACGTAACGACATTTCATTAAAAAGATTCTTTGCTCCCGCATAATACACGCTCCCGTTTATTTCAGCCCTCAGGCCTTTTCCCTTCATTGATTTGAAGGCGGTAATTTCCTGCAGGCGTATCCCCTGGCCCGCGGCCTTTTTGAGAATTGCCGCTGCAATGGGATGTCCTGAACGGGACTCCAGCGAGGCAGCCACAGTCAGGACACGTTCCGGAGCGTATCCGTTCAGGCCGATAATATCAGTGACCTCAAGCCTTCCTCTTGTAAGCGTGCCGGTTTTATCGAAGGCAAAGACCTTTATTTTGTTCAGTTCCTCAATGAACGTTGCCCCTTTTATAAGTACCCCGTGCCTGGCTGCGCTGCTCAGCGCAGACACCATGGCAACGGGTGTTGATATTGCCAGGGCACACGGACATGAAATAACGAGCAGCACTAGTGACCGGTAAAGCCACACATCCCAGGGGAGCCCCAGCACAAAGGTCGGTATCAGAAATGCGGCAAAGGCCGTGCTGATTACCGCCGGGGTATAGACGCGGGCGAATCTGTCTATGAATTTTTCGGTATTTGATTTTTTTCTTTCAGCCTCCTCAACGAGTTTTACAATCCTTGAGAGAACGGTATCATCCGCTTTTTTTATGACCATTGCCTCGAGGTAGCCTTCTTCGTTTAATGTCCCCGCATAGACCTTGTCTCCCTCTGTTTTCTCTGCAGGAACAGACTCGCCTGTTATGGGCGACTCATTTACATGTGAATGGCCTGTTACTATTTCTCCGTCTAGAGGGACTTTTCCCCCGGGCCTGATAACGATTATGTCTCCGATGCTGATCTCATGGGTATGCAGCTCTGCTTCCGCGCCGCCCTTTTTTACCAGGGCTGTTTCCGGCGCCAGTCTCAGCAGCTGGCGTATTGACTGTTTTGCATTATCACCTGCATATTCTTCAAGGCTCTCGGCAATGAAGAAAAGGAAAATTACTGCGGCGCCCTCCTCGCCATGGCCTGTGAAAAAGGCCCCGACAGCGGCAAGAATCATCAGACAGTTCATGTCGAGGCGCCGTTTCATCACTGAACGGCCTGCCTTCATGAGGATGTCTTTGCCTGCGACCGCGGTCACCAGGATAAATAAGATTTGAGCGGCAATATCAAGGTCCGTGAAGAAATTAATGATAAGGCCGGAAACCATAAGCAGACCCGCAGCCCCTCCGCTCATTAGTGTGCGGCGTTTCCAGAAGGGCGGCTTTTCTTCAAACATGTCAACTGCGCAACAGGAGCAGGACCGATCTTCACGGCAGGGGGCATCAATCATTTGTAATTTTGTGTGTTGCATAGTTCCTGATACGAAAACATTCACTTCATATTGCATAAAAAGGTTTATATGTAATCCGTCATTCGCGCAGTCTCCCCGATTACTCCCTTCGGGGACAGGCATATGCGGGAATCCAGGCATCATCCTGTAAACGGGGGAAATCAGACAGGAGATAGATTCCTGTACCCACAGGAAATCCTGGATACCCGATTACCATACTACGTGCATGACGTAATGTATGCAACCACGCAGTCTATTCCCTTATATGATTTAATCCCTCGTTAAATAATGTCGTTATATGTGCATCGTCCAGGGAATAATAGACCATCTTTGCCTCTTTTCTGAATTTCACAAGGCGCATATTCCTCAGTATCCTCAGCTGATGAGAAATCGCGGACACGCTCATGCCCAGGATGCCGGCAATATCGCACACGCAGAGTTCTTCACTGGACAGGGCATAGATTATCTTGGTACGGGTAGGATCAGCCAGGACGCTGAAGGTCTCTGATAAGTGAACGGCTTCTTGGTCGGTAAGCATTGACTTCATCACAGCCCTGACTTTCTTTTTATCCACTGATCTGACTTGGCAGACATCATGATGCGTATTCATCAGTGTGGTGGTACCTCCATCCCATAATTGAACATATGTTCAACTATAAGATATGAATGCGCCCATTGTCAATGAAATATTGCTTTTGCATCCGGGGGGAGTTTTTTTATGGTGATGTGTTATTGTTAAAATACGTCCGAGGATGATGATGAGCGTTATTTTATCTCTGACACTGATGTGTGCCGTAGTGCTTGCACCGTTTGTAATGTATGCCCAGGAACGTCCCCTTACCATCATATATACCGGCAGCATACACGGTGAACTCGAACCGTGCGGCTGCTCTCCTAAAACAGATTTTGGAGGAGCGGCCAGACTCTCGGGTTATCTCGCCGCACACAAGAGTGAATTGTCTCCCTATATCCTGGTTGATGCAGGCAACTTCAGTGACAAGGATACCCTGCAGGGAAAACTGAAGGCCGAGGCTGTCTTGAAATCCTATAAGATAATAAAATATGATGCCGTTGCCTTTATGAATAATGAGAAGGCCTTCCCCCACGATTTTTTCCTTCCTTACCTCAACGACCATACAATTCCGGCGCTCTCCGATACGCTCCCGGTGCATCAGTCGCTTATCATTGACCGGGCAGGGATTAAGGTGAATATAAGCGTGAACCCTGAGGATTACCGGCAGAGCGGACTTAATATCCTTCTTACCGACAGGCCTGTTTCCGAGGCTGCGCTGATAAAAGGCTGGGATGTGATAATCGTTTCTTCGGGCGATATAATGGATGAACCTCTGCAGGTAAACGGCACGGTTATCATTTCAGGCTATCCCAGGGGCAAGAAAACCGGCATGCTCACTCTTGCCGCTGGCAGTGAAGGAGGCGTAAAGCATATCAGTCATAAATGGCTGTCTCTTGGAAGTGATGTAGGGGAAGACCCGCAGGTCCGGGCGGTACTGGATGAATATGATATAAAAGTTGCACGGCTCTTAAAGGAGTCTGCAAAACCCCCGCCGGGAGATACCTACCTCGGTGCGGCCAGGTGCGCGGAATGTCATCAGCCCTATGAGGAGAGCTGGAAGAGGACACGCCATGCCGGGGCTTTTAACAGCCTTGTAACAGCAGGGAAGTCAAATGATCCTGAGTGTATCGCATGTCATACCGTGGGTTTTGGAGAAAAAGGCGGATTTTTCACTCTTGAGACAACACCGGAGCTGGCAAATGTTCAGTGTGAGGAATGCCACGGTCTGGACAGGGAACATGTGGAAGACTTTTCCAGGCCCATGAGGCGCGTAACGGAGAAAGTATGCCTTAAATGTCATACGAGGGAAAACAGCCCGGATTTTGATTACCCTGTGTATCTCGAAAAAATTATACATTAAAATAATAAAAGGAGAACGTATGAGCTTGAGAAAGATATTATTATTGATGTCCCTGCTGTTGTTGTCGGTGTCCGCGTATGCGGAGCAGGGCACTGGCATCGAAGGCGTATATAAGAGTCTGGATAATATGAAATTCAGCTTTGATGGCAAGCAGGTAGAGGTCATCGAGTTTCTCAGTTTCTATTGCAGTCATTGTTATCATTTTGAAAAAGAAATTCCTGTCATCAAGGGCAACTTCCCGAAAAGGATCAAGTGGACGACGGTCCCTATGTACTGGGGCAGCGGTTCTCCCAAGCCGGGGGAGGCGTATTTTCTGGCGGAGGAGGCGGGCAAGGGCGAGAAAATGNNCCGGACCAGTTGAGAGATAATGTTATTCTTATGCTGAAAAGTATCTTAGGCTCTTCGCAACCGTAGCGGGTATACGCGTTTTGAGAAATTATAAATGATTTAGTTAAACTACCGTTCATGAAAGTGCTTGCCCTTGAAACAGCGACCCTGGCCGGCAGCATAGCGATTGTTGACGATGTGGAAGGGTTAATCGGCGAAGTTAAAGTCAGTGTGAAGATCGCGCACTCGGAAAGACTGATGCCCTCAATAGAATGGCTCCTGAACGCTTCCGGTATTTCCATAAAAGAGATCGACGTGTTTGCTGTGTCTATTGGCCCCGGCTCGTTTACCGGACTCAGGATCGGTCTCAGCACGGTGAAGGGTTTTGCTTT
Source organism: Nitrospiraceae bacterium UBA6902 (assembly GCA_002451135.1). Lineage (GTDB taxonomy): Bacteria > Nitrospirota > Thermodesulfovibrionia > UBA6902 > UBA6902 > UBA6902. The sequence goes on from DKBK01000096.1 coordinate 9,155, forward strand.
CGCAACCGGCAGGCCGGTTGTACCGGTACGGACACTTGACGCCTTCGCCCGCACAATGCCGTTCTGTCAGCACCTTATCTGNNTGTGCACGAAGATGATGCCCGAGACCTCAATACACCCTCATGAATTGCTGAAAGGCACAAAGGGACCGGTTGTCTTTATGGGGGATGGGGCAAGGATATATAAAAATGTGATCTCGGATGTAATGAAGACACGGGCCATTTTTGCGCCGCCCGCTCAAATGTCTCCGTCAGCATCAACGGTTGCTGAAATAGCAATTGAAATGACTGCGCAGGGGATGGCTGCGGACCCTGCCAGCCTGACGCCCTATTATATAAGAAAATCAGAAGCGGAAGTTAATTGGCCGCGATAATAATCAGAAAGATGCTGCCTGGCGATATGTTACAGGTATATGAAATCGCTAAGCAGTGCTTTACCACCCCGTGGCAGTTACGTTCATTTGAGTATGAGCTTGAGAACAGGGATGCGATCTTGAAGGTTGCCGTCCTCAACGTCGAGATTGTCGGTTATATATGTGTCCGGTCAATACTGGATGTTACACATGTCATGGACGTTGCCGTTACGCCAAGACTCAAGCGGACGGGTATCGGCGGGCTGCTTCTTAGCAATGCGTTACAGGAATTAAGACGGGTAAGCCCCGACATAAACCTGATCACCCTTGAGGTCCGGGAATCCAATATAGCGGCTGTTAAATTATACGAAAAGTATGGGTTTAGAGAGATTGGAAGAAGGAGGGGGTACTATACAAAGCCCATCGAGGACGCCCTTATTATGGAGTTGGACATGAATGAAGACAACTCTTCTTTTATTTTCCACTGATATATTCCCCGGCCCTTTTTCACGTATCACCACGCAATCTTCAACAGGATAATATCTCTATAATAATAATAAATTGGACAATTGACACGTTTCATGTTAAAAAAATACACGTAAAAACATACAGTGAACCCATTCTGCGATTGAGTGTTATTATTCAGATCATTTAAATAATTCAGGAGACAGAATCTCCATTTCCTGGGGACGGGAATCCGGGGATTTTGCAGACACGAAGGGGACAGATTGACTGCCTGCATTTAATATCATCGTGAAGACAGCTTGCCTCGTCAAGCCTGCCCCCATTCTCCTCATTGTTACAGCAGGGAAGTGTATTAATATGACAGAATTTGAGACCGGAATTGTCAAATGCTTTGATCCTGAAAAGGGGTACGGTTACATTGAGCGCGATCAGGGCGGGGAGATTTACGTACATTATAGCGCGGTGATTTGCGAAGAGAGTGAATGTCATCTCGAAGAAGGGAATAAAGTAAAATTTACCGTGCATGAGGGGCCAAAAGGCCCACAGGCGCAGGATGTAATTGTCTTGAATTAGGGAATTGTTTTGCCCATCCCTGGTAACATCTGAAATTCGTATCCGTGTGACGGGTTCATGGCTTATCAGTCAGTAATCTTTGGAATAACGTGCTCGTCCTGCAGGCTGTTATCCAGTCACAGTTTTTACAGCAGGACACATACCACTCAATAAATATCCCGGGGATGGCATCCCTGATATTGTTCCAGTCCGCCTCGCCTCCGGGAGACATATGGAGCAGTTCCAGCGCCTTATTGTCCATGGCCCTGATATCTTCTTCAGCGTGGATGTCGTAATGGCAGGTGGTGTCTTTCAGATAAGGACACTTCGCACATATTTCATCGGCCCCGGAGCATATTTCTACGGGCAGATATTCGGCCTTCTGAAGGACGTTTTTGAGATTTCCGATAAACTCCTGACTATAGCCTTTTCCATCAAAGAAGTGAAGGCAGATGAGATGGTGTCCTCTGAGTGCAGGCATGCAGATAGTATACGATAAAAGGCTGTTTCCTTCTCGCGTGTCACGTCTTGGCAATCAGTACCGATGACTTTGCATGATTAAGCACATATCGCGCAACACTTCCGAGCATTCCCTTCATGCCCCTCATTCCGCTTGTACCGACGGCAATGATATCTGCATTCGCGGCTTCTGCTTCGTGTACGATGACCATGGAAGCGTCACCGAATTTGATGATTTTCTCTATTGTTGAAAATTTCCCGCTCAGGTCTTTGGCGGCCTTATCCATGATCTTCTCTGATTCTCTTAATTCCATTTCCCTTGTATCGGCAACTATATTTTTGATTCTATCGTTTATTTCAACGGCAAACCTCTCGGGGATGTCTTTAAACACAGATGGTATGACATTAAGAATGGTCAATTCAGTCTTATCAGGGAACGGGATGGAAGATAAAATTTTCCTGACCGCTTCCGAGTACACAGAGCCGTCAGTCGCAAACAGGACTTTCATACTGCCGGATTTTTTGACCTCCGGCACTCTCACGATCAGGACAGGTTTGTGTGATTTAATAGCGACCTGTCTTGTTACGCTTCCTACAATGAACGATCCTATCCCTTTTAATCCCCTGGCCCCCAAAACAATAAGATCAGCCCCTGACTCATCAGAGGCATCGACTATCGCCTTGTCAGGATAATCCTCCTTAAACGAAGTGCTGATTTTTGCCTTGACCGGCCTCAGAACGGATGCCGTCGAATCGAGAATTCTGGGCACGATTTCGTCCTGTATTTCTTTGAAATTTACATAAAGGGACTCCCATTCAGTGAGAATGGGGGTCCAGCTTATGGCGTGTAATACGTTGATTTCATCGTCAGGAGAAAAATTGAATCGTACCAGAAACTCGGCTGCCTCTTCGGAATATTTTGAGCCGTCTGTTGCCAAGAGTATTTTCATCGTTATCCCCCTTAAGCAATATAAATTTTACCACGTACCGGGTCCTGTCTAAATTGTATCATGGATTTCCTGTGTATGAATGTTCCGGGGCATTAAAAAAATAAATATCAATTTAACAATCTGCGGCCCTGAAGGCTTTAACGCTGCCATCCCATTTAAAGCACTTCATGCCGCGGATCGTCCTGTTCATCACAGAGACGACCACGTGCAGGGCCCGTGGGAATTCCGGTTCTCCGAAGACGGTTTGCGCGGCGTGGTCTTCTTCTGAGAAATATGCCTCGTGCTCCGGGTGGGAATGATAAAAGGCAAGAACCTCCTCCCCTTTTTCTTTTGAAGCTGATACGATCCTGTCGAACTCGCTCCGGTCTATCATATACGCGGTGCGGGCGTCCCGCGCATATCTGGTCGGATCTTCCCCGTGAAGACTGTTTTGAATGTTCCTGCACACATGGATTGTCTGCTTGTCGCTGCTGCCTGTGATAATGCCGCAGCACTCGAACGGATATTCTTCCAGGGCGTGTTTATATATCTGCTCTATTATTTGCCTGTCCAGTTTCATAACATGTGAAACAGTACCAAGGGATATATTTAAGTGTACTATTGTACATTATTTTTTAGGAGCATCGTAAAAAAGTGTGTGCAAGTCATAGGAATCAGGGGATGATTAATGTTATCCCCTTTTTGAAAGGGGGAGACGGGAAGTAACGAACCCTCGTACGCGAAGACCTCTTTGTTGTTTCACTGCGGGACAAATCCGGAAAGAATATTATATCTGTGCTGTCCGGGCCTTTAAAATCAGATAACCCGAAAAAAGAATCAGGGCCCCACCGATCAACGCAGTAATGCCGGGAACTTCATGTAACACTATAAACGCCAGTATGATTGCGGCAACCGGTTCGAAGTATCCGAGAATTGCCGCCTCGTTTGCCTTTACGCTCTTGAATCCCTGTACATACAGCAGCGGGGCAACGGTAGAGTGGACTATCCCCATGGTTATCAGGTATGACAGGGTCTCCAGAGAGACAGGGACCCTGAAGACAAAGGGCAGCAGCACAAGGGCCACAATGCCGTTTTGTATAAATGTGATGAAAAGAGAAGAGTAAAGGGCCGCGATCCTTCTGATAATGAGAATCAGAAACGCGTATGCAAGCCCCGAGAAGGCCCCGGCGATAATCCCAAGATGCTCGTTGCCCGTGTGAAACGTCTGTCGCACGGAGGCCTTGCCTCCCAGCACCAGCCACAATCCTGCTGATGACAGNNACAAACACGGGGGCAGTATAATGCGTGAGTACGGCATTTCCTATGGTCGTATTCCTGAAGGCGAAATAAAAGAGCATAGAGTTAGCGATAAAGCAGACCGGAAGGAGAACGAGGAAGAGGGCACCCCTGCGTCCCCCGGCTGAATACTTATCTTTTCTTAATAATCCGGATGAAGTCAGCAATATAAACTGAAGCGCTCCGGCAATGGCAGATGCATAAAAAATAATGCAATGGTTCGGCAGGTCTATTTTACGGATAAAAATACCGAGTGAGCTCCAGATCAGAATTGCGGTAATGATTTTTACGTGGCCCATGTATTGAAAAATTCAAAACTCAAAAAGAAAAACTCAGGAGCTTTATTCCGTTCACAGGGTTCAGAGATTTATATTTCTCATGGTCTTTTCAATCTACGTGCCGTGGTATTCCTGAATTTTCCCTTCAGCGCCCTTTCAACCGCCTCCGGTACAAGCCCCTTTACGGAACCCCCGAACGAAGCGACTTCCTTGACCAGAGTCGACGAAAGGAAGGTATACTCTTCACTCGGCATCAGAAAGACTGCTTCAATATTCGCATTAAGACGCCTGTTCATAAGGGCCATCTGAAGTTCATATTCAAAATCAGAGACAGCCCTCAAGCCCCTGATGATTGCGACACTTTTACGGTCGCGCGCATAATCAACCAGAAGGCTGCTGAAGGCATCGGCCTTTGCTCCCTTTATATGGGTTATGGATTTTCTTATGAGAGCAATCCTTTCCTCAACTGAAAATAACGGCTGTTTCTTCTGACTCGGCGCAACGGCGATTACCACTTCATCAAATATCTTGAGAGTCCTCCTGACAAGATCTATATGACCGTTGGTAATAGGATCAAACGTGCCCGGATATATGGCAATGACGTTATGTGAGCGTTTCATCTGGCTGATTACCCCCTTTCTTTATCAGGCAGGAACCTGCATATTCATTATACAGGTAATTAAAAATCCGGTTTAAAAAATCATTCAGCTTCAAAGAGACTGAGTACCGAATCACCGTAATGATAGTCTTTTACTTTATGCAGCCTGTCAAATCTGTCCGGCAAGGTTTTTTTTGTAAAATGTTCCGCAATCACTATCCCATTCTGCTTTATGATCGCGGACCTGCCGATTGCAGACAGTGCATGTATTAATTCATCTGTGTGATATGGCGGATCCAGAAATATTATATCAAAAGTCATATCCTGCTCTGCTGCGCGGGTGATAAATGATATGGCTTTCTGGTTCAGAATAGTGGCCCGGTCACTGACATGGTGTTTTTCCAGGAGCTCCCGTATCTTCTTTACATGTCCCTTATTCCCTTCTACGAAAGCAACTCCCGCGGCCCCCTCTCTCAATGCGTTGATTCCCACAGCGCCTGTACCGGCGTACAAGTCGAGAAAGCGGGCATTCTCCATCCTGCTCCGCAATATGTCAAACAGGGCCTCCCTGACTTTCCCTGTGGTCGGCCTTACGCCTTTCTGTTTCCTTAACGTTTTCATATAAGAACCAGCCCATATACTATAAATAAATCGAAACGGTAAGTGCTATACTTTTATTTATTATATGAGGACGGAAATACAAAACAACCTGAAGAAAACCGTTTATGTCCTCGCCCGTGACATAGGGTCGAGGGGATACCTTCAAACAGACGCACTGAACAGGACCATTGATTACATCACGTCGGAATTACGTACATACGGCTATGCCGTTCTTGAGCAGCCCTGCGAATACAGGGGAAGGACGTATAAGAATATCTATGTTGAGAAAAAAGGGGTTAAGGATCCCGGGGAAATATTTGTGGTGGGCGCTCATTATGATACGGTGACCGGCAGTCCCGGGGCAGACGACAATGCGAGCGCGGTGGCGGGCCTGCTTGAACTGGCAAGACTGCTTGCAGACAAGCCGCTCGCCCGGACCCTGCATTTTGTCGCGTTTACCCTTGAGGAGCCCCCCTTGTTCCGAAGCAGGAAAATGGGAAGTTACGTGTATGCTGAAAGCCTCAAGCGGGCAGGCAGGGACGTCCGGGGCATGATATGTCTTGAGATGATAGGATATTTTACGGATACGCCTGACAGTCAGCTCTTCCCGCTGCCTTTTATGAGATGGGTCTATCCTGACAAGGGGAATTTTATTGCCCTTGTGAGCAACCTTCGGTCAAGAGGTTTTTTAAAAAGCGTCAGGCGCGGATTCCGGAAGGGCACGGACCTGCCGGCGGAGTCTCTCACAACGGTCTTCATGGTACCGGGAGTGGACTTCTCTGACCACAGGTCTTTCTGGAAATTCAGCTATGAAGCCCTTATGGTGACCGATACCGCTTTTTACCGAAATCCCCACTATCACAGCGGAGGAGATGTGCCTGAAACACTGGACTATGAGAGGCTGACGGAAGTTGTAATGGGTCTTAAAGCCGCGATTGAAGGCGTGGCAGGTGAGTGAAACCGTATCGGTTAGACGGTCACCTTCTTCTTCAGTGAATACACAAACGCGAGGATTTCGGCGACGGCCCTGTACAATTCAGGAGGGATTTCCTGATACAGGTCGAGCATGGAGAGGAACTCGACGAGTTCTTTGTCTTCCTGTACGGGGATACCGTGTGTCTTTGCGATTTCAATGATCTTCTCCGCAACCTTGCCTCTGCCTTTTGCAACGAGTTTTGGCGCAGAGTCTTTGCCTGGCCTGTATTTTAATGCTGCGGCTTTTTCGGATTTGTCCTTCATGGCTATATTGTGACGTCTACCCCCTGGTCATTGGCCTGTCCAAAGGGAATGGACTTTTTATGATTGAAATTTATTGCCTTCAGGGGCATCCCCTGTGAGGCAAACCGGCCCTCTAGGACATGCTTCTGTGATTTAATAAGTTCGTTGACTTCATGCCTTTCGGTATAGAAAGTGATGAAAAAAGACTTGTCCAGTATGGTCACGGAAATAGACAGCTTCCCAAGGGATTCAAGGTCGAGGTTGATATCGCAGGTATATGATTCTTTGCCCTGCTCCCGGTTTTTCCTGAAGAGAAATTCACCGTCCTTCAGATCATCCCACAGGACCGGCAGAAAGGTATAAAACATATCGTTAAACTTTGACGTCAATTGAAATAACTCAATGTTCTTTATGAACTTCTCAACCATTCCCGATACTTCTGATATGTTATGCCCTGTCTGCTTCAGCGAGTTAAGTACGTTTCTGTCTTTTAACAAGCTTCTCAGTCTCAGCAGAAGAGCCTTGAGGTCACCTTCTGTCTGGAGTGCCACGAGATTCTGAAAAACAGATCCCGGATCCCCCAGCATCGCGATCTTAAGCCGCGTCTCAAAGGCAATGCCTGAAGTCTCAACAAATGCCTTCAGAAGTTTGCCGTCCAGCTGCTTTATATCCAGCAGCAGTTGTTCCAGGCTATTGAACTCCGGGATTGCGGTCTTTATGCCCTGGGGGAGGGATTTGAGCATATTGAAAAGCTCCTGGAAGTCGGCGTTGCCGGCACGGGTGGTGGATAACTGGGCAAGCATATCGAGTATTTTGACAGGGACGTTCTGCCTTACGGTTTCGGATGCGCCATCAGACGTGCCGATGAAGCGCATGGTGATATTACTCTTGCCGCCGAGTATTTCAAGGAATATGTTCTGCCCTCTGGTTAAAGGAACTTCTGAATAGGCCCTGATGACGGTACCCTGTAAATTGCCCTTGTCGCCGGCTGCTGCCAGGCGCAGGACCGCATCCCCTTTATCATTTATGTCTATCACCTGCGCCTTGATTATGGAACCGACTTTGAAAGCGACTTCCTTACCGGACGGCTGTGTCAGGGTCAGCAGGTTCCGTATACTTCCTATGCCGGGGTTCTCAATCATATGATGTACGGCACGGGAGTTATGTGCGGTTTCTTCCCCGGGCCTCTCTATCATTACGGGAACATCAAGAGTATCCTTTAGTTGCAGCAGGCTTTTTATCGGCCTTGTGGCAGTTAAAGCACTGGTCCTTGGGAGGGTGCGTCTTTTTCCTCGGATATTCCTTATCGTCTCCGTGGCATTCAAAACAACCCTGTACTTCTGTAATTCCCGCATGGCTGTCATCAGAGGGGATGGGCACCACTGTCTTTAATGACAGGATGTACAGGGTAAGCGGAACAATGAGGATCAGCGTTAAATAAAAAATATGTTTTTTCATATAATAAATATACCTATTAAATCTACCAAATTAATTTATTAATTAACAAGATGCGATTCCAATGGCTGACGATCCTGTATCCTGATGCCCTTCCTCACACGCCAACCGGGTATGCTGCGCTCAGCGCTGAATCAGATATGAGGAGAAAACTTAACATGGACTGCCGCATTTTACATTTCCAATATTCTTGTGATATGTTTATAACCTCGGAGGGTTGAAAGAATGAAAATCAGGAAAGTTGTGCTTGCGTATTCCGGAGGACTTGATACGTCAGTCATTATTAAATGGCTGAAAGAGACCTATAGATGTGAAGTGATCGCCTTCTGCGCGGACCTGGGACAGGAGGAGGATATCAGGGCAGTAAAGACCAAGGCACTGAAGACCGGGGCCTCTAAGGCCTACGTGGTGGATCTCAGGGAAGAGTTTATAAGGGATTATGTGTACCCTATGCTCAGGGCCAACGCGGTGTATGAGGGCACGTATCTGCTTGGCACTTCGATAGCGAGGCCGCTCATCGCCAAAAAGCAGATCGAAATTGCGAATAAGGAACATGCGGACGCGGTCTCGCACGGCGCTACGGGCAAGGGGAATGACCAGGTGCGGTTTGAGCTGACCTATTTTGCCCTGAACCCCGGGATCAAAGTCATTGCACCCTGGCGCGAATGGGAATTTGATTCAAGGGAGTCATTAATAAAGTATGCAAAAAAGCACGGCATCCCTGTTCCCGTAACAAAGAAGAAACCATACAGCACCGACAGGAATCTTTTCCATATCAGCTATGAAGGCGGCATTCTTGAAGACCCGTGGGCTGAGCCGCCGCAGGACATGTTTACCCTGACCGCATCCCCGGAAAAAGCCCCTTCAAAGGTCCAGTATCTGGATATAGGATACGTGGATGGAAACCCTGTGTCCGTGGATGGCAAGAAATTGTCTCCTGCCAATCTCCTTAAAAAGCTTAACGTGATTGCGGGAAAGCACGGCATTGGGAGGGTGGACCTTGTAGAGAACCGTTTTGTGGGCATGAAATCCAGGGGCGTATACGAGACGCCAGGCGGGACCGTGCTTCACATTGCCCACAGGGCCGTTGAGTCAATTACCCTTGACAGGGAGCTGATGCACCTGAGGGACTCCCTTATCCCGAAGTACGCAGAACTCGTATATTACGGGTTCTGGTTTTCTCCTGAGAGACATGCCCTGCAGAAGCTGATAGATGAAGCGCAGAAAGGCGTAACAGGAACCGTAAGGCTGAAACTATATAAAGGAAACTGCATAGTGGCAGGCAGGAAATCACCTGTTTCTTTGTACAACCCGGAGCTTGCGACTTTTGAATCAGAGGCGGTCTATAATCAAAAAGATGCCGAAGGCTTTATCAAATTGAACGCCTTACGTCTGAAGATAAGATCAAAAATTAAAAATGCAGAAATTTAAGGAAATAGGGGTCGTGGAGGAGAAAAGGGCTCAATAGCTGTCCCCTGTCCCCTAAATACGTATATTATGTCTGATCTCATATATTGGCTTGCCTTGAATTCTCTGCCTGACATCGGTCCGGTAAATGCCCGACGGCTCGTATCGGCTTTCGGCAGTCCGGAAAAGATCTTTCAGATGCCTGCGGATGAACTTCAAAAAGTAGAGGGTGTCGGGGCAAACCGGATTCAGGGTATTACGGGTTTTAATCAGTGGGACTCAGTTCGGAAGGAAATTGAATCCGCGGACAAAAAGGGCGTCAGGCTTGTTACCCTGCACGATGCGGATTATCCTGAAGGGCTGAGAAATATTCACGATGCCCCGATGGTCCTTTATGTAAGAGGCGACTTGAGGGAAACCGACAAATATGCCGTCGCCATGGTCGGCTCACGCGCTTCAACGAACTACGGGATTCAGATAGCTGAAAGAATGGGCCATAAGCTTGCCTCATACGGATTGACGGTTGTCAGCGGAATGGCCAGGGGGATAGACACGGCGGCCCATAAAGGGGCCTTAAAGGGGGGCGGCAGAACGCTCGCGGTGCTCGGGTCAGCGATTGATGTTCCGTATCCCGCGTCAAACAGAGGCCTTATGAGGACCATCGAATCTTCAGGGGCTGTTATCAGTGAATTCCCTTTCGGGACCCCTCCGCACAAGGAGAATTTCCCCAGGAGAAACAGGATCATCAGCGCGCTGTCCTTCGGGGTGGTGGTTGTCGAGGCCGCGCGTGACAGCGGCTCTCTTATTACTGCTGCGTGTGCGCTGGATCAGGGCAGGGAAGTCTTTGCCGTGCCCGGTAATATCACTTCCGGAAATTCGAGGGGGACCAATGACCTCATCAGGAAAGGGGCCAAACTCGTCGAAAGCGCCGAAGAGGTCATAGAGGAGCTAAGGCCGCAATTAAAGGGCGCACTCAGAGAAGACTTCACGGCATTTGAAAAAAAATTGCCGGAGATGACGGATGATGAAAAGACCCTGTATCAATATCTGGACAGTGAGCCCAAACATATAGATACGATTACAAGGGAAAAGAGTATGACAACCGGAAAGGCGCTGTCAATATTGTTGACCCTTGAACTCAAAGGTGTTATAAGACAAACAGAGGGGAAACGGTTTTCCCTTAATTGAGATCATAAAGGTTTTTTGTTAATTACCGATAAATAAATCGGAGAAAAAAATTATGGTAAAATCTCNNGGGGGATTTGAAAGTATGGAGTTGCGTAAATGAAGTCACTGTTAATAGTCGAATCACCAACCAAGGTTAAGACCCTCAGCAAGTTTCTTGGAAAGGGCTTTGTGATCAAGGCCTCCGTGGGTCATATAAAAGACCTCCCCAAGAAAGAACTCGGCGTCGATATCGAAAACAATCTGGCGCCGACGTACGTTGTAATCGAGGGGAAGGAAAAGGTGCTGAAGGATTTGAAAAAGGCTGCGAAAGAAGCCGACAGGGTATTTTTAGGGCCTGACCCGGACCGGGAGGGGGAGGCGATAGCATGGCACATTGCAGGAGAGTTGAACGGGACCCCGGACAAAGTCTTCAGAGTGGAATTTAATGAAATAACCGAAAAGGCAGTGACAGAAGCTATCAAGCATCCAAGAAAAATAGATATGAACCTTGTGGATGCCCAGCAGGCAAGGAGGATCCTTGACAGGCTTGTCGGCTATAAGCTCTCGCCTTTTTTATGGCGCAAGGTACGCCGTGGGCTCAGTGCCGGCAGGGTGCAGTCAGTGGCCCTCAGGCTTGTGGTGGACAGGGAAAAGGAAATCGGTGCATTCAGGGCGACCGAGTACTGGAGCATCACCGCGTCCCTTGAGGGAAAAGAACCGCCTCCCTTTGAGGCAAAGCTCTTCAGGATAAATGATGAAAAAGCGGAAATTAATAACAAGGACCAGTCAGATAATATTTTAAAAGACCTCGAAGGCAGGGGCTTTTCGGTCACGCAGATAGAAAAAAAGAAAAGGAAGCGCTCCCCTGCGCCGCCTTTTATTACAAGCACCCTGCAGCAGGAGGCAGCGCGGAAACTCAGGTTTACCGCCAAAAAAACCATGATGGTGGCGCAGCAGCTCTACGAAGGTATTGAACTCGGAGGCGAAGGTTCGGTGGGGCTTATCACGTATATGAGGACCGACTCTGTGAGGGTGGCAGCGGAAGCGCAGGAGGAGGCGAGGGCCTTAATAAGGGGAGAATTCGGCAATGACTATTTACCGCAGAAGCCGAATGTGTATAAAAGCAAGAAATCCGCACAGGAAGCGCATGAAGCCATACGGCCCACTGCGGTAATCAGGACCCCCTCAAGCATAAAAAGTTACCTGTCCCGCGATCAGTACACCCTGTACAAGCTTATCTGGAACCGTTTCATTGCCAGCCAGATGCATGTTGCGCTCCTGGAACAGACATCTATAGATATATCAGCGGAGCCCCGGGAAAAGTCCGGAGCGAATAGATATATATTCAGGGCCTCAGGAACGGTCGTTCAGTTTCCCGGCTTTATGAAACTGTACACGGAAAGCGGCGACACTGACGCTGACGAGGAAGGCCTGCTTCCCTCGTTGGCCGAGGGCGAGGTGTTAAAAACACTCGGCATCACGCCGAAACAGCATTTTACCCAGCCACCTCCCCGGTTTTCTGAAGCCTCGCTTGTCAAAGAGCTTGAGGCAAAGGGTATCGGCCGTCCGAGCACATACGCCAGTATACTTTCAACAATACAGGATAGAAAGTATACGGAAAAGGATGAAGGCAGATTCAGGCCCACGGAACTGGGGATGCTGGTCAGTGATCTGCTGGTCGACAAGTTCTCGGACGTTATGGACTTCAATTTCACGGCCAAAATGGAAGACAACCTCGACAGAATAGAAGAAGGCGGATTCAGATGGTTTAATATCGTCATGGATTTTTATAGACCGTTTGACAAGGACCTGACAGAGGCCATGGAAAATCTCGGCAAGGTCAGGCCCCTGGATATCCCGACTGACCAGGTATGCGATAAATGCGGAAAGCCCCTGGTCATCAAGTGGGGCAGACACGGGAGATTCATTGCGTGTACGGGATATCCCGAATGCAAAAATACAAGGCCCCTTGAACAGGAGGGCGCCACTGGCGGGGGACAGAGCGCGGAAGCGCAGGAGACGTCTGAGATGTGTGAAAAATGCGGCTCTCCCATGGTCCTGAAATCAGGCAGGTTCGGCAGGTTCCTGGCCTGCAGCAGATATCCTGAATGCAAAACGACAAAGGCGATAAGTACAGGAATTAAATGCCCTGAAGACGGTGGTAATATCGTAGAGAGAAGGACCAAGAAGGGGAAGATATTTTTCAGCTGTGGCAATTACCCAACGTGCAAATTCGCTACATGGTATAAACCTGTAAATAGAAAATGTCCTCAATGTGACGCGGCGTTTCTTGTTGAGAAGAAGACGAAACAGGGTGAATATATCGCCTGCCTTAATAAGGAATGCAGGTTTAAGGAAGAGCTTCCCGAAACTGACACCGAGCAAGGGGTATCTGAGGCCTGAAAAGACGCGAAATTTTTCTTCCAATGTACTGATAATAGGTAAGGGGTGAGCATATGTCACGGGATGAACGACGAAACTGCTGGGAGATCAAGAAATGCGGAAGAGAGCAGGGGGGAGCCAAGGCCGATGAATTAGGGGTATGTCCCGCAAGTACGGAGGGAAGACTGCACGGCGTCCACGGAGGGAAAAACGCGGGCAGGGCCTGCTGGGTCATTGCAGGGAGCATGTGCGGGGGGAAAATTCAGGGGACCTTTGCCGAGAAATACCGTGACTGCAATATATGTGATTTCTACATGAAGGTGAAATCAGAAGAACACCGGAATTTCCTTATGATATCAACGCTCCTTGCAAAATTGCAGTTATAANNAGCATTACAAATAAATTTTATTGTCTGTTTTATCAATTCATAATTTTATATGACTTTATCTTATTTCTTTTGTAATATATTTTATGCTTAACATATTGATTGTTTCTGACGAAGCGGGAAATCTGTACTCCCTTCTTGAATCAAGCGGTTTTAATGCTGATACGGGTAAAGAAAGTCAGAAAACAGATTCATATGATATCGCCTTCCTTGACCTCGATGTCAAAAACTGGCAGAAAAAACTTTCTGAATTAAAACAGCAAATGCCAGTCATATGCTTCGCAAAGCCAAATGTAAAGACGGCTGTTGCCGCGATGAAACTCGGGGCGAGCGATTTTCTGGAAAAGCCGCTGCTTGGTGAAGTGTTAACTGGGGCTATAAACAAATACAAGAAAAAGCTGCTTGATGACAAATACGGCTATGACAAGATAATCGGCACGAGTTCACCTATGCAGGAAGTATTTGATCTGTTAAGAAAGTCAGCCGCCAGTGAAAGCAATGTATTGATTACCGGGGAAAGCGGCACAGGGAAAGAGCTTGTCGCAAGGGCGATTCACAGGTGGAGCCGGAGGAATGAAAAACTATTCATGACCATCAACTGCAGCGCCATTCCGGATACCCTTCTTGAATCCGAACTGTTTGGCTTTGAAAAGGGCTCGTTTACGGGTGCGAATTATCCTAAAAAAGGCCTCCTTGAATTGGCAGACGGAGGCACCATCTTCTTTGATGAGATAGGGGACGTCTCTCCATTATTTCAGACTAAAATTCTGAGAGTTCTCCAGGAAGGGGAGATTATGAGTATAGGCGGAACGCGCCAGAAAAAGGTTGATCTGAGAATTATATCCGCCACTAACAAGGACCTCAAGACCGCTGTCTCAAAGACCAATTTCAGGGAAGACCTTTATTACAGGCTTAATGTCATAAATATCCATCTTCCTCCATTACGGGCAAAAAAAGAAGACATGCCTGTATTGGCGGAGCATTTTGTAAAAAAGCACTCCGTAAAAAGAAAGGACATGATGATAAAAGGCATTACCAAAGATGCCATGGATATCCTTATGAAGCACTCCTATCCGGGGAATGTAAGGGAGCTTGAGAATATAATTGAACGTGCCATATCACTTACAAACTGTCCGGAGATTCTGCCTTCAGATCTGCCTGCATTCTTGAAAGATACTTTTAGTTACAACCAGACGGGGACCCCGAAACTGAGGGATGCTATTACCACTGTTGAAAGGGAAACAATAATATCGGCGCTGCAGGAATCAGGCGGTAATATATCCAGAGCTGCCGTAATGCTTGGAATATACCGTCAGCAACTCCAGAGAAAAATAAAACAACTTAGGATAGCAACATAAAGTTTCATCTGCAATCAGTTATTGCAACTGCCTCCCCATAATACACTTCTAATTTTAAGGCCTCAATGATGCAATATTAAATTGCATCATACCTCACCATAATCAGATATTATATTTAATAATCAATGTGTTATCTCATGGCATGTTGCTTGCTATTACTATTATAAATCATCCAAAAGCCCATAAATGGAGGATACATGAAAAGACTAATGAAAAAGTTTGAAGACATTATGGTAGCCATAACATTTGCAGAGTCAGGAGAACATGAGACTTCAATGCGGGTCTTAGGCTGCAAAGACGAAATATGTACTGAAGGTGAAGAGGTTCTGGATTCAATCTCGGTACCGGAAACTATCTGACAGTGGGACGATATTAAACAGGGCATTTTAAAAAGGAGGAATGAACGGCTATGAAAGATGAAATGCTGAATAGTTCAAAAAAATTAAAGATTGTCAGTATTGAGTTCCTGGTGTTTTTGATTATCGTTATTTACCTGAGTCTCGTATTGCCGGTTGTTCACTTTGACCTCTGGTAAGAGTCGCAGGGAGCGGCCCGATTCAAACGCTCTGAAGTTATTAACTAAAGATGTGTTTGAGTCGTGCATCCCCCTGGCCGGAAGATGTATGAAGAAGCTGGTTTAATGACGGGATAACTGAAAAGTATAAACATATTGTTTTTTTTTGCCTGACACCAATCGTTATAAAGACCTGAAAAAATAAAGTCATGTGGATAGAAAGACCTATAGACAGAGAGAGCCAGCAAAAGCTCTATGTACAGATTTACCTGATAATCAAGGAGAATATAGATAAAGACGAATGGTATGCGGGCATGCGGATACCTGCTGAGGATGAACTCTGTAAAACATACGGAGTCAGTAAGGCCACGGTAAGAACGGCCATCTCTGAACTGGTCGTTGACGGGTATTTAAAAAGGAAACAGGGAAAGGGGACGTATGTGAATCGGCCAGAGCCTGCTTTTGGCATCGCCTTGAAGACCAGATTGACGGAAAACATATTTGAAAGGGGGGGAAATGTCAGTAAGGAAGTATTGGTGAAAGGGATTCAAATACCGCCTGAGGATGTCATCGTATACCTGAAAACGCGCGGCGATATCTATCACATCCTCTGCAAAAAGACCACGAACGGCGAGGTGGCCTGTATCGAAGAATGCTTCATTCCTTTGTCGATCTGCCCTGATCTGGATATGGAAAACATCTGCCGGTTTCCGTTATATGATCATATCCAGGAAAGGGCGGTCAAGAAAATTCAAAAGGTAATTCAGACCATTGAGATTACCGAAGCGAATGAAAGTACGGCTGGCATATTAAATGTAAGGGAGAGATCGCCTGCTTTGCTGCTTCACCGGCTTCTCGTGAGCTCGGACGGGAATACTGTGGCGTATTCAAGGATCATGGGAAGCTGTACGAAGTACAAGATTCAGACTGAATTTGAAAGAATTAAATAAGCACTAATCATTAGTAATAAAAGGAGGTTTAAGACCATGAGTTTTCCAAGGAGGGTATTCGATTTTCTGAAGATGGCGTCTATAGCTCATGCCAAATGGGACTATGAAGTCTCGATGAGTATTTTGAAAAAGAGGAAGAAGATGTGGCTTCTCTTTATAATGGTGCTTCCGATTATAGCAGTAGCATTTGTGGAAGCAGGGGATTTGCTGGGCAGTAAAACCGCGTACGCGCCGGCGTTTTATTCAACGAATATTTTTCTTATATCGATCGCGATAGGCTTATGTGCCGGGCTGATCACGGGATGTATCGGGGCTGGCGGTGGATTTATTATCACGCCTGCATTAATGGCAGCGGGAGTTAAGGGCATACTTGCAGTCGGCACTGACCTGTTTCATATCTTTGCAAAAGCGATTATGGGAACTGCTGTCCACAAAAAACTCGGCAACGTGTCTGTCAAGCTTGCGATCGCGTTTCTTGTCGGTTCAGCTGGCGGCACATTTATAGGAGGCGCGATCAACCACACCCTTTATGATTACGACCCGAACCTGAGCGAAGCCTTTATCAGCCTGATCTACGCGGTATTGCTTGGATTCCTCGGTTTCTACGCGCTTGCAGATTTCCTGAAAGCGAGAAAATCAACAGACACCGGAGATGCTCACGGCGGTTCAGCCGGCATGACGGATTTATCACTGAGGGTGCAGAAGGTGAAAGTCCCTCCGATGATAAAATTCGATGAAGATTATGTCCAGGGCGGCAGAAAAATTTCAGGCGTCATCGTTGCTCTCGGGGGGGTCATCGTAGGACTTATGGCCGCGATAATGGGGGTCGGGGGCGGATTCATCACATTCCCGATGTTCGTCTATGTATTCGGCATATCATCAATGACGACAGTAGGAACGGACATCCTGCAGATCATCTTTACAGCCGGTCTCGGCGCGATCACACAGTATGCGATCTACGGTTACGTATTCTACTCGCTGGCGATGGGAATGCTCCTGGGCTCACTCCTCGGCATTCAGGTTGGAGCGCTCACTACAAAGGTCGTTAAAGGCATACACATCAGGGGATTTTATGCTGTATCGATTCTTGCAGGATTTATAAACAGGGCTGCGACCCTGCCCAAAAAACTCGTTGAGCTGGAAGTGATAAGCTGGCCCAGACCGGTCGTGAAAGGAATTGAAACAGCTGGCAACTGGATTTTCTGGGTCATTGTTGCGGCCTTTGCGGTATGGGTCATCGCTAAATTCATCGCAAACGTAAACACTTTAAGAGGAGAGGAAGAAAGCATAGCTCCTGTTCTTGTAAAGGAGGAGGCATAACATGATAGTCAAGAACAAAAAACCATTTGCTGTCGGAATGCTTTTTGCCGTGTCTTTTCTTGCTGTTCTGGCATTGATCTTTTCACCTGTCTTTAACGGCAGAAACGGTCTGGTATTTTCGGACGACATGTTTAACAAACTGTCGAAAGGTTCATCATATTTCATACCGAAAGTGGCCAAGTCGGTCGAATCCGCCAACGGTAAGACATTGTCAGTGACCATTAATCTCGAAAATGCCGGAGAAGTCGAAAATACCAAGAAGCTGTTTACAACAGCGGGAGCGGCAGTCGAGATTCATGATACTCAAATGAATATCCAGGGCGACCTTGGTGCAATTCTTCAAAGCGCGCTTAAAGACGCAGACGCAATGTACAACAACAACGGAAAGGCAGTTACGGACCGTTATGGGTATGATGAAAAGATAATAATGAAAAACTGGTGGACAGCACTGGAAAAGGCCTCAAAAAAACTGAAGAAGGAAAAACTCGTGGCAGAGGCAAAGATCATTGACGAGGTAAATAAAAAGGCCGTTGA
The DNA here is from genome assembly GCA_002451135.1 of Nitrospiraceae bacterium UBA6902. Lineage (GTDB taxonomy): Bacteria > Nitrospirota > Thermodesulfovibrionia > UBA6902 > UBA6902 > UBA6902. Next base: position 27,374 of record DKBK01000096.1, read on the forward strand.
ACCGGGGTATAACTTCTACATGATAGAAGCCAATAAAGTAATAGACCATGCCGGTATGATGTCAGGGCTGCTTATATTCTATGTGGCATACACGATGTGGTGGGGCTACGCAATATTTTACATTTTCGACGGCATCGGCATGAGCATGAAAAAGGCAAAGGTCAAGAAAGAGGCTTAAACAATATCATTACATTACCGAAGGAGGGCATCTATGGAAAAAAAGTACAGAAAGATACTTGCAGCCGTGGACGGCTCCGTTGCAAGCAAAAATGCATTCAGACGGACCTGCAGTATGGCGAGGGAAGGCGACAGCATGATGACCGCATTAATGTCTGTCCCGGTTTATCAGGACCAGTTTGACGTGTTCACTACAAAGGAGAAAGTCACCGATACCCTGCGGGCTGAAGGGGACATGATACTATCTGATATAAGGAAGATCGCGGAAGAAGAGCATGTACCGGTCAGGGTGATGCTTGATGAGGGAAGTCCTTTCAAGACTATCCCTGCAGTTGCGGATGAGGGCGGATACGATCTGATAGTTATGGGGAGGCGAGGGATGACCCACCTGGAAAGAGCGCTGATGGGCAGTGTGACCGCCAGGGTCATAGGGCATACTCAGAAAGACGTCCTTGTGGTCCCCGACAATGCTTCCAATGGATGCAGGAACGTCCTTCTTGCATCAGACGGCTCAAAACATGGTCTCGCCGCGGTTAATAGCGCCATAAATTATGCCAGGTCGTATAAGTGCCAGTTGAAAATAATACAAGTGGTCGAGGTAACGGATGAGTTTCAGGCATGCGCTCCGGACGCTGTTGATAAAATGATATTTAAGGCAAAAAAGGACCTTAATGATATTAAGGTAAGGGCCGAAGAATCGGGCGTTGAATCTGAAGTATTTGTCCGGGAGGGCAGGCCATATGAGGTAATAACCTATCTTGCGGGACAATTAGGTGCGGGCGTTATTGTAATGGGAAGCCACGGCCGAACAGGTCTGACGAGGCTTTTTATGGGCAGTGTGACTGCCAGGGTCATCGGGCATGCGACATGCCCCGTGCTGGTTATAAAAAGTAATATCATGCATAATGCGTAAAAAATGAGGTACTGACACCCCGTTGACCTTCAACTCTTTCCATGTCTGGACAGAGTATGTGGGGCCTTTTTCGGCTTTATTAAGAACGGAGGAATATTGTATTCTTAAAGCACCGGGGCGATACATGCACTTAAAAATATGGCATAAGATGATCATCGGAATATCTATTCCATCGTTTATCGCTCTTTTAGGTGTTGTCCTCACATACGGATACATAAATAATGTCAAAAACAGGCACGGTTATGTCCAGGTCGCGGATGACCTGAAAGAAGAGGTCCTTGAAGTCAGGCGTACTGAAAAGAACTTTTTCCATTACAAGGACTCTGAGTATCTTGAGAATCTTTTTCATGCGATATCAGTTCTCGACAACTCAATAAAAAATATTCCGCTTGGTACGATTGAGGAAATAGGAAAAGGAGACTTTTCACTTTTAAACGAATCCCTTAAGACATATTCAGAACTTATTGACGGCTTATACAAAAACTATCTGCGGGAAGCAGAGATAATTGAAGTGGTAAGGGCTGAAGGCAGAAAACTGGAGTCATTTGCGGTAAACGGCAAACATTCAGAAGAAATCTCGATAAGTTTTATCCTGAACATGAGGCGTCTTGAAAAAAACTATATGCTTTTTCGAGACCGGGAGTCCTTCATAAAATTAAATAGCGCGCTGTCACAAATGACGAATATGATACCTTTCTGTTATGACTGCGGGCCTTATATTGCATCCGTAAAGAATCTCATCTCGACGTATGAAAAAAGCGATTTTACTGTCAATAGTCTGCAGGTCAGCGGGAACAGGCTGGAAGAAATAACAACGAGGATATCGGACCGCGAAAGAAAGCATATAGACTCCTTCTTTACTCTGACACAGCGGCTGTTGCTTGCGGTCCTTTTTCTGATATGTACGCTGGGACCGCTGCTGGTGTATAAAACTTCCAGCTACATTGTCGCTCCGATTAAACGACTTTCCGAGATTGCGAAAAAAATCTCCGAGGGAGAGATCGCGCTGAGGGCGCCGATCAGGGAAAGAGACGAAACCTTTGACCTTGCCCAATCATTCAATATGATGCTCGACCACCTTCAGTTGACATCTGAATCATTGGAGAAGAGCCTCGAACTGCTGCATGAAAAACAGGACCAGCTTGTTGAATCCGAAAAACTAGCTTCAATAGGCAGGCTTTGTTCGGGTATCGCCCATGAGATAAACAATCCGCTTACATCGGTCCTGACGTTTTCCAGCCTCATGCTTGAAGATATGCCGCCTGACGATCCCCGTTACGCAAGACTTTCCATGATCGTCAATGAAACGACCAGGGCAAGAAACATCGTCAGGCAGGTGCTCAGCTTTGCCAGGGAATCCCCCCTGATGATTGAAAAAATGAACGTCAACCGTCCCGTCAGTGAGATTATACATTCTCTCACCGCACAGGAAGCGTTTAAAGATGTTGAACTCATACAAAACCTTTCCGGAGACCTGCCGGATATAAATATCGATCCCGCCCGTATCGGACAGGTGGTATCGAATATTCTGTTAAACGCGGTCCATGCGATCTCACCTCCGGGGAAAATAGAAGTTTTATCAAAACTCGCCGGCAAATATGTAGAACTAATATTTTCCGACAGCGGCTGCGGGATACCGGAAGAAAACATAATGAAGATATTCGATCCTTTCTTCTCAACTAAAGATTCGACAAAAGGGACAGGACTGGGACTCGCGGTGAGTTATGGTATTATTAAAAAACACGGCGGTGATATAGAGGTAAAGAGCACGGCCGGTGCAGGGTCAACTTTTATTGTGAGGCTGCCCATAAATGGAAAGTAAGGTCAGGGCGTGCGTCGTCGATGACGAGATAACCATATGCGAAGCCGTGAAGGCGATCCTTGAATCACAAGGGATTGAGGTCATTACCTTTACAAGCAGCCTTGACGCGCTAGAACATCTCAAGGGACATAATTACGACCTCATAATATCTGACCTGAAGATGCCAGGAATGAACGGACTCGAGCTGTATGACAATGTGAGAAAATATGCGTCGGACAGCACTTTCATCATAATCACGGCCTACGGAACGATCCAGTCGGCAGTAGAAGCGATCAAGATGGGGGTATATGATTATATACCAAAACCCTTTACACCCGATGAGGTGCGAATTCCCGTCAGACGGGCGCTGGAAAAAAGGGCTCTGGAAAGAGAAAATACCGCGCTCAGGACACAGATTGAATCGAGATATTCCTTTCAGAGTATCATTGGGAACTGCCCTGAAATCCACGAACTTTTCAAGGTTATGCGGCACGCCGCGTCAAGCGAAAGTAATGTGCTTATTACCGGTGAAAGCGGGACCGGTAAAGAACTCGTGGCGAGAGCGATCCACAGCAACAGCGTAAGGGCAAGGAAGAAATTTATTACAGTAAACTGCGGCGCGATCCCTGAAGGTCTTCTGGAGACTGAATTGTTCGGGCATGTCAAAGGTTCTTTCACAGGTGCTGTTTCCGACAAGAAAGGCCTTGTTGAAGAAGCAGACAGAGGGACGCTGTTTCTCGACGAGGTTGGAGAGCTTGCCACTACCCTTCAGGTAAAACTTTTAAGGGTATTGCAGGACGGTGGTTTTATGAGAATAGGGGATACCGTACAGCGTAAGGTCGATATTCGCCTCATCGCGGCAACAAACAGGAACCTGAAAAAGGCGATTTCCGAGAAAATATTCAGGGAGGACCTTTACTACAGGCTAAATGTTATTCCAGTGGAAATTCCTCCCTTGAACAGGCGGACCGGCGATATTCCTCTCCTGGTCAACCATTTTCTTGAAAAGCACAAAAGGAAAACTCCCGATAAAAATATTACAGTAATATCCAAGGAGGCGATGCAGACACTGATCAACTACCCCTTCCCCGGAAACGTGAGAGAACTTGAAAATGCAATTGAATATGCCATAACCTTTACGCCGGGACCTGTAATTCAGAAGAGTGATCTGCCCAAATATATATTAGAAAACAAGCTTCATGAAGAAGCGCAGAAAATACCTATAATGCCTTTGCGGGATGCAAAGACCCAGTTCGAGAAGAACCTTGTAATCTCTGCTCTCATAGAGTCGAGAGGCAACATATCTGAAGCTGCCAGGCTTCTTAATATTCACAGGCAGAATCTCCAGCAAAAGATAAGGCTGCTCGGGATAGACCTGTCGGCCGTATCCGTTCCCCCAATAACACTGCAGTAATTATTTGCATGTCTGAACGCAGTATAAATACTGCGCAACTCTGATTAACAGCTTAATTAATAATGGAAATTTTGGCTGGCATGCCAAATGCACTAATAATGATAAATTCAAATTTAAAAGGAGGAGTAACATGAAAATCCTGGTTCCATACGACGGCTCGTTAAACTCAAGGGATACCCTTAAAAAGGGGATCGAAAAGGCAGGAGAAAGAGGCGCAGAACTTGTGGTTCTGCATTTGTTCAATGCCGGAATGTTCATGGATTATAATGCGGGGCCGGCGGCAATTGAGCGCGCCCGGGCTGAATCCGCCGGACATGTAGAAGATGCAAAGGGTCTTTTAAATGAACTCAGCAGCGGTGTCAGGTCGAGCATTTTTACGGGAGAGGGCGACCTCGATGAGGTCATAATGGAGTTCGCGGAGTCTAACAGGATAGATGTGGTTCTTTGCCCAACAACGCTCAGGTCTACAATTAATAGATACAGAAAGATATTGAAGAAACAGGGTAAAGAAAGTAAAGAGACCTATGTGTTTGATGAGATCGAAGGGTTACGGTCCAGGACAGCGGAGGTCCGTTCTTAATGACCGGCATTGTCCCCTTCTCATTTATAAAGAAGGGGACAATAACCCCGGATTATATTGATTGAAGGAGAGATGAGTGATGGGACAGGAGATACTAATTCAGATGATAAATTCCGTTGTCATAATGAATATATTATTCAGCATATTATTATTTGAAAAAAAGAGCGGACGGACTGTTATCGTTTATCGAAAGTTCGCTCATTCAGTAATATCGTATACTGTCACTCTTACGCCGGCTGTTTTTCTTGTCGTCATACTCTATGCCGTTACATATAAATTTTAAACGGCATTCTTTGTGCTGATGGTTATTAGCGAAGTTTTTTTACTTCTATCTCCCAGTACCGTCTTATTTTATTCCCCGGTACTTTATTTTTTTTAAGGAACAGTTTTGACTTAAATAACCGCCATTTTTTAGAAACCGAGAAAGTCAGCGCTGAATATATTTCCGGGGAAACTATGAGGGATGTAAGCAAGAAACAAAGTGATAATATGAAACTGAAGTTTTTGAATATGCAGTACCCCATGCCGTACCTCCTGCCATGAATAATATTCAAACACGATGTTAAACCTACTGCAACAAATGTGCCATTTTGAATCTGCAGGAAACAAAAGAGAAATACCTCCAGGAATCTTCAGTGGTGCATTATTAACATGCATACTATGATATTGGGTCTTTGAAATTTATAAATAATTATTTGGTATTGTTTATTGCACATGAAGCTATTTGTTGCATTTATATTGAGGATGACTATATTACAAACAATGTGCAAGTATGTTTTATATGCAGTAAATATTTGCATGGAACCACGCAGTAAAAAAACTGCATCTTTATCGGTAACATATTGAAAAATAGAGACAATGTCTACCGGCATATTATATGCTTATTAAAAGGTGAATCGTAAGGAGGTTTGAAAATGAAAATTCTAGTGGCTTATGACGGAACATTACAATCAAAGAAAAACCTGAGATATGGACTAGAGAAGATAAGGGAAAAAGGGGGAAACGTTATACTTCTTCATGTATTTCAGGGAAGCCTATTTATCGATTATGACTCAACGCCTGAAGCGGAAGGTATTGCGAGAAGGGAGTCCTTAAAGAGTCTGGACGATGCAAGGCATATAATTGAAGAGGCCGGCAACGGGGTCCGGGTAAAAATAATAGAGGAAGAAGGCCAACCTGAAGAAGAAATACTCAAATATGCAGACTCTGAAAATGCCGACATCATTCTTTCCACTCCCAGGTACAGAAAGAAATTAAAGAATGCGCACTGTCCGGTCTCAATAATTCCTGGAAACGTTTTAGTGCCCGTGGATAATACGGACAGTGTAATGACAGTGCTCGACTTGCTGGTGAAAGAAGCGCGAGCAACGGAATCACAGGTAATATTGGCTGGCATCGTGCCGATACATATTTACGGCAAATGGGAAAAAAAAGAAATCGAAACAATTAAGAAAGAAACCTCTTTAAGGGTAAAGAAAACGGGTAAATTATTAAGTGATTACGGGATAGAATCAAAAGAAATCCTCCGGTCGGGTTATCCTGATGAAGAACTGTTGAAGATAGCGCATGAATACGACATTGCGATGATTATAATTCCGGTTGCAGGAGGCTCTCCTTCAGAGGTCAGTAAAGCGGGGGCGATAATCTCGGAAAGGTGCGGACAATTGGGCGGCGATCCCCTCATTCTCGTGCCGACACTGTAGGAACACAACTACACATATTTATTTTATTCAGAGAAATATCTGCAAGACGTATATAAACATAAAACTTATGTTGAGGCAATGCGGATTAGTCTGTATGGCATTCCCTGCAGAGTTTAAAACCGTTTGCCATGTTTAATCTCCTGAGCCGGAGCGAATCAGATTCGTGAGGGTCATGGCAGCTTGCGCATGAGAGCTCCCCGTCTTTTCAGGTGCAAGAAGCTGATTTGTTCAATAATTGCCGGTAAACCTTCCTGTCCCGTCATTGATGAGCAGCCCGTTCTGTTTTTTTCCTGGAACCTGCACCGTTGGCTCTATAGATGTTCCGGTTGCAACGTTTCTGTCAGCAGGCCTTCCAGGACAGGCGCAAAGTGAACAATATCAGTCGATGTTTCCTGATTCGCTATTTGATCCACTACAGGTGCCAGTCCGGGTGGATTGTTTAGAACAATGCTTCCTCAGGCACAGGGATAAGGCGAATGCTCGTTGGGGTCTGGCTCTCCACATCACCGAATGCCCTTAAGCTGAACGGATTATTGGACAGTACCGGGTCGATCTGTAATGACCATACATTATTTTCATTCCCCGTAGAGTCGAAACAAAGGGATAGGTCAGCAGCAAAGGGTCCCGGTCCGCAGGTAGCGCCATCT
>DKBK01000005.1 GCA_002451135.1 Nitrospiraceae bacterium UBA6902
ATCCATCGACTGAGAGGTTACAATGATCCGTGCTAACGCCTTGACTTTATTTCCTCTTTAAGGTTAAATAATACTTTGTTTTTGAATGCACTGTCCTTTTTTAGATTCAAATGGACTTTAAATTATTGAGTATACGGAGGTATCACATTGCCAGCAAAAGCAGCACCCAAGAAAAGCAAGTCAGCTATCAAAAGAGCGCGGCAGACCGTAGCGCTGACCGTGGAAAACAAGTCTGCCAAAAACATGCTGAAGACCCTGTCAAAAAAGGTTGAAAAGGCAGTAGCAGAGAAAAATAAAGATACTGCAGGGACAGCCCTGGAAGAAGTAGTGTCCGCCATTGACAAGGCAGCCAGAAAAGGATTAATCCACAAGAATACCGCATCGAGAAAAGTTTCCAGGCTCACAAAGCTTGTCAATTCCATGCGCCCTTCTGAAGCAGCCTGATCAGCAGGACCTCAAGGACGAGCCCCGGTCTTCCCGATGTCTTAATCCCAATGTCAGCATCGTGAAGGCTCCGGAAAATGCGGAAAAAATCGTCTTCCTTAAATGAAGGCAGATATTTAACGAGTGTCCTGTATGTCTTTTCCCTCATCTTGGACGGCCGCTGGCCGTTATTCCGCCAGAGAGAATAAAATTGTTTGAAATGCCAGTTCAGTGTCCCGAGAATGACCGGCGCATCAAAGGCATTTCCTGAAAGCATTGTCTTCAGGATTCTGAAGGCCCTTGTCTTCTGTCCCGCAATCAATGTATCCACAAGATCAAAGGACGTATATTTTCTCATCGTGCTTGTTGAAGAAATAATGTCTTTGCCGGAGATTGTACCGCTTCCCGAGAGCGCCAGCTTTTCGATCTCCGCAATTAATAATCCTATGTCATATCCCACAAATTCAATCAGGAGTTCCACCGCATCAGCTGACAGCCTCACCCCTTTTCCCGCAGCGAAGTTTCTCAGCCATGCAGGTATGTCCCATTCTTTTATGTTCAGGGAATAGACCTTCCCGTTAAATTTGAGGGCTGCTTTGGGGGCCTTTTTGGAAAGGATTACCAGGCAGGTAGTCCCGGAAGGTTCATTCAGATATGGTGTCAGCACCTGAATAGCTGAGACCGGAAGCTCGTGAAAATCTTTCAGCACTACGAGACGTCGTTTTGTCATGAGCGGAAGCGTTAACGCGGCATCAACAATTTCCTGAGGTTTTGATGATGAATCAAATACGTCATAATTGAAATCCTTCGGGCCTGAGGCGATAACGGTTTTAACAAACGAGGAAAGCGCGTCTTCCAGAAAACAGCTTTCCTCACTCCAGAGAAAATAAAGAGGGGATGTCAGGCCGCTTTCAACGTCCTTCTGCAGTGTCTTATTTAGCATATTCGATAATGAGCTTGCTTACTATTTCCTTGGCTATCTCCCTGCAGGCCTTATCAGCTGCTGCCTCTTTACGGGAAACGCTTTCACGTACCGTACCCGTGGACTCATAGGTAATTTTTATCGGTGACACCATTGAATTAAATTCAGTAATTTTCCCCTTACTGGTTAATCTAAGGTCCACTTCCATGATAATCTCCTGTTCCTTGACTAACTCATCAACTGCGGCTATGGCTCCCAGCGCAAATGTCTTNNTCAAAAGGGAGTGATCTTGAACCGATAAACCTGTAACCGCAGGAGACAAACAGGGAACAGGAAATAAGAAACAGGATACAAAATATATATATTTTTTTTATTCCGGATTTTTCGTGTGCCATTGTCTATATTCTCTATTTCGCAGTTATTCCTTATCAGATTACTATATTCACCAGCCTGCCCTGGACAACTATTACCTTTCTCGGAGTCTTGCCTTTAATGAGTTCCTGAATCTTCGCATCGCCGAAGGCACTTTCTCTGACAGTCTCATCATCAAGTCCGGCCGCTATCGTCGTCCTGGCCCGGACCTTCCCGTTAATCTGTACGACAAGCTCTATCTCCTCGTCCTTTGCAATGTCTTCATTCCAGGACGGCCACGTTTCATTACACAGGGTGTGGCGTTCCCCGATCTCCCTCCAGAGTTCTTCGGAAAAATGAGGGGCAAACGGAGACAGAAGCAGAATTACCTGCCGCACGGTATATCTCAGGAGATCCATCTCGTCTTCGTCTGATGGACTGAAAGCAAGGGTCTCGTTGACAAGTTCCATCAATGCGGCGATCGCAGTGTTGAAATGATAGTCTCGTTCAATACTGTTTGTCACCTTTTTGATTGTCTGATGGGTTTTCCTCAATAATTGAGATGCCGAAGCGGACAAATGCGACACGTCTTTCAACTGACCGGTGGCCCTTATGCTCAATACCCCGTGGTTCTTATAAATAAACGTCCAGATGCGGTTTAAAAACCGGAGGGCGCCTTCTACCCCCTGGTCAGACCATTCGAGGTCTCTTTCCGGGGGGGCGGCAAACATGCTGAAGATCCTTACGGTATCAGTGCCGAACTTCTCCACGAGTAAATCCGGGTCCACCACATTGCCTTTGGATTTGGACATCTTGGCCCCGTCTTTTATGACCATCCCCTGGGTAAGGAGGCTTTTGAAAGGTTCATGTATCCTGACCAGGCCCAGGTCCCTCAGGACTTTTGTGAAAAATCTTGAATAAAGCAGGTGCAGCACCGCATGTTCAATCCCGCCAATATACTGGTCTACCGGCATCCAGTAAGAAAGCTGCGACAGATGGAGTGTCGGGGTGGACTCGCCAGTACTTAGGCCGGGAGTAAAATTGACCTTGTGGTTGCCGCCAAGGCAGTAGGCGATAAAATACCACGATGAATCGACAAAGGTGTCCATCGTGTCCGTCTCTCGCCTGGCATCGGCCCCGCACCGGGGGCACTTTGTATTTACAAAGCCTTCTGTTTCCGCCAGCGGAGATGCGCCTTTTCCGGAGATATGCACGTCTTCAGGAAGAATTACTGGCAAGTCATCTATCGGAACGGGAACAATGCCGCAGGACTGACAATAAATTATTGGAATGGGTGTTCCCCAGTATCTCTGACGCGATATGCCCCAGTCCCGGAGCTTGTAATGTACCACCTTCTTGCCAAGCCCTTCCTGCTCAAGAAATTCGGCAATCTTTCCCCTGGCCTCTTCAGACGAAAGCCCGGAATACGGCCCTGATTCTATGAGTATGCCGTAGTCTTCAAAGGCCTGATTATCAGGGGCGACGTTTTCTGTCCCTTCCGTATTCTCCGGAACAATCACTGCCTTGATCGGAATGTGATACTTCTTTGCGAATTCAAAGTCCCTCTGGTCATGGGCAGGGACGGCCATTATGGCCCCGGTCCCATATTCCATGAGGACAAAGTTCGCGGCATATACAGGAATGCGTTCTCCTGTCAGGGGATTTTCCGCATAGCATCCGGTGAACACCCCCTGCTTCTCTTCAGGATCATCTGAAAGGGCCTCAATCTGCCTGATTATCTCCTTATCTTTTACCAGCTCGCGTATAACGGGATGTCTCCCTGCTACGCTCATGAAAGTTGCACCGTACAGGGTGTCCTGCCGTGTGGTAAAAATTCTCAACTTCCTGTCAGAGCCGGTTATCCTAAAATCAACTTCGACGCCCTCGCTCCGCCCGATCCAGTTGCGCTGCATGGTCACGACCTTCTCAGGCCAGCCACCCAGCGTATCGGCATCTTTCAGGAGTTCCTCTGCATACTCTGTAATCTTGAAAAACCACTGCTCAAGGTCCTTTTCCACTACCACGGTGTCACAGCGCCAGCATCCCTCGTTTATCACCTGCTCGTTTGCAAGCACGGTCTCACACGAAGGGCACCAGTTAACGGATGAGGCTTTTTTGTAGGCAAGGCCGCGTTCCAGCATTTTAAGAAAAAACCATTGGTTCCACTTGTAATATTCGGGACTGCAGGTGGTCACTTCCCGCTGCCAGTCATACACCAGCCCCATTTTTTTCAGCTGGTCCTTCATGTAAGCGATATTTTCGTGAGTCCACTTGGAAGGATGTACGCTGTGTTTTATGGCTGCATTTTCAGCAGGCATGCCGAAGGCGTCCCAGCCCATTGGATGAAGCACATTAAAGCCCCGCATCTTTTTGTATCTTGTAATCACGTCGCCGATTACATAATTCCTTACGTGTCCCATGTGTATCCTGCCTGAGGGATAGGGAAACATCTCCAGACAGTAAAATTTAGGAAGCGTGGTATCCTCTTTAACTGCAAACAGCTTTTCCCGGTCCCAGAACTCCTGCCACTTCTTTTCTATCCCTTGCGCATTGTATCTTTCTTCCAATCGGGCCTCCGCTGTGTATTGTAGTTTTTATTGTATATGTTATTTGATGACGGCTGAAATCTGGCCGCTGTCTTTAAATTGTGTATTTTACCATAATCATTCACCCAAAAAACCAAGTCGGGCCACGGGATTACCCGTTGGAATTAAAAATTAATTTAGTGCTATACTACCTTTTGATTTTTTTGCGGGAAGAGGTGACTTATATCATCTTCCCATGTTCAATCCGGTTATTTGTACCGAGCACATCATATCCTTAAAGATAATAATTCTGAAAGGTTAACTCAGGTCTGCTATTTTGATGCATAAAGACTCAACAGAATTTAAGGCCCCTGTTCTGCTTTCCGGGGCCGGTCATTTTCTGACGGCGCTTGCATTAACAATATCCTTTCTTCTTGCAGGCCCAGTCACAGCCCCGGCAGAAACTTCTCCCCTTATAAAGATGATTGAGATCAGGGGAAACCGGAAAATCAGTACGGATACAATATCCTCAAAGATGAAAAGTAAAGAAGGCGAGCCTTTTTCAAAGAATACCGTGCAGGATGATATCAGAAAATTATACGGTATTGGATACTTTGATGATATCAGGGTCGAGATTGAGGCCTTCGAAGGCGGGGTCAAGCTCATCTATATTTTTATGGAAAAACCTGCGATAATCAGGCTGGATGTCCAGGGGAATAAAGAACTGGAAACCAAGAATATCAGGGAAAAAATTACCCTGACGACCGGCGCAATAGCGAATCTGGCGCTTATCACTGATAACGCAAAAAAAATCGTCTTGTATTATCAGTCAGAGGGATACTGGCTCGCAACGGTAGTACCTGTAATCAATAAGGTCACGGATGACGGTATTGCACTTACCTTTCAGATTGCAGAGGGCCCGAAAGTAAGCATAGACAAGATCACCATTGAAGGGAATACTGCTGTTTCTGACAGAGAGATCAAACGTACAATGAAAACGAGGGAATGGTGGATATTTTCATTTCTTACCGGGTCCGGGGTATACAGCGAGGAACAGATCAGGGCGGATTTATTCAAGATAAAGGAGTTATATCAGAGCAAGGGATATATTTACATCGCCGTCTCTGAGCCGGAAGTTGTCCTGAGCCCGGATAAGAAGGATCTTTTTATTACCATATCGCTTTCTGAAGGGGACCAGTACAGGGTCGGCAGTATTAAGGTGAAAGACAACACTGTTTTTTCAGATGCTGAACTGATTAATCAGATTAAAACAACCTCTGGTCTGATATTTGACAGGACAGCGCTTAGAAAAGACATTGATAAAATAATTGACCTGTACATGGACCGGGGCTACGCACGCGCTGATGTTGATCCGTTGGTTGATGTGAAAAAAGAAGAGAAAACCGCTGACATAACCCTGGCTGTCATCGAAGGGGGGATATTCAGGATTGGCAGAATTGATATCACCGGGAATATCAAGACACGCGACAAGGTCATACGACGCGAAATGAGGCTTGACGAGGGTGATATCTTCAGCAAGAACCTCCTGACAAGAAGTTATCAGAGGATAAACAACCTTAACTATTTTGAAAGCGTGGATATCAGACCAGCCCCCAAACCAGATACGCAGCTCATGGATATTGATGTCAAGGTGGAAGAAAAACTGACGGGCATGCTCAGTATCGGGGGAGGATACAGCTCTGTTGACAAATTCATGGTCATGGGCGAGATCACACAGACAAACCTGTTCGGGAAGGGGTTGCAATTAAAGTTAAAAGTGGATCTCAGTTCAAGACGATCAAATTACAATATATCATTGCGGGACCCCTGGTTCTTGGATAAACCGGTTTCCGCGTCGATCGGTGTGTATAATGAACAGCTGGATTACACTGACTATGACAAAAAGGCCACAGGCGGTAGTATCACCTTCGGCACGGAATTGTCCGAATATGTCGGCACCAGCATAAACTATCAAATCGAGCAGGTGGAGATAACAAACGTTTCGGATAATGCCTCATCACTCATTCGCGACCAGATCGGGTCCAAGCTTACAAGCAGCATAAGCCCTTCGATATGGCGGGACAGCCGGGATAATTATCTCGACCCGACAAGCGGATCAAAGAACGCGCTTTATTTAACATTAGCCGGTCTTGGCGGAGACAACCACTTCTGGAAGCTGGGAGTTGATTCAGGATGGTTTTTCCCTGTAATATGGGATACGACGATCGGCTTACGTGGCCGGTATGGATGTGTCAGAGGATATAACAGTGATGAAGTCCCTCTTTATGAAAGATTTTACGTTGGGGGTATTAGTACCATAAGGGGGCTGGGGTTTGGAGAAGGCGGGCCTGTGAATGAAGAGGGTGAAAAAAACGGCGGTGTCCAGCAGCTGATATTTAATGCTGAATATATATTCCCGCTTGTGAATGAAATGAAACTTAAGGGGGTTATATTTTTTGACTATGGAGGCGCCTTTGATAACAGTTACAGCCTATCTGCGCGCAACATGAGGAGGACAACCGGCGCCGGGGTAAGATGGATGTCCCCCCTTGGCCCGCTGAGACTTGAGTGGGGGTATAATTTAGACAGGAGAGAAAACGAAGGGAATGACAAACTGGAATTTTCATTGGGAGGATTCTTTTAACTGATGGCCGACAGCTGTCAGCCATTTAAAAAGGAGGCGTTATGAAAAAAATATTTTTTCTGATTATGATGATTTCAATGGGGGCATTCAGCGCGCAGGCTGCGGAACTGAAGATCGGGTATGTTGATTTTCAAAAGATCGTGTCACAGTCTAACCAGGGCAAAGAGGCTATGAAAACTCTGGACAGTATCGAGAAAGCGAAGAATGCGATTATAAATGAAAAGGTCAATGAAATAAAGAAACTCGAAGAAGAGCTGACCGTACAGGGGGCTATTCTTAATCCTGAAACGAAAGAGAAGAAACAGGCGGACCACGAAAAGCTGGTGATGGAATATCAGAAGATGAGAAGAGACCGTGATGAAGAGCTGAAGAAGAATGAAGCGGAATTCATACAGAAAATAGTGCTGGATGTGAAGAAGCTCCTGGCAAAGATTGCGGAAGAGGAGGGCTATGCAGCCATTCTTAATGAGGCAGGGATAGCGTATATACGTCCTGAGGCCGACTTGACTGACAGGGTGCTTAAAATGTTCAGTGAATCTTCCGGTGACACTAAACAATAACGACTAACGACATTATTCATTGTCAAGTATGAAACTGAGAGAATTAGCCGCCCTCATAGGCGGGAGGATAGCAGGCGATCCAGAGGTTGAGATAACCGGGGTAGCAGGTATTGAGAATGCGAAAGAAGGGGACATAACCTTTCTCCATAACAATAACTACATCCCGGAGGTGTCCGCCTCAGCTTTAATCGTGAAAGAAGAAATTGATGGACTTACGCTAAGCCTGCTCGTTGCTGATAATCCCCAGTTGACCTTTGCCAGGGCCCTGGAAGTGTTCTATGTCAAACCATACAGTCCTTCCGGTATCAGTGAGAGGGCCGTAATCGGCAGCAACGTAAAGATGGGAGACGATGTATCTGTCCACCCGAATGCATATATAAGCAATGATGTGGAGCTGGGATCAAGGGTTACTCTATCATCTGGAGTGTTTCTGGGAGAAGGGGTAACTGTGGGGGACGACTCGTTTATCTATCCCAATGTGACAATAAGGGAGAAGGTAAGGATCGGCAAGAAAGTAATAGTGCATTCAGGCGCCGTTATTGGTTCTGACGGATTCGGCTATGTACCGGAAAAAGGGAGTCACTACAAAATACCGCAGGTAGGTGGCGTAATAGTCGAAGATGATGTCGAGATCGGCGCCAATGTCTGTATTGACAGGGCCACAGTGGGAAATACTATTATAGGTTGCGGAACCAAAATAGATAATCTTGTGCAGGTTGCACACAATGTAAAAATAGGCAGGAATTGTATAATAGTAGCTCAGGTTGGTATCAGTGGGAGCGTGGAGATAGGGGACGGTGCCATTATTGCAGGACAGGTTGGCGTCAAGGATCATGTGAAGATAGGTGCCGGCACTATAGTGGCCGCACAGGCCGGGGTGACCGGTGATATACCCGCGGGTCAAATATATTCGGGAACCCCTGCGATTCCTCACGGAACATCGTTGCGGGCCCAAAGCCTTTATTCCAAACTGCCGGAGTTGGTAAAACGCATGCGGGAAATAGAGAAGAAGCTGGGTATTTCCAAAAAGATTGATGAAAAAAAGGGCAAGACATAACACCATGATGGGACCTTCTTTTTTAACATCGGTATTCCCTGGTGGTTAAGTTTTGACAATACGAAAAGCTGGACAAGGAGGAACAATCAGATGATGAACATCCGTGAAATTCAAAACATCCTGCCGCACCGGTACCCCTTTCTCCTGGTTGACAGGATTGTCGATATAAACCCGAAAGTAAGGGCAGTAGGGCTGAAGAACGTAACGGCCAACGAGCAATTTTTCCAGGGGCACTTTCCGGGTTATCCCATAATGCCGGGGGTATTAATAGTGGAAGCCATGGCGCAGGTAGCAGGGATACTGGCTTTTCATTCGGGTGCTCAGGGGAATTCAGTGTATTTCATGAGCATTGAAAAGGCCAAATTCCGTAAACCGGTGGTCCCCGGAGACCAGCTCCGTTTCGAGGTAGATGTAATTCAGAACAGAAGCAATGTCTGGAAGTTCTCCGGTCAGGCGTTTGTTGATGAGCAGGTTGTCGCAGAGGCTGATTTTACGGCTATGGTGACAGAACAGGAACTGGCAAATGGCTAAACCAAAAATTCATCCAACAGCAATTATCGACTCAAAAGCAAAATTTTCAGAGGGCGTAGAAATCGGCCCTTATTGTATCGTCGGCAGCGGAGTACACCTCGGCAAAAACACCAAACTCTTTTCGAATGTATATATAGAAGAGACGGAAATGGGCAGTGACTGCACAGTGTACCCCTTTACTTCTGTTGGCCTCCCGCCTCAGGACCTCAAGTACAAAGGGGAGAAGACAAAGGTTCACATAGGAGACCACAATATCATCAGGGAGTACATTTCTATTCACCGTGCCTCTGTAGGCGGAGAGGGGATAACAAGGATAGGGAACAACAATTTCCTGATGGCATATGTGCATATTGCCCATGATTGCCGCATAGGAGACAATGTTATCATGGCCAATGCCACGACACTTGCGGGTCATGTCACGGTAGAGGATTACGTCTTTATCGGAGGACATGTTGCCGTGCATCAGTTTACAAATATAGGGGCCTATGCCATGATCGGAGGCTTCAGCGCCATTCCGCAGGACATCCCTCCGTATACCACGGCCGCGGGCGACAGGGCGAAACTGTACGGCCTGAATACCGTCGGGCTTAAGCGGCAGAATTTCAGTGACACGCAGATCAAGGAGCTTAAGCATGCATACAAGATACTGTTCCGCAGTAAACTGACGCTGAAGGAAGCCCTGGCCCTCTTAAAGCAGGATGGAAAACTCTCCCAGGAAATCAAGAACCTTATCGAGTTCATTGAGAAGAACAAGAGAGGAATATGCAGGTAAAGACAGGGTAGGGACCAGGAGGAAGGTGTCAAGTAAAGATAAGAACAACCCCCGGGTTCTGGGGCTTATCGCCGGAATGGGACAACTGCCTGTCTCGATTGCAGCCGAGGCAAAAAAAATGGGGTATTATGTCGTAGGGATCGCCTTGCAGCCGCCTGCCGATGAATCGCTGAGGCCGGTTACGGATGAATTTCACAAGGTAAGAATCGGCAGTTTCGGAGGCCTCTTGGCATTACTGAAAAAACTGGCCGTGACCGAAGCCGTGATGGCCGGTAAAATCCCCAAAAAACTCCTGTATGAAAATAAAAAGAATCTTATCCCCGACATCAAGGCCGTGAAACTGATTTTTTCATTAAAAGACCGTGCAGATGATTCGATAATGAATGCTGTGGTAAACGAGCTGGAGAAAAATAATATTACCGTTCATAAGACAACCACATTTACCAAAAACCTCCTGGCTCCCGAAGGTTTGTTAACACGCCATAAACCGTCAAGGGAGGATATGAAGGATATTGAGTTCGGATGGGAGATAGCCAAGAAAATAGGTCAGCTTGATATCGGCCAGACGGTTGTTGTCAAGAAAAGAGCCGTAATGGCTGTTGAAGCGATAGAGGGTACTGATGAAGCGATTCAACGAGGGGGGGCGCTTGCACAAAAAGGCGCCGTTGTCATAAAAGTCAGCAAGCCCCAGCAGGACATGAGATTTGATGTGCCGGCGGTCGGTATAGATACGCTTAGCTCCATGAAAAAGGCGGGGGCAAAGGTATTGGCGCTGGAAGCAGCAAAATGTATCATAGTTGATAAAGAATATTTTCTGAAAGAGGCTGACAGGGCAGGGATTGCGGTCATTGGGATCAATCCTGAGCACAGATGAGTGCCTTATCCTCTTTCGTATTCAATTGTCCTTGGTGATGTAAGTCTTTGCCCCTCTGAAATTTCCCCCACCTCTTTATAATGTGTTTTGTTATACTTATGCATATTTTCGTCCGGCTTTTCCTACTCGCGGCTTATTTTTGCACTTTAAATCTTGTTGCACTTTAATGTAAAATTAACGCTGGGTTAATCGATAGTTAAGCAATGGGAATACCGGACAAGGGATAATTTATTACATGATAAACGTGGGAGTCATTGGGGTAGGGTCAATCGGGGTGCATCATGCCAGGATATATTCGGGCCTCGAAGATGTGCATCTTGCCGGGATCGTTGATGCGGATACGGCACGGGCGCAGGAAATCGCGTCGAGATATCACTGTAACGTGTTTAGCAGTTATCAAGAGCTTATACGCGCTGTTGACGCTGTCAGCATTGCGGTCCCTACAACGTTGCATTTTAACATAGCGATGGAGTGTCTGAAAAACGGCAGGAACATTCTTGTTGAGAAGCCGGTCACCACTACACTCGATGAGGCTGACAAACTTATTGAAGAAGCTGACAGGAGAAACCTCACCTTTCAGGTAGGTCATCTGGAAAGATTCAATGCAGGAGTATCCATGATAAGCGCGATGGTGAGCAAGCCGAAATTTATCGAGTCCCAGCGTCTCTCTCCGTTCCTGGGCCGGGGGATAGATGTGGATGTGACCCTTGACTTAATGATACATGACATAGATATAATACTCAGCCTGGTTAATTCGGAGATTGCCGATATCCGTGCGACCGGGGCGAGAGTCTTGACAGAAAATATAGACATTGCTCATGCGTGGATAGAGTTTGAAAACGGCTGTATTGCCGAAGCAGTCTCAAGCCGCATCGCAGACGAGAAAAAAAGAGAGCTTAAGGTCTTCCAGCATAATGCGTATCTGAACCTGGACTACCAGAAGCAGGAAGTGTCCTGTTACATAAAACAAAACGGAAACGTGGAAAAGGAGACAAAAAAACCCGAGGTCAAAGAACCGTTAAAGGAGCAGCTTATCTCTTTTATTGAATGTATCAAGAATAGTTCACCGCCTCTGGTATCAGGTCGTGAAGGCAAAGAGGCCCTGAAAGTGGTACTGAAAATATCGGGATTAGTCAACCGGGGGTTTACAGACTAGCACAAAGACATGTCAAAAATAACAAATAACATAAAAACAATACCCATGCTTGATCTCAAGGCACAGCATGAACCGCTTAATGAAGAAATAAGAAACGCCGTAAGAGAAATATTGGATAGCAGCCGCTTTATACTTGGGCCAAATGTATCTTTATTTGAACAGGAAGTTGCCGCATATCATAATGTCACCGGGGCAGTCGGTCTTGGTTCCGGTACCGATGCGCTCTACCTGTCGCTCAGGGCGCTTGATATAAAAGAGGGCGATGAAGTAATTACCACTCCCTTTACGTTTATTGCAACGGCGGAGGCAATCACCTATGTCGGCGCGACTCCTGTTTTTGTTGATATAGACCGGCTGACTCTGAACATTGATCCTTCAAAAATAGAAGAGAAAATAACATCCAAGACCAGGGCCATCATTGTGGTCCATCTTTTTGGACAGCCTGCGGATATGGATGAAATAATGTCTTTAGCCAAAAAACACGGGCTTAAAGTTATTGAAGACTCCGCCCAGGCCTTTGGAGCGAAGTATAAAGACCGGCCTGTCGGAAGTATTGGTGACGCAGGGTGCTTCAGCTTTTACCCGAGTAAAAATCTGGGCGCGTACGGTGACGGGGGTATGCTGATTTCCAATAATCCGGAAATATCAGAGAAGGTAAAATTATTAAGAAATCATGGCACGACGGGGCCATATCAGCATAGCTTTATCGGGTATAACAGCAGGCTGGATGAAATACAGGCAGCGATCCTGAGAATAAAATTAAGACACATTGATACATATAACCGGAAACGGCGCGACATTGCCGCACTCTATACCTCGCTGCTCGGGAATGCCGTGACATGTCCGGTAGAAAAACAGGACAGAACACATGTGTACCACCAGTACACGTTCATGAGTGACAAAAGATCCGATATGGAAAAGACCCTTCACGACAATCATATATCAGCGGTTGTATACTACCCTATTCCGCTTCATTTACAGGTTGCATTCAAATATCTTGGTTATCGGGAAGGCGATCTGCCGGAAGCCGAGGCGGTTTCCAGAGAAGTGCTGTCAATTCCCATATACCCGGAACTTGCATCAGAAAACGTTCGGCTTATTGCCGGGGTGATTCTCAAAGCACTGCATACATAGTCCTGTCGCCGGAAGTTCTTTTTATTATTCCGTTACCAGAAGGATCTGCCCTGCTTTCAGATAAGTCGACCTCAGGTTGTTGATCTGCTGGAGAGTTTTGGTATCAGTATTGAATTTCCTTGCTATCAGCCAGAGCGTATCACCTTTTTTTACCCTGTACTTCCCGTCGGCAGCAACATCGGCCTTAGCAGTATACGCATTATTTCCCAAGCCTCCGCTCAGCGGGATCCTCAGTTTCTGGCCGGCCCTGATAAAATATTTTTTATTCAGTTTGTTTGCCCTGGCGATGCTCCGTGTTGAGCTGTGATATTTTTTTGCAATATTGGCGAGTGTTTCACCATTCTTAACGCGGTGATATACATAGGCGCCGCTGGAAAGCATAATATCATTTATCGGAGATGCCCATACCGGTATTCCTTCCACACAGGCAAGGAACGTATCCGTCTTTCCAGCCGGGATCTTAAGAGAGTACTTCGATGGCGGTGTGACCTGTAAACGAAGTTCCGGATTTAATGCGGTGAGTTCTTCTAACGTTACGCCCAGTGCCTCTGCCACTGCTTTCAGGGGGACCTGTTTTTCAATACTCACCGTTTCATATGTAACAGGCTGATCAATTTCATCGAGAGTAAAACCGTACTTCGCAGGATCCTTCATGATGTGCAGGGTGGCAAGAAACCTCGGTACATAGCGGGCCGTTTCACGGGGAAGCTGTCCGTACAGGTCCCAGAAATTGTCAAGATAATTGATCTTCTGGTTGCGTATCGTTCTTAACACCGTACCTTCCCCGCAGTTATAGGCGGCGAGCACGGTGGTCCAGTCACCGAACATCTGGTGCAGTTCATTTAAATATGCTATGGCCGCAGCTGTGGATTTTTCAGGGTCCATTCTCTCGTCTATCCAGGCATCCCTCTTTAAACCGAACTTATAGCCTGTAGAGGGAATAAACTGCCAGATACCGAGTGCGCGTGCGCGTGACAGCGCCTTTACCTTAAACCAGCTTTCAATATGAGGCATCCATGCAAGTTCCTCCGGCAGGCCGGCATCTCTGAGGGAAGCCCTGATTTTATCAATGTAGAGACCTGAACGCTTGTATGAATCGATAAAGAACTGACGTTCATTTCCCTGGAATGATTTTATCTCCAGTTCCACATGTTCGTTCATCGTCAGGGGTATTTCACGATGATTGCCGTTCACGGCTTTATACCTTGATGCATAAATTTCAAGAATGCGCTTTGCAGTCATAAAACGCAGATCCTCCTGCTGCTGTATCAAGTCAGGCCTGCTTTCAGTATCAACTTTCAGGACCAGTTCATAAGCCCGGTCCAGTGTCTCGATTGCCTTTTCAAGATTGCCATCCGCCCAGAATTCCTGGGATGCGTTCACAAATTCCAGCGCTGTATCAAGGAGGTCCTGTTCATCCCCTTCATTTTCAGAATTTTCTGCGGTATCTTCAATATCCCCAGTAAACGTTTCATTGTTCTCTCCAACCTGGGGAATTTGAGGGTTTTCCTCGCTCACTGCCGGAATGTCTGCGGTTTCTTTATCCTGACAGCCATTTGGACCAGGACATTTGACAGTCGAGGTGTTATCGTCCATACCCTCTGATACAACTTCATTGTCCCCGGCATTATTATCAATGGTGACCGAGAGCGAAGGAATGATTTTCGGTAACTGAATGTCCGGCCTGCTCTGAATCTCGTTTTGGCTATGGCTGCAGCTTAATGACAGGGAAAAAACCAGTAAGCCGATAAATCTGAATATATGAAATTTCATAATATCCCAATTCCTCCTTATATACCGCTTTGCGGGCAGTATATAATCTTTCTTATTGTATGCCGGATAGAACTCACGGCTTCTCCCTTTAGGGACAGCATGATGACGACTCCCTACATTTTACCTTTCCATAAAGGAATATGCAATTACAAATGCAAGATCCATTCCACACATTGCGTTATTCTGTCTGCTATAAAACATTTAAATAAGGCCTTGTTACAAACTCCATTCACTTTTATATACGTGTCATGGTACTGACGAATGTCAAAATTGCGTGCGTATGTCAGTGCCACTTTAAATGGTCTCATGAATTCCCCGTAGTTCGGATGAAGTGTATCTTATTCAATCTTTAAATAATTACCTCTTGCGTTTTCCGGGGATTTTCTCTCCTGTTTACTTAACACCATGTTTTTTATAAAATAGACGGGTCATGAATATCCTCAAAGACAAAGTGGTACTGATAACAGGCAGTTCAAGGGGTATTGGCCGGGCCATCGCAAAAAAGTGTGCGCTTGCGGGTGCAGATATCGTGGTCAATTACCGAAAATCAGGTGGCTCGTCCCAGGCCCAGGCAGAAGAGCTTTGCACGGAGATTGAGAAAATGGGACGCCGGGCTCTTATAGTCCATGCTGATATTGCGGCAAGAGATTCGGTGAAAGGCATGTTTAACGAAGTGAACGAAAAAATGGGGAAACTGGATCATCTGATTCTGAATGCGGCAAAGGCCCCTTTCAAGCCTCTTGAGAAATTATTTGAAAGGGAACTGAGACAACTGGTCGATACAAATTATATAGGCAACATATTCTGCATTCAGGCAGCGCTGCCCATGCTCGAAAAAACCGGGGGAAAGATTATATTCATATCGAGCCTGGGAAGCCGTTTTTATAACCAGGCATACCCTCTGGGAAGCATGAAGGCGGCGATGGAGTCTGTGATAAGAGATTGCGCAGAAAGCCTGCGCACGAAAAATATTTCTGTGAATGCGGTCTGCGGCGGTATTGTCAAGACAGATTCTTTTAAGGTGCTGCGTCAATTCTGGGACAATATAGATATGCTCCCTGCCGGACTTTATGTTGAGCCGGAAGAAATAGCGGATGTTGTGCTTTTTTTGTGCAGTGAGGCCAGCAGGGGAATAACGGGACAGACCATAGTTGTAGATAAGGGACTGAGCAACGCAATATGCCGAACTCCGGGGGGAGAAGAGGTAAGAGGTAAGAAGGACAACCTCATCAATAACTGAACCGTGCATCGGTTGAAACTTGAATACTAAGAAATAAAGATAGAAAGACATAAGGAGGAGCAATGAGTCAAAACCTTATTACTGAAGAGAAAGTGTTTGAAGAGCTTAAGAAGGCCATCGTTGAAACATTGAGAGTTGATGAAAGCTCGATTACACGGGAGAGTTCCCTGATAAACGACCTCGGAGCCGAGTCACTCGATTTCCTTGACATAAACTACAGGCTGGAGCAGGCCTTCGGGATGAAAATGGCCCGGCACTTCGTTCTTGAACACATTGAGGAAATGTTCGGTGAAGGCACTGCCATAGATGAGGACGGCCGCTTGACAGATAAGGCCATTGAATTATTGAAGATTCGTTTTGGCAATAACATGCCGGAATTACAACCCGGCATGGACATGGATGAGATTCCGGCCATGGTTACTGTCCAGTCAATGGTCCAGGGGGTCATGGACATTCTCAATAGCCTTCCCGCTGCATGTGCGAGCTGCGGCAATTCGGCATGGCAGTCCGACGACGGAATCAAAATCAAATGCGGCTCCTGCGGAGATAGTGCGACGTTCACCAACGGCGATGATTTAATTAAAGCCTGGCTTACCAAAGTTCAGGAAGAGAAAAATATCTTCTGATATGATGACGAAATCCTCCCAGCGAAGGGTGGTCATTACGGGATATGGAATGATCACCACTTCAGGAAAAAACTCTGAGGAAACCTTTGATAAGTGCAGTCAGGGCCTTTCCGGGATCGATTACATCAGGTCTTTTGATACCACGGGGCTTCCCTGTGAGATAGCCGGGGAAGTCGACAATACCTGGATAGAAGAATTTGAACACAGGACGGACCAGAGGTTAAGAAAATTCTCATCACGCGGTCTTCGCCTCATGAGAATAGCTGCGTCAGAGGCTGCAGGGCGGGCAGCGCTTGATCAGGTCGGGAATCGTGAAAACATCGGCGTCTCGCTCGGTTCTCACGGGGACAACCCTGATATAGAAGATATCAAGCTGATTCACAGGTTCTATGACGGGGACGGCCATTGGGACATGAAGAATCTGTTAAAGGCAGGGGGGTATCCGTTCCTGCATTTTTTCAGGAGAAAACCTGACGCGGCGGCATCCATACTATCAACCACGTTTGACTGCAGGGGCCCTGTCCTGTCTCTTGTTTCCGCCTGCGCAGCTGGCTCTCAGGCCATTGGTGAGGCAGTGAGACTGATTGAGGACAAAAAGTGCGATGTCATGATTGCTGGTGGCTGCGAGGCCACAATCGACTTTACCGGCATGATCGGGTTTATCCTGCTGAAGGCGCTTTGTGAGAAATACTCTGAGCCCCAAAAGGCCTCAAGGCCATTTGACAGAAAACGCAGCGGATTTGTTATGTCGGAAGGGGCCGGTGCCCTGATTCTGGAAGAGCGGGAACATGCCCGCGCGCGCGGCGTGCATATATTTGGGGAAATAAAGGGTTACGGTTCATCAGCCGATGCGTACCGGATAACTGATACACACCCTAAAGGGCTGGGCGCAGTGATTGCAATGAAGGCGGCGCTCAATGATGCGGCAATAAGTCCTGATGACGTTGATTACATTAATGCTCACGGGACATCGACTGTGCAAAATGACCTCACAGAGACACGGGCCATCAAGGAAGTGTTCGGAGGAAGGGCCGGGGAGGTTCCCGTAAGTTCCAATAAGTCCATGCTGGGCCATGCCATAGCGGCAGCTGGCCCGATTGAATG
Organism: Nitrospiraceae bacterium UBA6902; assembly: GCA_002451135.1. GTDB lineage: Bacteria > Nitrospirota > Thermodesulfovibrionia > UBA6902 > UBA6902 > UBA6902. The sequence continues at coordinate 17,693 of DKBK01000005.1, forward strand.
TATACTGACTCTCATGGGCATCAGCCGTTCAGTCATACTCCCCACGATCAATTATGAGTCCCGCGATCCGAAATGCGACCTTGACTACGTACCGAATGAAGCCAGGCGCAAAGAGCACAGGATCGCCCTTTCAAACTCCTTCGGCTTCGGCGGGCAGAATGCCTGTTTGTGCATAGGCAGGTATGAAGGTTAAAAAAAGCGGCGGAGAGAACCCTGGAGTGATCAGGAGAAACTTTTTATGAGAATCACCCCATTGGATATACAGCAGAAGCGGTTCCCTAGACGATTAAAAGGCTATGACCTGGAAGAGGTACATTCATTTCTGGAGTTCATCAGCGGGGAAGTCGAGGAACTCCGGAAAGAACATGCCGCGTTAAAAGAAGAATCAAGACGGGCCGGGAATCAGCTGAAGGAATTTAATGATCTGGAAGTCGCGCTCAGAGATACAGTAATAAATACACAGAAATTTGTAGAGACATACCTGGCCAATGCGCAAAGAAACGCGGAACTTCTTCAGAAAGAGGCGGAATTGAAGGCAGAAGAAATATTAAAAGAGCTGCAACATAAGGTCGTTGAAATACACGAGGAAATAACTGAGCTGAAGGGGATACGGAAACATTTTAAAGAGGAAATGACAAAACTGATTGAAAGCAGCCTGCGAAAGTGTGAGACGAGGTGAGGCAGGGCTGTTCTGAACAGATGTGACATTTCATCATTCAGATATGGTTGCATATCACATTGTGCAATAATTCACTCAGGGCCTCAATTTGATAAGGCTTGGTAATCAGGCTGCAGAAACCATGTTTTTTATAATTAGCCATAATCGTATCGGTTGAATAACCGCTTGATACAATNNCGGAGGGCATGGCCTTTTTATAAAGCTCGATTGCCTGGGCGCCGTCTTTGGCAATCTCTACGTTATACCCGATGTTCATAAGTGTTTTCCTGACGGATGTCAATATATTTTCATCATCATCCATGAGCAAAATCTTGCCTTCGCCTTTAATAATCGCAGGCCTCTTATCCACCTCAATCATTCCCTGTCCCCTGACAGCGGGCAGGTAAATGTGGAAGGTAGTCCCGGTACCTGTCACTGAATCGACATCAATATATCCATCGTGGTTCTTAATGATCGAGTAGGTGCTTGAAAGCCCAAGGCCGTGTCCCTTCTTCTTTGTTGTGAAATAAGGGTCAAATATTTTTTGAAGATGTTCTTTCGGTATCCCGATGCCCTGGTCTTTAATGGTCACCTTTACATATTCCCTCTTTAGTAAAGGTAATATGCTCTGTTCCTCTATGATTACATTCTCGGCGCTTATCCGGATTATTCCACCTTCAGGCATGGCCTGACGGGCGTTTATAATTAAATTGAAAATGACCTGGTTAATCTGTCCTTGATCAATTTCAACTGCCCATAAATCCGGGGGGATAAATAATGTACAGTCCACATTGGAGCCTCTCAGAACGATACGGGCGGAATCTTTTAATTGTTTTGCAATAGACGTTATTTTCTTGATAGGCGTTCCCCCTTTGGAAAAAGTCAGCAACTGGCCTGTCAGGTCTTTTGCGCGAAGGCATGCTTCTTCCGCGTCTGTCAATATCTCAAATGTGCTTTTCTGGATACCGGATGACATCTTTGCCAGCGCAATGTTGCCTACAATAGAAGTCATGATATTGTTGAAATCATGGGCTATTCCTCCTGCCAGTATGCCCACGGATTCGAGTTTCTGGATCTTTAAATGCTCTTCTTCGATTTTCTTGCGTTCGGTAATATCTACCAGGATCGTCATTATATGAGAGGGTTCCCCCTGAAAATTCGTGAGTACCGTGGAGTTTATATACCCCCATATAATTTCGCCATTTTTTTTGATATACCTTTTTTCCATGCGATAACTGTTGCTTTTCCCTTCAAGGAGTTCCTTGTACAGGTCGAGATTTTTTCCCATATCTTCGGGATGGGAAAGTTCAGCTATCGACATATGAAACATTTCTTCTCTTGTATAGCCGAAAAAATTGTGAAATGCCGGGTTGAATGTTGCGAATTCCAGATTTTTATCCATGGGTGCTGATTCGATAGGATAAATTATTATACCTGTCGGGGACATTTCAAAGAATGTCCTGAACCTTTCCTCGCTTTGCCGTAATGCCTCTTCCGTCTGCCTGCGCTCCGTGATTTCTCTTTGAATATTTTCATACGCATCTTTAATGCCAGTGCTCATGGCATTAAAGTGGTTGGCAAGTTCCCCGAATTCCGTCTTGTCTTTATAAGAAATTGCGGTTCCGTATTCACCCGATGTTATCATCCTTGTCGCATTTACAAGGGCATTAATTGGCCTTGTGACCGACTGTATCAGTCTTATTGCGACCAGAATGCTGAGAAGAAGAGTTACGACGACTGTAGTAAATAGAATGGTCTTGACATAGTTAATGTTAGTCATGGCTGTATCTGTCTTTTCAGCAAGACTGGTTGTCGCGCTGTGTGACATATGTTCAGTCACTTCGACAAGTTTATTCCCCAGCGTAAATGCATTTTTTTTCAATTGCTCTACCCTTACTGCATTTGCCCCTGTGGTTAAGTAATAGCTTAGCGCGGCCTCGTAATCGTTCATCATGGACTGCATGTTTATGATACGGTCGGCGAGGACCTGAGGGTGGTGGCACGAAGAGCATTTATTTGCGGACTCCTCAAGAGACAATACATTAAAAACAATAGAATCGAGTTCCTGGGCAAAAGGGGTGTTCACGGAGAGAAGATTGGATTGAACGCTTTGAATATCGATAATAAGTGAGCGTCTTAGCTCCTCTACCTGATAAAGTTCGATAAGCCGCTTCAGTTCCGATGTTGTGCTGGTTATATATAACACCCCCAACCCTGCGCCAACGGAAAAAAATAACAAAAGGGCAACTAATGATAAAATAATTTTTTTCTTCATCGAAGTTTATCGTATTTGCTGCATTCCGGGTCTGTAATTCGGATCTTGTGCCCGGCTAATTCATGTGAATTGACGTATCGTTAGTGAATCGAATCTAAACCGAATAAGCTATTATCTTGCGTAATAATGCACTGAGATCTTCTATCTCATACGGTTTTGGGATGACCCCGCAAAAGCCGTATTTTTCATAATCAGACATTATCGGGTCATTAAAATATCCGCTTGATACGATCGCCTTCACATTGGGGTCTATACTGAGCAGATTTTGTATTGTTTCCTGCCCCCCCATTCCTCCCCGTATCGTCAGGTCCATAATGACTGCGTGAAAGGGCTGCCCTGATTTGAGTGCTTTTTCGTACAATGCGATGGCTTCATTACCTTGAGAGGCTATTTCTACTTCATAGCCTAAATGTTTCAGCATCTTGCAGACAGTGGTCCTTACCGAATACTCATCGTCCATGAGGAGTATTTTCCCTTCACCTTTATGTGCCTTAAATCTTTCATGAACGTTAACCGGATACATGTCTTTAGATGCGGGCAGGTATATCGTGAACATGGTCCCCCTGCCGACTTCTGAAGACACGTCAATATGTCCGCTGTGATTTTTTATAATAGAAAAGGTGGTTGCCAGCCCCAGTCCGCTTCCTTCGTTTTTTGTCGTGAAGTACGGATCAAATATCTTTTTTACGTGATCGTTGGGAATCCCGACCCCCTCGTCTTTTATAGAGATTTTAATGTAATCACGATGATCGAGAGACAGGATATTATCGGCGGCAACAGCCATGTTTTCAGCCGTAATATTTACTGAGCCGCCTTCAGGCATTGCCTGTACCGCATTAATAACGAGATTGTGAATAACCTGGGCAATCTGGCCTTCATCGACTTCAGAAGGCCAGAGATCATCCGGGATGGAAAAAAAGCAATCGATGTGGGACCCTCTTGATGCAAAATTGGCAGAATTAATTATGAGTTCCTTGACACGGGCTACTTTTTTGATGGGGGCACCGCCTCTGGAAAAGGTGAGGAGCTGGGTGGTCAGATTTTTGGCCTGAGAACATGCCTTTTCCGCATCGATTAAAATCCCGTACAGCGTGCTGCCGGAAACCACTGATACCTTTGCAAGTGAGATGCTTCCTGCAATGGTAGTCAAAATGTTATTGAAATCATGGGCGATTCCCCCTGCCATGATTCCAACCGATTCGAGTTTCTCAATATTCTGGAGTTCTTCCTCCATCTTTTTGCGTTCGGTAATATCACGGATAATTCCCTGATATCCGAAGATTTTTCCTTCGTTTGTCCTGCGCAGGGTCGAGGTGACAAGGCAGTCCATTAATTTACCGGACTTCTTGCGAAGTTTAACAGGATAATCCCTGACAAATTCTTTGTCCTCTATCTCCTGCTGGAATTTTTTGCGATCATCAGGATGAATATACAGTTGATTAGGATTTATATTCATTATTTCCTCTTTGGAGTATCCAAAGAGCTCCAGTCCTGTCTGGTTTATGTCAATGAACTTACCCTCGCGTGTATTTAAAAAGATCGCGTCCCTTGATTCTTCAAATAGCAAGCGATACCTCTCTTCACTTTCCCTGAGTGCCTCCTCTGCGAGCTTGCGCTGCGTTATGTCCCTGAATGTCAGCCGCATCCCGCCGAATTTCCTGTGGTTGTCATATACTGCCATTGCGTGAATAGCCACTTTCATCGGTTCCCCGTTCTTTTTTATTAACTGCCCCTCGTCAATAAACGCCGAACCTTCACGGGTAATTTTATCCAGGTTCTTTTCCAGCTCCTCCCAGGTCCCGGCAGTGCAAATGACCTTAATATGGGAGTCTGTGAGCTCTTCCGGCGTATAACCGAGGAGCTGGCAGCCGGATCTATTTGAGAGTTTAATGAGATACTCAACATCGATGGCATGAATAATGTCTGTCGAACTTTCCACAATTTCAAGGTACCGTTCTTCTGATTCCTTTAACTGCTGTTTTAATATGTCCTGTGCTTCGTGAAGTTTGCTCCTTATTTCCCAGTTGAATATTTTGAGCATTCCTGCCAGAGCCCACGCTGCGATGCTTGCGCAGACAGCGCGAAGGACCTGGACCGGGATATGGAATGTGGTAAGGAATGAATCAGTATTCAGTATATTTGCTGGAAAGAAAGTGCCCGGAGGCACTACAATGCCGCCGAGAATACCGTAAATGAAGAATGCGGCACTTGCAGTATAAAAATATTTTTTCACATCCAGGGATCGTAGAATGGGTTCCTCAGTATTATAATATGTGAGAAAACCGAGCCCGATTAATATGCCGCCGGGAAAACCTAACAGATAACGTGTCCAGGTGCTTGCCCCGGTCCAGAAATCTGAAGACGATACACCCGCCATAATAATGATAACCAGGGTGCATGGGAGGAGCCACCACTGAAGTGGTTTGGTAACCTTTGTTCGCAGGCAGGAAGACGCTGGTATTTTGAGTCGAAAAAGTCTCCTGCCGAATTCAAAAAGGGCTATAAATGAGGCAACAAGGATAAACCAGCGAATCATGTCAAGCGCAGGGTTCCTGCCTTTAATGATAGCCCACATATCCAGGAATTCATTGAGTCCGTGTGTGATACCAAAGGCAGCCAGAATCCACAGAATATTGGCGATCTCAAACTCACTCATTTTTTTGGGTTGCACGAGAACCGTGATACCCATGACAACGAAGGCGAACCCATAGATGAAAAAAACGACATCTAAATGCTGATAGAACAGTTGTTGATGTAGATCCATGGAATCTCCCAGAGGTGTCGTACTTGTAATATTTTAATCTTTAAAACAATAATTTACAATAAATACTTAGGGAGGAGATTTAGTCAATTGCGTTATGTAAGAATAATACCGACATATATTTAATTTTCCAGTGGTTCACATTGAACCATGTATCACGGTTTCTGATATTCGTAACGCTGGATAAAATTAATAATAGGTAAATTGCGTGGATCAAACTTGTTATTTTTGCTATGAAGCGGTTAAATTAAATTATGGCGGTGCTCAGAATTACAAAATATCCGGAAGAAGTATTGAAGAAAAAAACAGAGCCGGTCTGTGAGTTCGATGCCGGGCTTCAAAAGCTCATTGACGATATGATTGAGACAATGTATGCCGCTCCCGGCGTAGGGCTGGCTGCCAATCAGGTTGGTGTATCAAAACAGGTAACTGTAATAGATGTAAGCTCCAGGGATGAAAAAAGCTCATTGATTGTGCTTGTAAATCCTGCTATTGTCCATAAGGAAGGTGAAGATACCTCTGAAGAAGGTTGTCTGAGTATCCCCGAATATACCACGATCGTCAAGAGGGCTGAAAAGGTCAGGGTAACAGGTCTTGACCGCAACGGTACCCGGATAGAGATAGAGGCTGAAGGACTGCTGGCAAGGGCCCTTCAGCATGAAATTGATCATCTTAACGGGTTTCTTCTGATCGACAGGATCGGGCGCATTAAACGGGAATTTTTCAGAAAGAGATATGCACGGGAGCATACGGTCAGCAAAGAATAGAAATCGTCGGTGAATGATGCATTTCTCATTCTGCATGTGTCCCCCCTTTTTTTAAATTCAAATCTTAAGAAACCAAAAGTCAAAAAAAGCCAAATCGCAAATGACGGAATGACGTACTGCCGCCGGGCCTGAACAAACAGGTCCCCCCGAATGGGGAAAATGCCGCATATTTGTAATTTGGTATATGGTTATAGTAATTTTATATTCATTGATAGTTTATTGGAGTTATGAATATGACGGCTGCTCTTGTACATAGAAGGTAGATAGCATGAAACTGGTTTATTTTGGAACTCCGGAGTTTGCGGTATTGCCTCTGCAGACATTACTTGGTGCGGGGCATGAGGTCCTTGCTGTAGTGACTCAGCCTGATAGGCAGAGCGGTAGGGGAAGACAGTTAAGATCCTGCCCGGTAAAGAGGGAGGCGCAGAAAGCCAGGCTTCGGATTTTGCAGCCTGGAAAGGTGAGAGAGCCGGAATTTATTGAATCACTGCGCGCATTACATCCTTCAGCCATTGTTGTGGCTGCATATGGGCAGATACTTCCTGCGGCAATAATTCATTTGCCGGAACTGGGATGCGTGAATATTCATGCATCCCTTCTCCCGGCTTACCGTGGGGCTGCGCCGATCAACTGGGCCATAATTAATGGAGAGCAAAAAACGGGCATCACTACCATGCTGATGGATGAAGGCATGGATACGGGCCCTGTTCTTTTGCAGAAGGAGACGGAGATATCCGCAGAGGACACCGCGGGAAGTCTTTCCCTGAGACTCTCAAGAATCGGGGCTGATTTATTAATAACAACATTGAAGGAGCTGCAAAGCGGGGAAGTGAAACCCGTTCCTCAAAGCGGGATAGTGTCATATGCGCCTTTATTGAAAAAAGACGACGGGCGTATCACGTGGTCAAAGCCTGCAGAAGAATTATGCAGATTTATAAACGGCATGAACCCCTGGCCCGGTGCATATAGTATTCTGGAAAACGAAAGGGTTAAAATCATTAAGGCCGTGCCGCTTGAGGGAAATGCAGAGGCAGGGGCCATAGAGAGGGCCGGAAAAGAGGATCTGATTGTAGGTACTGGCACGGGGAGGCTTTCCATCCTTGAGATTCAACCGTCCGGCAAGGCAGTTATGTCGGTCAAGGCCTATTTGCAGGGGAGAAGATTAAAGGAAGGGATGAGATTCAGTATGTAGGTGCGAGGGGCAAAACGAACACTGATGATAAAAAATTATCTTAAAATAACAGGGTATTTCATATCTTTCCTTGCACTCGGGGCAGTGGCCGTCTTTCTTGTTGTTAAAATAGTCGGTACCGATAAAAGCGGGGAGGTCCCGCTGCTTGAGGGCAAAAGTCTGACAGAGGCTGCTGACCACCTGAATAAGAATAAATTGTTTCTGCGCATCCAGGGGAAAGAGTATCATAATGAAATCCCCGAAGGCCATATCATAAGCCAGAATATAAAACCAGGGGAGAAGATCAAAACAGGCACGTATGTGGAAGTGGTGATGAGCAGGGGACAGGAGATATATTCACTGCCTTCTTTTGAGGGACAGATGCTTGAGGACGCAAAGCTGACATTACACAATCTTGGTATTACAATAAAAAAAGTCACCTCAGTCCATTCCGATTCCGTGGCAAAAGGCATGATTATTGCCCAGAGGCCCTTGTCCGGTAATACCGCAGGCAATGAAATTAATTTTCTCGTAAGCCTCGGGCCCTACACGCGAACCTACCGATGTCCTTCTTTTGTTAATATGACTATAGATGATGCCAGGATATTGGCAAAAGAGCTTGGTATTGAATTGAAGGAAAAGGACAGCGGAGGTAAGGTCATATTTCAGAAGCCCGAGGCCGGTGCGGTCATTCAGAATGGGGATTCGGTGGAGGTTAAACTCGGCCGGGGGTGGGGAATGTGGTTTTAAAAAAAAGGAATTCAGAAGGGGGAACAAGAAGTGAGAAGCGAAGAAAAAGGCTTGATACTTCTTACTCCCCGGCTTAGTCCATAAAAGGAGGTGTTATGGTAAAGATAGCGCCGTCTATATTATCGGCAGATTTTTCAAGGCTTGGCGAGGAAGTCATTGCGGCTGAAAAGGCAGGGGCGGATCTGGTGCACGTAGATGTGATGGACGGCCATTTTGTCCCGAACATTACCATCGGACCGCTTGTCGTTACGTCTGTAAAAAAGGTTGCATCCATTCCGCTTGACGTGCATCTCATGATCGAGGACCCCGATAAATACGTCAGGGATTTTGCGGATAGCGGNNTATGTTGAAATGGTATTAATAATGTCAGTGAACCCGGGATTTGGGGGCCAAAAATTCATCCCCGAGGCACTGACCAAGATCAGGCAGCTCAGAGATATTATTCATAAAAACAACTATCGCACAGAGATAGAAGTTGACGGCGGAGTACACATCGACAATGTTGCAGAGGTTGTGAGGGCCGGAGCAGATATTGTGGTTATGGGAAGTGCATTCTACAATTCTGAGAATTACGATGAAACAGTGAGAATCGTGAGGCAACGATGCGGGGGTTAATATAACGTTACAAATTACATCCAATGCCCCGTCAATGTTTTACATAATAGAGGAACATAATGACAGATAAATATTTTCAAAAGGCTGAAGAATACAGAAAGAGGGCGGAATACGACAGAGCGGTCGAGTTCTACAATAAGGCGCTGGCAGTCTGCAAAAAGAATTCAGATATATCCGGCGTCCTTGACTGCTGTTTGTCCCTCGGCGATACATTCAGGGCCAAGGGCGATTTCCAGAAGGCACAGGGCCGGTATACGGAAGGACGGGAACTCGCGGAGGCACTTGATGACACGGCTTCGGAGGCAGATGCCCTCTCGGGGCTGGGCCTGAGTCTGCGCGCCCTCGGGGACTGGGGCCGCGCCCTGAACCTTATCAGAAAGGCCCACAAGCTGTATAAGTCCATGAAGGACCGGAAAGGGGAGGCATTTTCTTTATGGGCAGAGGCGGGGACATACCGGATAAAGGGAGAGGTAAGGACGGCCGTCGGGATGTATCATGAGTCGCTCGAAATGTTCAGGGCCTTAAAAGACAGAGCCGGCATGGCCTATTCATACTGTGGTCTCGGGGGAAGTTCACGGGTGGCAGGCGAGTATGGGGACTCGGAGAGATATTATAAAATGGCGAACAGGATGTTCACCCGTCTCAATGACCGGTTCGGTCTTGCCTATTCTTTTTGCGGTCTGGGAAATGCACGAAGGATGTATGGGGATTACAAAAATGCCCTCGCATATTTCAGAAAGGCGGAAGTCTTATATAGAAAAATAGGCGACAGGGTAAGCTATGCATATACCCTCTGGAGTGTGGGCACTACATACAAAATGCTTGGGGAAATGGGCCGGGCGCTGGATAAGTTTAAAGAGTCGGACGGATTATTCACACAGACGCAGGACCCGAGAGGCAAGATATACTGCATCCTCGGCACCGGCGAAGTGGATTATTTATGCGGGAAAAAGAGTAAAGCGGAAAAGGCCTATGTCACTGCCCTCGGACGTGCAGAAAGTTACGGGTTCAAGGTTGAGAAGAGATATGCCGGAATACTACTTAATGCATGTAAGCAGGGCAGGGCAATTCCCTTTAATCTTCCATAGGGAATTGTTTCTGGTCAGCAGTAATATAATGCAGCTGATACGTTGCATTGCCCATTGATAAATTGAGGTTATCTGATTATACTGCTTATTGAAATAACGAAGACTATCTGGTACTATTTGGATGGAACATGAAATGGACACATCAGAATCACTGTATGATCAATCAGCCGAGGAGCGCCAGGAATACACAAAGGCCGATTTACTGAGCAGGGTAATAGCGAAGACAATCGATTTTATTATTGTAGTGGCCCTTTATGAGATTATACCAAAGGTCGGATTTTTTGCTGGAATTATTTATCTGTTGATAGCCGACGGCTTGTTTGACGGCAGGAGCGCAGGCAAGAAACTTATCGGACTGAAAGTCATAGTCCCTGACAAAGGCAACGGGAACCCGCCCTGCGAGTATAAAGAGTCCATATACAGGAACTTCCCTTTTGCCCTGGGATTTATTCTGTTTGGAATATTAAGGGCGATTCCGTTCTTAGGATGGATTATTGCGTTTGTCATAGTTATAGGGATTCTGCTTTTTGAGAGTCTGGTGATATTAGGCAGTGAAGAAGGGATGAGGCTGGGTGATGAACTTGCAAAAACTCGTGTTGTTCAGGACAAACAAGGGGGATTAAATGTTCAATAAAATTCTTGGATGGTTTTCGAGCGACCTTGCCATAGACCTTGGCACGGCAAACACGCTCGTCTTTATGAAAGGCAAAGGCATCGTGTGCAACGAGCCTTCAGTTGTCGCTATTCAGAAGGACAAGGTCATAGCGGTCGGCTTGGAGGCACAGAAGATGCTGGGCAGGACCCCTGCAAATATAATCGCGATGCGGCCTCTTAAAGAAGGGGTCATCGCTGATTTTGACAAGACGGGAGAGATGCTCAAATATTTTATAAGGAAGGTCCATAACAGGAAGAGCTTTATTTCTCCCCGGATAGCGATAGGCGTTCCTTCAGGCATAACCCAGGTAGAACAGCGGGCGGTAAAGGACGCAGCCCAGGCCTCTGGCGCCAGAGAGATTTATCTTATCGAAGAGCCGATGGCGGCCGCGATAGGCGTCGGCCTGCCTATTGGCGAACCCTTCGGGAATATGATCGTGGACCTCGGGGGAGGCACAACCGATGTTGCGGTCATCTCCCTGCATGGTGTTGTGTACAGCAAGGCGGTAAGAATGGGCGGCGATAAACTTGACGAGGACATCGTCAACCATATAAAAAGCAAGGGCAGGATACTTATCGGAGAGCGGACTGCTGAACTAATCAAGAGACAGATCGGATCAGCCTATAAGATTGATGATGAAAACAGGTCTGTGGAAGTCAAGGGCCGGGACCTTGTCTCCGGCATACCAAAGGTCATCACGATATTTGAAGATGAGATCCGGGAAGCGATAAGCGAAACGATTACGGTCATCATTAATGCAATCAAGATTGCCCTCGAAAATACCCCTCCTGAACTTGCCTCTGATATAGTTGACAGGGGGATAGTGCTTGCCGGAGGCGGGGCACTGTTAAGGGGGCTGGATGCGCTCATAAGGCATGAAACAGGGCTGCCCGTTATCGTTGCCGAAGACCCTCTGCTGGCGGTGGTGAAGGGAGTGGGAGAGGTACTGGATGAACTGGATATTCTAAGACGAGTCGCCTTATGACAGATATTAGAGGATGTTAAAAAAAAAAATTATCTTCTTCGCGGTCTTTGTGGTCCTTATTTTTGGACTGCTCACATACCAGAGTACCCGGGGTGAAAGAGGTACGGTCGATTTTCTCATCTATCCTTTAAAAGTCCTTGAGCAGGGGGTCTCGTCCACTATTGATTACCTTAGGAGCGTCATTTTTTTTTGGGAAAAAGGCGAGCGGGACACTATCCAGCGACTGGCCGAATGTGAAGGGGAGAAAAACAGATATAAAGAAGATGCATTGGAAAATGAAAGGCTCCGCAGTCTCCTTCAATTGAAGTCTGAGAGGGCCGATTATGTTGCTGCCGCGAGAGTGTTTGCAAGGGACCCTACCAACTGGTTCCAGATTATATGGATCAACAAGGGGCTGGACAACGGTATTGCCAGAAATATGGTCGCGGTCACGCCGATCGGGCCTGTGGGAAAGATACACCGTGTATTAAAGGAGAGGTCCGGTATTATCCTGATCACTGATGTTAATTCCTCGGTGGCTGTCAGGCTTCAGAACTCGAGGGTTGAAGGCATCCTGGAAGGGAGAGGCGATAACCGGTGCTATCTGAAATATGTAGCAAAGGATATCGAGGTCGCCGCAGGGGAAAATGTAATAACGTCCGGACTCGACGGTATATATCCCGAGGGACTTAAAATAGGTTATGTGTCTGATGTCGATAAGGAGGGCAGCGAACTTTTTCAGTTGATTGTGGTCGCGCCTTCACAGGACCTGAATAAGGTTGAAGATGTGGTGATACTCAGGAAGTGAACATATTATTGCTATATATTTTCTTTGCGTACCTCACCCTGACGATACAGGCGATTTTCTTTAAGGGGATCAAACCGGATCTTGTGCTCGTGCTTGTTTGCTTCTATTCCTTTAAATACGGCCAGGCAAGAGGGATCACCTACGGAGCTTTGGCTGGCCTGCTTATGGATACCGCGAGTGGGTTCATCATAGGGCCTAACATCATAAGCAAGTCCCTTTCAGGCTTCCTTACCGCAGCGCTTAAAGAGAATATATTTCAATGGAACATCACGGTCAATACTATCGTGATATCAATATTATCAATAATGGATATGTTTATCATATACATATGTTTTGAAACTTTTTCAAAAATGTCTTTTCACAACAGGCCCTGGGGAATCTCTATCATGGGCGTACTATATACAATTATTGCGGCCCTGGTATTGTACCCGTTGTTTCACAAGAAAGACGCGGTTTTTTAGGAAATATATTTTAATCTGCAGCGATGGATAAAAAAATAACAGTTGCTTTTTATATTGTCATCTCCGTATTCAGTATTTTTCTGCTGAGACTCTGGTATCTCCAGATAATAAAGGGGGATGAATACAGGATGATTGATGAGAGAAACAGGATAAGGGTCATAGATATTCCTGCTCCGAGAGGCATAATCTATGACAGGAACAATACTCCTCTCGTGAGAAATATATTGTCCTATGATATATCTATGATCAGAGAAGATATCCCAGACGACACAGAGACGTTAACGGAGCTTGGCAGGCTTATCGGACTTTCAGCCGAGAACATCCTGAAACTGGAAAAGGTTGCGGGAAGTCCTTACGAGACGGTCAGGCTCAGGCGCAATATATCGTTTAAGGAGGTTGCCAGGATAGAGGCGAGGAAGACTGACTTCCCGGGGCTGCAGGTGGATGTGAATAGCGCCAGGGAGTATCTTTACGGACATACAGCGAGCCACCTGCTTGGTTATCTGAGCAACCCTACGCCGAAACAGCTAAGCCAGCCGGAATTCAGCAATGTACCGAAACAGGACTTTATAGGACAATATGGAATTGAAAAAAGCTATGACAGTAAATTGAGGGGTGTTGCAGGCAAAAAGATAGTAGAGGTCGACGCCCGTGGCAGCATAATCAAGTTTGTCAGAATACAGAGGCCGTTGAAGGGTCAAGATATAAGGCTTTCCATGGACATCAACGCCCAGCTGGAGGCTGAAAAAAGTCTTCAGGGGCAGGCGGGCGCTGTGGTGGCGCTTAAGGCTGATACCGGAGAAGTCCTGGCCATGGCCAGCGCACCGTCTTTTGATCCCAATCTTTTTGTCGCAGGGATAGAGCAAGGCGAGTGGATGGAGCTTATTAACAACCCGGATAAACCACTGATGAACAGGGCCATACAGAACCAGTATCCGCCCGGTTCGACTTTTAAAACGATAACAACGCTTTCTGCGCTTGAAACCGGACTGGTGTCGGAGCACACGTCGGTTTATTGCGGTGGCTCTACCTATTTCGGAAGGACGTTCAGGTGCTGGAAGGGCGGGGGCCATGGTCGCGTAGATACTCACAGGTCCATTGTCGAATCATGCGACGTCTTTTTTTATGAAATCGGGAAAAAGATAAACATAGATACGATAGCACACTATGCATCGGACTTCGGCCTCGGCAGCTTGACCGGGATAGAACTTGACGGAGAGGCCGCGGGAAACCTGCCATCTACGGAGTGGAAGCTTAAGGCGAAGAAAGAGAAGTGGTATCAGGGCGAGACCCTCAGCGTCGCAATCGGACAGGGATATCTGACCGTTACGCCGATACAGATGGCGAGGCTGACTGCGGGACTGGTCAATGGCGGTCGCATATATAAACCTCATTTACTGGCCGGTGAAGCTCCGGTACTTGAAAGGACAATAGACGTTGATTCACGTAATCTGAATTTCATAAGGAAGGCCATGCTCGGAGTCGTATATGAAGATGAAGGAACGGGCAGCAGGGCACGCTCGAATGTGGTGAGTATCGGGGGAAAGACAGGCACGGCCCAGGTCATCGGAGGAGTTGCAAAGGGGAAATCCCGTGCTGACCAGCATCAGGACCATGCGTGGTTTATCGCATTTGCCCCGGAGTACAATTCGCAGATTGCCACAGCTGTCTTTGTCGAACATGGCGGCCATGGGGGCAGCGCTGCCGCGCCTATCGCAAAGCGGGTCATTGAGGCCTATTTCAATCCTCCGACGCCGGAGAGCAAAGAACAGAAACATGAAGCGGTACACGGGGAAGCGCAGGCCCCGGAGGAGCAACATCAGGACACGGGCGCCCAGGAGAAACAGGAAGTGGAGGGAGATTAACATACGTTATCCGTTGTTAGTTGTTAGACTTCATACTAACAACTAACAACTAACAACTAATATGATAGACCGCAGGATATTAAAAGGTTTTGACTGGAGTTTTCTGGCAGCAGTTGTTGTATTGTCCCTGATAGGGGTAATGACTATATACAGCGCCACGAGGCCCATGCTGGAGACCCAGCAACCATCTTTTTATGTGAGACAGTTGAATTGGATAATGCTGAGTCTGGTTGTGTTTTTTCTGGCAGTAAGCATTGACTACATGTGGTTTATAAGGTCCGCATACGTGTTATACATAATCGGGGTGCTTCTTCTGATAATCGTTCTGGTGGCAGGAAGGAGGGGCATGGGGGCCCAGAGGTGGATAGACCTCGGATTTCTGTCATTTCAGCCCTCAGAATTTTTCAAGATATTTATTGTGTTGACCCTGTCACGCTACCTTTCACGGATGAGAAACGGAGGACGTCTCGGGATAAAAGAATTATCGAAAATCCTTGCCGGTTTATTTATCCTACCTGCGGTACTTATCCTTAAACAGCCCGATCTGGGGACGATGCTGATGGTCTTGTTCATCTTTGCCTCGATGATCCTTACCTACGGGATCAGGAAAAAGATCCTTATGACCGTTCTCGTAATCGGGCTCATAGCCACTCCGTTTGCGGGCAAATTTCTCTGGGGAGGATTAAAGGATTACCAGAAGAACAGGATTATCGCATTTATCGACCCTCAGGCTGACCCGCAGGGCATCGGTTATCATATCACCCAGTCAAAGGTGTCTATCGGGGCGGGCGGTTTTTGGGGCAAGGGATACACAAAAGGGACCCAGGGCCCGTACCGGTTCCTGCCGGAGCACCACACCGATTTTATTTTCTCCATATTCTCTGAGGAATGGGGGTTCATGGGGAGTTTCCTCCTGTTTGTACTGTATCTGTTCATTATATGGAAAGGTTTTGATACGGCAAGGAACGCGCGGGACATGGAGGGGACGTATCTTGCCCTCGGCGTAACGTATATGTTCACTTTTTATTTTATCATTAATATCGGGATGACCGTCGGGTTGATGCCTGTGGTGGGCATCCCTCTGCCCCTCATGAGTTATGGAGGAACGGCGCTGCTTTCCAATTTTCTCGCGCTGAGTATTATAGAGAATGTAAGGATACGGAGATTTGCTTCGTACTATTGATTTTCTCATCTTTCCTGCACATCTATAAGATATTCCGGGCAGTTTCTCTGAATACCCTTAGATTGAAGTGAGCAAAAAGCCTTTAAGAAAACCACAAAATATCGTATAATCAATTTCCATTACACATGCTTATTAAATTTATCGAATTTATCGGCGCTGTCATAGAGAAGCCCCTCCTGGGTCTGGGCCGGATAATACTTTTACTCGGCGCTACACTAAAGGGGACAGTGAGACCCCCTTTTGAATTCCGGAATCTTGTGAACCAGATGCTGCAGATCGGGGTCAATTCCCTGCCCGTAGTTCTTGTAACGGCAGTGTTTACCGGCATGGTGCTCGCGCTTCAGAGCTATACCGGATTTAAACGGTTTGGTGCCGAGGGGCTTGTCGGTTCTGTTGTCGCGCTTTCAATGACGAGGGAGCTGGGGCCTGTACTCACCGCGCTTATTGTCACGGGGCGGGCCGGCGCTGCAATGGCCGCTGAACTTGGGACAATGAGGGTCACTGAACAGATTGACGCGCTGGAGACCCTGGCAACCAATCCGGTAAAGTTCCTTGTCGTACCGAGGTTCCTCTCAGGGATGATTATGCTCCCGGCCCTTACTGCAGTGACTGATATCATCGGCATATTAGGCGGTTATTTTGTCACCGTGATACTGCTTGGATCGAGCTCGAAGACGTATTTACGGGCAACGTGGGACTACCTGGAAATTCAGGATATATACAGCGGCCTTCTCAAAGCGTGTTTCTTCGGCGCGGCGTTCGCGCTTATAAGCTGTTATAAAGGCTTTTACACCAGCGGAGGTGCTGAGGGGGTCGGCAGGGCCACTACGGGGGCAGTCGTCTTTTCATCGATGACCATTCTCATTTCAGACTATTTTCTGTCTGCATGGTTATTTAAATGATCGAATTAAAGGACCTCTATAAATCGTTTAACCACAATTCTGTTCTGCGCGGGGTCAATTTGAAAGTTGAGAAGGGGGAAAGCGTTGTAGTCATTGGGGGGAGCGGTTCTGGCAAGAGCGTGCTCTTAAAACATATCATCGGGCTTTTAAAACCTGACAAGGGAACGGTCATCGTGGATTCATCAGACCTCTCTCAGCTGGATGAAGAGGGCCTGAACGAAATACGGAAGAAATTCGGAATGCTTTTTCAGTCGTCAGCGTTATTTGACTCAATGATGGTATGGGAAAATGTTGGGTTTGGACTAAAACGTCACACTCATATGCCTGACCAGGAAATTAAGGAAATTGCGGTCGAGAAACTCAAGATGGTCGGCCTCGTGGGAGTGGAGGATGAAATGCCCTCCCAGCTTTCAGGGGGCATGCGCAAGAGGGTCGGTCTCGCAAGGGCCATTGCCATGAAGCCGGAGATTCTTCTGTATGATGAGCCTACGACAGGGCTCGATCCGATCATGGCGGATGCGATCAATGACCTTATAATAAAAATGAGGGAAGAACTGGATGTGACTTCTGTTACTATTACACATGATATGAAAAGCGCCTATAAAATTGCAGATACAATTGCAATGCTTTATAATGGGGTGATTATTTCGACAGGCTCCTCTGAGGAAATACAGAACTCTGCGGACCCTGTAGTCAGGCAGTTTATTGAAGGCCGGGCCGAGGGTCCCATAATAGTAGAGGGTATCAACAGGTGAAAAACGTAACTACAGAACTCAAGGTTGGAATATTTGCGATAATAGTCATCATTATCCTTTCCTATATGACGTTCAAGGTCGGGGGAATGCCCATGATATGGGAAAAGGGCTACAGGCTCTACGCGGAGTTTGACGATGTCAGCGGCCTTGATGAACAGTCGCGTATCAAGATTGCCGGGGTTGAAGCAGGCCTGCTGGAAAAAATCAGGCTTAAAAACGGAAAGGCCAAACTGACTCTGCTGATCCAGCCCGATATTGAAGTGTACAGAAATGCAGTTGTGTCCCTGAGAATGTCCGGTCTCCTCGGTGACAGGTATCTCGCCCTTTCACCAGGAACCCCGGACCAGCCGGTCCTGAATGACGGAGATACGATCGCAGAAACTTTTCCTGCCGCAGATATTGATATACTCGCGAACCAGCTGACTTCCGCTGCGGTCCAGATCTCTGACCTGACAAAAAACATTAACAGCATATTCGGAGAGACTGAAAAGCAGTCACTCAGGGATGCCATTCAGAACCTCAGGGCAGTGACAATGAATCTCAAAGAGATATCAGCTGAAAACAGGGTTCCCCTGCGGAATGTCATCGCGCAGCTCGAAAAGTTTACCGATGCACTTGGCGATAAGGGGCCGGGGGTGATTGATGACCTGAGTAATGTGGCCAGGAATTTAAACGAAAAGGGTCCGGAGTTTATTGACAATCTCAACAAGGCTTCGCGCGATCTTAAAGAGGTGATTGAAGAAAACAGATTTGCTCTGAAACAAAGTATAGAGAATATCCAGTCAGTGTCCAAATCGGCAGATAACATTGCCCATAAGATCGAGCAGGGAGAAGGGACACTGGGGAAACTCATGACGGATGACTCTCTTTATAAGTCCTTGTCAAGTGTTTCGGGGAAGGTCGATCAATCATTTGATTTCGTGGGAAGGCTCAGGACATACCTTGATTTCCATACAGAATATAATACGGGTGAATCCGAGTGGAAGGGCTACTTTGATCTCACCCTGCGTCCGCGTCAAGATACATATTATATCATCGGAATTGTGACGGACCCCCTGGGTTCGGTAAAGAGAACCGAGACCACAATAGACGGGGTCACGGAGATAAAGGATGAAGTGGAAAGCAGGTTTGAATTTACGGCGCAGTTCGCAAAGCGTTACGATAACGTGGCCCTGAGAATCGGGCTGATGGAGAACACATTTGCGCTGGGGGCGGATTATTTTTTTCACAACGAGGACGGCAGGGTAAAATTTGATGTGTGGGACTTCAGCGCGGATGAGGCCGGGGCCGATGAGGCGCATGCGAGGATAGGGCTTGACTACCGCCTTTTTAAATACTTTTTTGTGAGCGGCGGCGTTGATAATCTTCTGAATTCCAACCGCAGGGGGATATATCTTGGAGGCGGTCTGAAATTCGAAGACGAAGATTTTAAATACCTTCTGGGGAGTGCACCTAATATATCGATCCAGTGAGAAGTAAGAAGCAGGAATTAAGGATTTTTTAATGGCGTTCACTTCCCGCTTTTCACTTCTCACTTCTCACGTATCTTTCTAAGCAAAGAGGCAAAATTAGTTATAAAAATAGGTTATACTATTACGCCGTTATCCGGCGCAATCATATGGAGGTATGTACCGAATTGAGATACAGAGTGAGGTTATATGTAATATTTGCTGCCATGATGTTCATGTGTGCCGGCGGGTGTGCTCTTAAGGAAGCCGCTAACAACAGCGAACCCGTCAAAATCGCGGACCAGTCCAGAGAAAAAACACAGGCCCCTGTCTCTGAAGATGTGTACCAGGCAAAAGATGCGGTGCTTGGCTATTTCATGCCGGTAAGCGCTGATATCATACATGTGGAAGACCGGACTGTACAGGTCAGGCCCGGGAGTGCAATCCATGTAAGAAAGGGCATGCGTTTTTCTGTCTTCAGGGAAGGCGCCCCCTTTTATCACCCCGTAACCAATGCGCTGATAGGCAGGGCCGAAGATTTTGTCGGCAGGATTGAGATAACAGGAGGAGATACAGTTGAGGGAGTTTACCCCGGGATGATCATCAGCGGTGATGTGAGGGAAGGGGACAATGCAAGAATCAGCTCATCGCGGATTAAGATCGCGTTCTTTCAGGACAGGAAGGCGGACTGGTCTGTTTCGGAGGCCTTTTACGGGGCGCTGAAGGATTCCGGGCGTTTTGAGTTTGTTGAGGCATATACGCCGGATTATTCGGCGGACACGGTATCCAGACTTGCCAGGGGGCTTGGCGCAGAGGCAGCGCTGATCTTTTCTACCCCTGAGAAAAACGGAAAGAGATTCATAAATATAAAATTGTACTGGGCCGAGGATGCCGGTGTAGCCGGTGAGATTGAACAGGCAGCCCGAAGCGACGACGGGATATCGCCTCCTGAAGAGGAATTCATTCCCGGTGTCTTTCAAGAAACGAGACCGTGGAGGACCTTCAGCCTCCCGGGGGGACTCCTGATTGCAATGGGTGATGTAGACGGCAATGGTTCAAATGAATTTGCAGTGAGCGACGGCAGGAATATCCGTATTTACAGCGTCACAGAGGACTTCAGGGAATTATGGAATATAAAGACCGAAGGGGAAGGCAGCCACCTGTCTCTCGATATCCTTGATGTAAACAATAACGGAAGGGCCGAAATATTTGTAACATCCGCAGTAAACCCCGGGACGATAACTACCGCAGAAGGCGGATTATCTAAGGATGATATGAGACTGAACTCATTTATACTTGAATATGACCCCGCTGAAGGATATAAGAGAATCAGTGAGAACATCCCGTACTTTCTGCGGGTCCTCGGCAAGACTTTGCTTATGCAGCGCTACAGCAGCACCAGAATATTCGGCGGTCCTGTGTATAAGGCAAAGTGGGACGGAAGTCAGTATCAACCCAGTGTGCCCTTTGTGCTTCCTGAAGGGGCGAACATCTACGGCTTTGCCTTTGTGGACTGGAAGAATGAAGGACATGCTGACGTGATGACATATGATAACGACGGCTATTTATGCCTCTATAATGATAACAGGGTACTGAAATGGAAAAGCGAAAAATCATACGGTCCTTTTACGTTCTCATTTGAAAGCAGAATACGTTCTTTGGCTAATCCCGTGTTGAAGTGGTCTGTAAGAGGCAGACTCGCGGTTGTCAAAACAGCCCGCGGGCAGGAGATTGTCGCGGTCAGCAGGGAACAGGTTCTTTCAGTACTGCCGGCACTCGGGACTCATAAGGCAGAGGTATATTCCCTCTGGTGGGACGGAGAGGTGATGGACAGGAAACTGATCATGAACGAAATTTACGGATCGGTGACCGATTACTGGATTCAGGGACGGGAATTGTTCCTCGTTGCCAGGGCAGGCCTGAGCACCTTTCTCGGCCGGCTTACCGAGGGAGAATTTTCAGCCAGCAGTATTCTCTTTTATTACAACTTTGGCCCCTCGGATACAGAAGGTCCGGTAAGAAGTGGGAAGTGAAAGACAGAGTAAAATGAAATTAAGGCACGTCGCATTAATTATGGACG
Organism: Nitrospiraceae bacterium UBA6902; assembly: GCA_002451135.1. GTDB lineage: Bacteria > Nitrospirota > Thermodesulfovibrionia > UBA6902 > UBA6902 > UBA6902. Next base: position 38,899 of record DKBK01000005.1, read on the forward strand.
GAAATGGCCGCTGGGCCAGACAAAGGGGACTTCCGCGTATTGAAGGGCACAGAAACGGCGTCAAGAAGGTAAACGAAATAATTGATGCGGCCCTTGAGCATCGGCTGAAGGCAGTTACCTTTTATACTTTTTCCATGGAGAACTGGCGGAGGCCGAAGGCAGAGATAAATGCCCTAATGGGCCTGCTGAAGAATTTTATCAAAAGCGAAATGAAACGGCTGCATGGTAAGAATATCATGTTCCGGGCCGTAGGCGACATTGAGAGACTTCCATCCGGCGTCCAGAAGGTCCTGAGAGAATTTGAGGAGCTTACAAGACACAATACAGGGTTGATTGTGTCAAGCGCACTCAGTTACGGGGGGAGGGCGGAAATTATCAATGCCATAAAGAGTATTCTGGCAAAGGGGGTAAGGCCTGAGGATGTGAATGAGGAACTTCTGGAGTCCTGTCTTTATACGGCAGGCATACCAGACCCGGACCTGATAATACGGACAAGCGGGGAAATGAGACTCAGTAATTTTCTCCTCTGGCAGTCGGCGTATACCGAATTTTATTTTACGGATATACACTGGCCGGATTTTGGCCGGGAACAGTTTAGGGAAGCTGTCAATGAATATAAGAGCAGGGAAAGGAGGTTCGGAGCCTTATCTGATGAAGAGGCCGGCAGGTAATCCATGACGCAGAACAAAAAAAATACCAGCTCTGCAGTGAAGAGACATGTAATCGCAGCTCTCTTTTTGCCTTTATTTATTTCGTATATTTATTATCTGCCCCCATTGCCGTATTTTATGGGGCTGTTAATTATCGTATGCATGACAGGCTTGTGGGAATTTTATGCGATGTATAAGGTATCTGTGAAGCTCTCTGTCCCCGGGGTATTAGTGGGTGGTCTGCTGTTATATCTGTTGTGCCGTTACCCGTCATATTTTTCAGAAGGCATGTTTATCGGCCTCTTTGTTCTGATGCTGATAAGGCTCTTTGCTGAAAGGTCCCCGTCGGGGTGTATGACGGAGATGGGCCCCCTCTCTGCAGGATTGCTGTATGTAGCTATTTTTTTGAGCTTCCAGTGGCTCTTGCGTGCAGAGCCTATGGGCAAGGAGTATATATTTATACTGTATACCTCTGTCTGGCTGGCGGACGGCGGGGCCTTTTATATCGGTACATATCTGGGGAAAAATAAACTCTATCCTTCAATCAGCCCAAATAAAACATGGGAAGGCGCATACGGGAGTCTGCTTGGAGGGGCCCTGGGGGCCGTAATTATCAGGACAATTTTTAATATGCCTCTTTCATTGACAGCTGCTGCAGCAATCGGCGCAGTCATGGGGGTAACGGCGCTGCTCGGAGATCTGGTCGAGTCCATGTTTAAGAGGGACGCTGGAGTTAAAGATTCGGGGGTGTTCATACCGGGGCACGGAGGGATGCTTGACAAGCTTGACGGCATGCTTGTTGCCGGTCCGGTCCTTTATCTCATTGTGAGGTACTTTTGAAAAGACTTTCGATATTAGGCTCTACCGGCTCTATAGGCCGGAATACGCTTGAGGTGATATCCAGGCACCGGGACAGATTCAGTGTGAAGGCCCTGGCTGTCAGGAACAATGTACAGATGCTTGAGGAGCAGATAAGAGAGTTTAACCCCGAAGTAGTGGCCGTGTACGACGCATCCGCAGCTGAGAGCCTTAAGAAAATGAATCCTCCTGTTGAAATACTGGAAGGAGAGCAGGGACTTATTGACGCAGCGACCCTTGACGGCACAGACATGGTGGTATCCGCAATTGTCGGTTCTCCTGGTCTGGTTCCGACTTATGAGGCCATAAAGTCGGGCAAGGACATAGCCCTTGCAACAAAAGAGGCGCTTGTGATGGCAGGGCATCTCGTCATGCCGGAGGCCTCCAGAAGAGGAGTAAGAATACTCCCTGTTGACAGTGAACACAGCGCTGTTTTTCAGTGTCTTGACGGCAGGGATATGGAAGAGGTAGAGAAAATCGTGTTGACTGCATCAGGAGGCCCGTTCCGTACAAAGAGCGTACAGGCACTCAGGAAGGTGACGCCTGCCGAAGCCCTGAATCATCCGAACTGGGACATGGGGAGGAAAATTACCATTGACTCGGCCACGCTCATGAATAAAGGCCTTGAGGTGATAGAGGCCTACTGGCTCTTTAATGTACCGGTTGAGAAGATAGGCGTCATTCTGCACCCGCAGAGTATCATTCACTCAATGGTCAGGTTTATAGATGGCAGTGTCATCTCACAGATGTCGGTGCCGGACATGAAGGGGCCCATAAGCTATGCCCTTTCGTATCCGGAAAGGTTCAGGAACGTCCTGCCATCGCTTGACCTGGCGAGTATAAGAGAGCTTACCTTTGAGGAACCTGATCCGGAGAGATATCCATCGCTGGCCCTGACATATAAGGCCCTCCGCTCAGGAGGGACCATGCCTTGCGTGCTGAACGCGGCGAATGAGGTCGCGGTCGAGGCATTTCTGAATGAGGAGATAGTATTTACGGAAATATTCCGTGTGGTATCAGACACGATGGCTGAGCATGGGGTTCTGAGGGGAGAGACCATCCAGGAAGTGATACGCGCATCCGATTGGGCCAAAAAAAGGGCAGCGGAGTTTGTAATGGATAGAAATGGGAAATAAACGTAACTGTAAGAGGGCGGGGATTTAGCGGAGAGGAAACCTTGGGATCCCGAGGCGGAGCTTTAAGAAATTTATAATGAAAATACGGAGACAAAAAAAATGACGATTATATGGGCGGTAGTGCTTTTTGGTATACTGATTTTCTTTCATGAGCTGGGACATTTCATCCTGGCCAAGCTTGTAGGAGTGAAGGTCCTGAAATTTTCTCTTGGCTTCGGGCCAAAGATAATAGGAAAGAAGATCGGGGACACCGAGTATCTGATCTCGGCGATACCTCTTGGAGGTTATGTAAAGCCCCTGGGCGAGGAGATCGGAGAAGAAATTGAAGAGGCGGATAAGCAGAGGGCCTTTAATTACCAGCCTGCCTGGAAGAGGGCCGCGATCGTGATTGCCGGTCCCTTTTTTAATTTAGTCCTGGCCTTTCTGATATTTACGGTATTTCTGGGGATGAAACTGCCCGTTGCCATACCCAATCTGGACAGCATTACCACAACGATCGAAAACGTATCGGAAGATTCACCTGCCAGAGAAGCCGGGCTAAAAGGCAATGACACCATTGTGTCCATTAACGGGTCGTCAGTCCATGACTGGAATGAAATGGCTGAAATGTTTTACAAGAACCCGGGAAAGGAATTGAAACTCAAGGTAAGAAGAGATGAGCGCATTATAGATATGACCGTCACCCCAAAGCCCGAGACGGTCAAAGATGAAAAGGGCGAAGATATAGTCATTGGCAGAATAGGGATCTCAAAGAAAATGGATGCCAAGGTAATACAGAGTACCAGCATCCTGTCTGCGCCTTTTAAGGGAATAGAAGCGGTCTACGGCTGGTGTGCCCTTACCGTGGAGGTTGTGGTCAAGCTTTTTAGCGGGGCCTTGTCCGCAAAGCAGATAGGAGGGCCGATATTGATTGTGGATGCCGCGGCCAAAGCGGCCTCGGTAGGGGCCTTTACGTATTTCAATTTCATCGCGATTATCAGCATCAATCTTGCTGTCCTGAATTTGCTGCCTGTTCCGGTCCTTGACGGAGGGCACATCATGTTCCTGACGATTGAGGCCCTGAGGCGCAAGCCCCTGAGTGAGAAAATCATGCTCGTGGCGAACAAGGTCGGCATGGCGCTCTTATTACTCCTGATAACCTTTGTTTTTTACAATGATATTATAAGGATTGTCCTCCCGTGGGTGCGGAAGACGTTTGATCTATGAAGAGCGTAATTGGCTGCCATACGAAAGCAGCAATCATCCGGCAATACAATCGCACATTAAGCGGCAAACGTTAAATACCATGTCCAGGCCTCCCTCAATAAAAAAGCGGATATCGTCAGGCGGGGTGATATATCGCTCGGGAACGAACCATGCCGGGGGTAGTCCGGGAGACGGCATAGACGTTGCGATTGTGGCAGTGAGAGGCGGAAAGGCCTGGTGTCTGCCCAAGGGAATTATAGATAAAGGAGAGGACCCTCCCACTGCTGCGTTAAGAGAGGTGAGGGAGGAGACAGGACTTTCAGGCTCGATCGTTCAAGAAATAGGGAGGGTCTCCTACTGGTATTTTCTTAAAGAAGAGATGATCAGGATACACAAGACCGTCCATTTTTTTCTAGTGAAATATATACACGGCAGTACGGATGATCATGATCATGAAGTCGACGAGGCAAGATGGGTCCCTATAGACGATGCGTTTAAAAAGTTGACTTACAAGAGTGAAAGGGACATAGTGCGCAAGGCAAAGGAGATATTAGGGAATATGCCGAAAGCACAGCGGTGAAGTTTCAAGGCCGGTCTTCACTCTCCGGTTCCTGACTGTGTTGCCTGAAAAATATTTATCCGCAGATTACTCAGATTATCGAAGAGGTATTGAAAACGTCACTAACATTTACCTTTCACCTTTCAGGTGAAAATATAAAATATTCCTGCCTCGTTTGTATCATTTTCTTTATCTGTGATAATCGGAGTAATCTGTGGATAAATGCTTCTTCTTACCCGTCGTGGATGTGTATGTCCCTCTGGGGGAACGGGATTTTTATGCCTGCTTCGCTGAATTTTTTGTAGATTGCGCAATTCAGTTCATGCACGGTGACGCCTCTGAGTGCAGGCTCCTTTGCCCAGCAGAGGAGTTCGAAGTTCAATGATGATTCACCAAATGCCCTGAATCGTACCCTCGGTGAAGGATCGGGCAGGATATTGCTGTTGTCCTTTACAACCTCCAGCAGCGTATTCTGTACAATGTCGATATCGCTGCCGTATGCTACGGAAACAGGAATCCGTACCCTGAAATTGGGAATGGGCGCGCTTTCATTAATGATCTTAGTATTTGCGATTATTGAGTTGGGGATCGTTATCTGTATATCGTCCCGTGTCTTGATCCTTGTGCTTCTGACGCCTATGGCAACGACTTCTCCCCTCTCCCCCTGGTCCAAAACAATATAATCTCCTATGGAAAAAGGCTTGTCCACGAATACGCTGATCCCGCCGAAGAAGTTGGCTATCGTGTCTTTTGCCGCAAATGCCACAGCGGCCCCGGCAATGCCAGCGGACGCGAGGACCGGGGTAATATTAATTTTCCAGAGCGAGAGAACCACCATGATGGAAGCGACGATAAGGATTATTTTGGAGACATTTTCAACCAGAGGCACGATGTCCCTGCTCAGGCCTGTTACGTCAGATACCTTGGCGACCGCGTTCTCGATAATGGCATTGCTGATCCTTATGGAGGTAACACACCAGATGACCACGAGTATGCTGTTCATGATGCTTCTGGTGTAGAAGATGGCTTTCTCTGAAGGGGTGAGATACTGGACTGTAAAGGTAAATCCTATGATGATGATTGTGTAAAAAATGGGTTTGTGGATCAGGTCAATTATCCTGTCGTCCACGTTTGATTTTGTAAACCGCGTGAATTTGCGCAGGACCTTGTCAACGATCAGGTCCGCGATCTTCGCGATAATAATAAAAATTACAATGTAAAGTGAGGCGTTTATTAATGGCGAAGATGATATGTTTATGTATTCTGTAATCTGGTTCATGGTGGCTATTAAAAATAATGTCGCTAATTATAGCCTGAAAGCCCTGTGATTGGGAATCCCCTTTACCACACGGGAATTGATTATCCACAGAACGGCGGGTATATCCGCAGATTTCACAGATAACGACAATGATATAAATNNCTGTTTCAGGATGAACTGCCAAGATGATCGAGGGCGAATTTCAGGCCTTCTGTTTTTCCTTCCCAGTAAGCCAGCCTGTCGCGAGTGATTCTTATATTGTAATGGTCCTTTGGATTTTCCGCTTCCAGTTGCTGAAGGAACTCCCTGAGTTCGTCCCTTTTTTTTACCACTTTATCATATTCCTGTGTGATGGCCGTGTTCATGTATTCACCTCGTTGACAGATCATTAATCCTCGAAGAGCGCGGGAAACGGCGGTCACTTTTTCCCTGCGGCAGCAAGCGCCGCAGCATAATCCGGTTCCTGCGATATCTCGGGGACCTGTTCAGTATAAATGATTTTCCCTGATTCGTCTATAACTACTATCGCCCTTGACAAAAGACCGGCCAGAGGGCCGCCTGTTATTTCCACTCCGTAGTCTTTTCCAAAGCGAGGGGACCGGAACACTGAAAGCGGGATTACCTGATCGAGACCGTCGGCCGCACAAAATCTCTTATGGGCATAAGGCAGGTCAGCGGAAATACAAAGGACAACAGTATTCTCCATTTTACTCGCCGCTGCATTAAAACGTCTTACCGATGTTGCGCAGACCTCTGTATCTATACCGAGGAAAATATTGAGAATGATCCGCCTGCCTGCAAAGTCCTTGAGCGTGACATCAGAAAAATCGGTCTTGGCAAGTCTGAAATTCGGCGCCATCGTATTTACACCGGGCAATTCACCGATGGTCTCAACAGGGGCGCCTTCGAGCGTAATCTTTGCCATGGTTGTCTCCTTCTTGTGGTTCAGTGTTACAAATAATTGTGGTCTCTATAAGAATTATACAGCATATCAGGGCAAGAGGAAACTGAAGGCCCGTGTACGGGCAAAGTCTTATAATCTGAGTATGCCTGTAGGGGCGAAACGGCTTGCGGTACACAGGGAGAGATGGTCCCCCACAATTTCGCGGTGTGTCCTGAGCGCTGCCGAGGGGTTATTATTGTTATTTGACAGATGAGCAAGGCAGGCCCACTTCAGCTGTATGCCGGTGAGCAGTAGTTCGGCTGCTTCCCTGTTGGAAAGGTGTCCTTCAGGCCCGCGTATTCGGTGTTTAAGAAAGGCGGGGTACGACCCATGTGCGAGCATTTCAGGATCATAATTACTCTCAATAAATATTCCGTCAAGTGTCGGGATGATTGCGCGGAGTTCCTTGAAGGCATGTCCGAGGTCAGTCATTATGCCAAGGCGTATATTGCCGGATGAGACAACAAATACCGTGCTGTCTGCTGCGTCATGGGGCGTGGGGATCGTCTCTACGTACACATTAGCAAAATTAATTGTGTCCCCTGCCGTGAAGTAATGAATATTACTCAGCTTCCCAAGGGCGTATTTTCCCGCTGACCTGTCCAATGTCTTCGGGGTAATATACACGGGAAGGCCGTATCTTCTTTGATATACCCCTGCATGACGCACATGGTCTGAATGGTCATGGGATATTATCAGGGCATCGATATCCCTGATGTCGCGGCCAAAGGCAGATAGTCGTTCACTTGCCTGGCTGCCCGTAATCCCGGCGTCAAAGAGGAGTTTCACCCCGTCCGCCTCTACATATGTGCAATTACCGTTGCTTCCTGACTGAAGAGAGATTGCGATCACGCTCCTATACTCGCATATAAGGGGGATTGATTACAAGGACAGATAGACCTCTAAAAGGCAGTTGGCCACAGACTAACACAAATTAAAAACAATGGATTGAAAAGGGATGGACATGAAAACTGCCAGATATCTGCAGATTTCAGAGATAAAGACAATGATATACATCAGTAAGAAACATAGTATATATTCACCAAAAAGGTGAAAGGCAAAAGTGAGGTAAGTCTATAATGAATCAGTGATACTCTGGGTTAATCTGTGGATAAATACTTTTTTTAGGTTAAAGGACCAGCACCGAATCATCGGCCCCATAATTATTGCGTGCATACCTGTCAGCGTTCCAGTCGTTTTCCCACCGATTTCCGTCAATAAGATAACGGAACCGGAACTCTCTTCCGGTATCCAGGCTCAGGGTTATTTTAAAATCGCCGTTCTTGAGCCGTGTCATGGGAGCCGCTGTTGTGTCCCAGTTATTGAAGTCACCGGCTATCGTGACATGTTGTGCATCAGGTGCTGCTGCCTCAGGAAGCCGAAAGGTAACCTTGCATTTACCGTTCTTAAGGTACTGTTTCGTAAACCCGGATGCCGGGGCCTGCTGCCCTGAAGCGCTTTTTTTGACAGTTGTTTTGGCGACAGGCTTTTTCTCCACTTTCTTCATATAATCAGCGTCGCTGCTATACATACTGTCCTTAGAAATGTCCGATATGGAAAAGATATTTTCCATATTCTTCTTATGCATGTCTTTATTTTTCATCTTGAGTTTAATCCCGACAAGGCTTCTGCTGTTGACCTGTTTTTTCCAGGCCACATCACCAGAGAGAGAGACAGAGGACTTGCTTTTCGGGAGCTGAATGTTCAGCTCCAGGTTTTCATACTGTATGAAGTTGAAAGCCTTTGCTTCAAGACAGAGTCCTTCGCAGGAGATATTTTTTATCACTGCCGACGCATAGTCAACAGCCCCATGTGAAGGCCTGAATTTTACATGTAACGGCATCTCAAACCTGTGAAATTTTCTTTTAGTTGATATCATGGCTTTTTTCCTTTCTTGCCTGAAATTCTGCTAAGAGAATGATATATAATTAATAAACGAATTGCAAATAAATTATTTCTGGGAATAACCGCCAGATAACCCTCTTGTTTTTTTCTGTAAATTCTTGCTGTTCTGAATTCCCGGATGCAGACGCGGCTCTGTGGTACTATAGTTCATGGTTCTCAACTATATCTGGACAGGTTTTTTTCTGATTGCATTTATTGTCGGGGTGGTGCAACTCATTATCTTTCACGATATGGATATATTTCCGAAGATAATGGCCGCCACATTTGAATATGCAAAGACCGGCTTTGAGATTTCACTGGGACTTGCCGGCGTACTTACCCTATGGATGGGCCTGATGAAGGTGGGTGAAACGGGGGGAGTCGTACATATCTTTTCAAGGGCTGTAGGGCCGTTTTTCAACCGCCTGTTTCCTGAGCTGGGGAAAGACCATCCTGCCACAGGTGCCATCATGATGAATATCGCAGCCAATATGCTCGGTCTGGATAACGCGGCAACACCCCTGGGCCTGAAGGCCATGAAAGAGATGCAGCGTACAAACAGCGACAGGGGTGTGGCATCGGATGCAATGATCATGTTTCTTGTGTTAAACACGTCCGGACTTACCCTGATTCCCGTCACTGTCATGGTGTACCGCTTCCAACTCGGGGCTGCGGACCCCTCAGATATTTTTGTTCCCATTTTACTGGCCACATCCTTTTCAACACTTGCAGGGCTTATCAGCGTTGCGCTATATCAGCGAATAAATCTTTTCGACAAGGTCGTCCTTGCCTATCTCGGAGGGTTCATTGCGCTCATCGGCACAATAGTATTGCTTCTCTCCGGAATGAGCAGGGAAGAGATAACTGTTGTTTCGTCAGTAACATCAAATGTGCTGCTTTTCTCCATTATCATCTTTTTTATTCTTCTTGCCGTGATAAGGAGAGTGAATGTGTACGAGGCATTTATCGACGGGGCCAAAGACGGGTTTCATGTCGCAGTAAAGATTATCCCTTATCTGATCGCCATACTTGTCGCAGTCGGCGTTTTCAGGGCCTCGGGGGCGATGGATATGCTTGTGAATCTTATCAGAAATGTGATTGAGTCTCTTGGGATGAATGCGGATTTTACAGGTGCGTTACCTACGGCCTTCATGAAGCCCCTCAGCGGGAGCGGGGCAAGAGGCATGATGGTGGATGCCATGAATGCATACGGGGCTGATTCCTTCCCAGGCAGGGTCGCTTCAGTATTACAGGGCTCCACTGATACCACCTTTTACATCATTGCGGTTTATTTCGGCGCCGTGGGAATCAAGAATATCCGGTATACGCTCATATGCGGGCTTATTGCGGACATTGCCGGTATTCTGGCCGCGATCATCCTCTCATATCTGTTTTTTCATTAACCCGGAGCGTTCAAATTACCGGGGGCAAAGCATGCGCGTCTAAATAACATATTTAATACGGGACACGTCATCTGAAAGGCAGTGACATACCGGTGAAGGGTTTCCCTGCTCAGGACCGTGCATCCCGCTTGCAATTGATTCTTTACACGTGCCTGCTTTACCCTGTTTCGAATCCGGTCCGTACTGTACGTGTGATATTCGACCTGCTTCTTTATTCATAAACCTCTGTTAGCTCTCAGGAGTCGCGTTCACATCTGCATCTGGTACCCTGAACTCAACCTCCTTTTTAAGAATAGGGCATCTATACCGCAGGGCAGCAGCGCAAAGCTTCATCCCTTCATTGTTTTTGTTCCCTTTTCCGTATTTGGGGTCGCCCATAACGGGATGGCCGGTCATATTGAAATGCCGCCGCACCTGGTGGTAACGGCCTGTTTTTGCTACCGCTGTTACTTCAGATGAATTTTTCACCGCATCATACGATATCACGGTAAATTCTGTTACCGCGGAACCGCCGTCAAGAGAAAATAATATCTTCCGTGAATTCAGGTCATTCACGTTGCCGAGGACTTCTAAGCGATACTCCTTTTCCACCTGTTTGGTCTGAAAAAGTCCTGAGAGTTTTGCCGCAGACTCCCGACCGTGGGCCACGAGCATTATTCCTGATGCCTCCCGGTCGAGTCGGTGGACAGGGAAGGCCCTGCGCGCGGGCCGGAAATATTTCTCTGCCTGCCGCAGCAGTGAACAATGGTCACCGAACTTTGTCCCCTGTGACATAAGGCCCGGAGGCTTGAACCATACGCTGTAGGACCCGAGATCGCGCAGACATTTTGCAGAAGGCGGGTTCCTGGAGAGGAGCTGTGTGTCATAGTACAACTCAATATAATCACCGACGCTGAGGACACATGAGGCCCTTCTCACCGGCAACATCTTCCCCTTTTTCTTTTTAATCCGTACAGCCCCCTTGTTCATGGCGTCTTTAATCCGGCTTTTTGAGAGTCCGGTTTTGGCGCAGAGAAAGTCCATGACGGATTCCGCGTGTCCGGGCCCGGCAGTTGCCTTTATGGTCAATCTCATTATTTATTCTTGTAATCTGCTTTGATCCCTGACATCCTTTTGCAGGGGGCCGGCTCCTCCCAGGCGGTCAGCCAGGTGGCATACCGCCAGTGCGTAAAGATGAGAGGGGTTCCAGCTCATGATCGCTCTGAAATTCTGATATACAAGGAATGAAGGGCCGGTGCTTCCCGAGGGCTGGATGAGAGAGGCTTGAATATTGATATGCGGAAGGTTCTTTCCTGTGACACGGCGCACCCCCATTCTGTTCCATTCAGCCAGGGGCCTTTCCATATCAAGGCCTGTCATATTCTGATCAAACCCCTGCGGCACCTTTACCTGCCTGCCCCATGTATACTCAGCATCCCAGCCGTTACCGGAGAGAAAATTTGCCGCAGACCCGAACACGTCAGGAAGGCTGTGCCATATGTCCTTACGGCCGTCCTTGTCCTCATCAACCGCAAATTTGACAAAAGTTGACGGCATGAACTGGAGCTGGCCCATGGCGCCGGCCCAGGAACCGCGCATGTCAGAAATATCAATATGTCCTTCATCGAGAACTCTGAGGGCATTCATGAGCTCGTTCCGGAAAAATTTGCTCCGCCTCGTGTCATGGGCCAGGGTTGCCACGGCCCCTATGACCGGGAACTTACCGATATTGGCGCCAAAGTTTGTCTCAAGGGCCCATATGGCAACCAGGAAACGGGGCTGCACTCGGTAACGGACCTTGATGCTGTTAAGTATCTTCCGGTGGCTGTAGAGCATCTGCTTTCCTTTTTTGATCCGGGATTCAGTGATGACAAGATCGAGGTAACTCCATAAATCGTAGGTAAACTCAGGCTGGGTGCGGTCCAGTTCTATGACCCTCGGGATTGGCTGCAGACCTGAAAGAGCTGCGTCAAGGGTGGCCTCTGATATGCCTTGGGTCATGGCTTCAGCTCTGAATGTTTCCAGCCATTGGCTGAAGTCGTCCGCCGCCGGACATAACCCGGGAACGGCGAACACCCAGATTAGCGCAATCACGATTAAAAAGAATTTGCAAACGGTACTTTTTTCCATTCACTATAATAGCAGAGAGGACAGAAGCTGGGAAGTAGTCGGAAGCCGAAGTGTGGTGACCCGACTTAAAATTCATAATTCGATAAGGAATTTAAATCTGTATTTCTGATCATTGTCCATATGCAACTGATCTAAATTATTTATGCCGGGTAGAGACTGCGCTTTAGGTATCGACATGACTTTTTATATCCGGGCTCCACTGTCTTTAGTTCTTCACATGCGCTGAAATATTTATTGTGATAAAATTTCAGCAATAGTACAAAATAACCGCAGACCGGATTATGCAGGGCTGGTCCGGTAATAAACGGAAAAAGCATTCCCGGAAAAGCGAGGTCAGGTGTATGTCAATGTATCGCATCAAGGTTCTCAATAAAATTGCCCGCGAGGGGCTTGAATTGCTTGGACACAGATATTTGGTGAGCGCCGATGAACAGGACCCTGAGGGGATACTCGTGCGAAGTTCCCAGGTTGACACTGACCTCTACCCCTCTCTTCTGGCAGTGGCGCGGGCCGGGGCCGGAGTCAATAATATCACTGTGAGTAAGGCGACAGAGAGAGGGATATGTGTCTTTAATACACCAGGGGCCAATGCCAATGCAGTTGCGGAACTGGTTTTTATCATGCTGGGAATCCACGCCCGTAATATTCATCATGCCATTAACTTCTGCCGTGATCTGGCCGGGTTAAGCGATAAAGAGATTACCGAGCAGGTTGAGGCCAGAAAGTCGTCATTCCGCGGTTTTGAATTGGCCGGTAAAACGCTGGGAGTTTTAGGTCTTGGTAAAATCGGGGTCCACGTTGCAAACGGCGGCATACGCCGGCAGATGCGGGTCACAGGCTTTGATCCTTCCCCTGCCCTGGAGAATATTCATAACCTCTACCCTGAAGTGAACATTGCACGGAGCTGGCGTGAGGTGGTCGAGCAGGCAAACATCCTGACTCTGCATATGCCGTTTAGTGAAAAGCTGCGGGGTTTTGTAAACGCCGATGTTCTGAGACGGCTGCCGCAGGGCGCCATACTTATAAATTATGCGCGTGGTCCGCTCGTTGATGAAATTTCCGTGCTTGATGCGCTGAACAGCGGTCATCTGGCGGGCTATATCACTGATTTCCCTACCGCCGCAATGCCCAACCATCCCAAGATCATTGCTTCGCCTCATCTCGGAGCCAGTACGGAGGAGTCTGAAGAGCATTGCGCCTGTATGGCCGTGCAGGAACTCATGGCCTATCTTGAATACGGCGCGGTCAGCCACAGCGTTAATTTCCCGACAGTCGAGTCGATCCCGTCTCATGAAGTTCATACGCGCCTGATTATGATAAACAGGGACGTCCCCGGGATGATCGGTTTTGCCTCGCAGAAAGTCGGGGCGCACGGTATTAACATTTCGAGCTACTTAAACGAGAGCAACGGCTCTATTGGTTATAACATCATCGATATGGAGTCGCCGATCCCTGCAGATCTCGTGAAAGAGATAACCGCCCATAAAGACGTTATCCGCACGCGCACGATTGTCTTTGCAGGGAGACATGAAGATTGATTCCCGGAGCGTCTCCGGTAAATATTTTGCAAAATATAAAAAGAGAAGATTAATATAGTAGACATATATAATAAGAGAGTATAGCTATATGCAGCCTATCATCACCACACATGATTTCTTCTCCCTTTCTTCTTACCTGAACTATCAGCTTTCAGGTTCCCCGGTCAACTGGAGAGCTGTACTGACTCTGATGAACCCGGACCACTTCAGCCCGAGTGAAGAAGAACTTATTATAGAAACCATGATTTATCTGGGTGAAGCGTATGGTCAGGAAAAGCGGGTGCTCGGACCTTTTGCTGTCATACATCCCATCAGGGCTGCTTCATTATTATCGAGGGCTTCTGAATCCACTTCGACACTGGACCTGCTTACCACCCTCCTTCACGACAAGAATGAAGACATCACAGAAAATAAATATACGGAAGAATACTGGCAAAAGCTTGAAGGCATATATCAGGGGCTCATAAAGAAAATCGACAGCATAGAAAACTGGTATCTCAATGAAAGGATCCATTTTCTGACCAGGGACAGGAATGAGCCGTACAACGAATATTTAAGCAGTCTCATTACTCAGGCAAGGGCCACTCCTGAAATCATCAAGGTCAAGCTTGCGGACAGACTGGATAATACGCTTGATCTGAGGATGGACCTTTATGAGGATATCCCCGGCGTTGACTGTTACCAGGTCATATTTGAGGCCCTGTATACAAATACATATGCGGGGCCGTTCGCGAAGAGCTCTCATCACACGGAACGTAAAATAAACGGCGCGGTCAGGCTCTATGAGCTGTTTAAAAACTCGGTGTTTCTGTCCCTGCTGCGGCATGAAAATATTGCGCTTGATGAAGCGGCCGGACGCCTTTTTGATTCTCTGGCCGTCTCCAGCATCAACGAGGCTCAAAATATCATGCTCCACATTTTCGCATTTCATATGCGGGATCTCCAAAAACAGAAGGACATCCTGATGAGTGTCATGGACTACTGCAACAAAGGCGGTATCCGGAGCATCAATGTGGGGGGGCATCACCGCCTGGACGGTCTTTTCAAGAACTATTTTGATTTTGAGAACAAGGCGCAGCTGAAGATCAGATTGAAGGATCTGTATAATGAAAAAGAACTGATGGCCGGGGCAGCAATAGCTTTTACCGTCATATTCACCAGTTTTCTGAACGACCGGTCATTCACCATTAAAGGCATAACCACAGAGGGAATTAAACCGGTGGGGGAATAGAGAGACACGGTTATTCCCAGACAACGTGGCACGAAGAACAGTTACAGGAAGGAATAAGTGAACCGTTCGACGCGCGTGAACGGTTCACTTATGAATTTCTACAATTTTACAACATTCACTGCCTTGGGACCTTTCGGCCCTGCTTCAATATCGAAGCTCACTGAATCAAATTCGGCAAGAGACTTGTATCCATCACCTTTGATAGATGAATAGTGAACGAATACATCACTTCCGTCCTCGCCTGATATGAACCCGAATCCCTTGGATTCATTGAACCATTTTACTGTTCCGCTGGGCATCCTGTGTTACCTCCTTGTTTGCATATTAAGTATCAGAATAAGCGCGTGCACCAAAAAACCCGCAATAGTAAAGATCGTTGCGGCCTTTCCCGTTGCAAGAACTTCCGAACTTGGGCCTTATAATAACATGGAGCAATTTTTTTTAGGAGAAAAAGTCTGTAATGGTAAACCCACATTTACGGCATTACGAGAATTCCGGCCACAACATAAGTTCCCTCTGGATAATGTATCTGATGTGTCATATAATCAGGATAAATCCTTTATGAAATGGAGGGTCATGGATTTATCACTTGTCGCCTGGATAGCGGCAATTATAATTATTGTGTCTCTTGCTGCGTACAGGTATGGAAAAATGCGCGGTGAGGGCCTGCAAAGGTTTGCCCGTCAAAGGGGTCTGGGTTTTTCCAGAAAGGCTGATATCAATGCGTATGAAGAGTTCAGAGACTTCCTGCTTTTTTCTGATGATTCGGAAAAAAAGGTGAGCAATATCATAAGGGGAGAAGCGGAAGGGGTCCATGTGATGATGTGTGATTACCACTCTACAACCGGCGCAGGCCAGTCTGCCAGTACGCGTACTCAGACGGTCGTGATCATGGAGTCACCCAGGTTCAGTCTGCCTGCCTTTGAAATGTATCCAAAAGATATATTCCGAAGGGTCTTTGGTATCCTTAGTAAAAAAAAGGACATAGATTTTCCTTCCCGAAGAGGTTTTACAGAAGAGTATGCGTTGAGAAGTGAAAATGAGGAGACCGTGAAGATGGTGTTCTCGGACACGGTCCTTTCATTTTTTGAAAATCATAAGGGACTGACTGTTGAGGTTAAAGGCGGGAGACTGCTTTATTACAGAAATGGAAAGCTGATAAGGCCGGAAGACGCCCGGTCTTTCCTGCAGGAAGGTCTTGAGATTCTCAGGGTATTTGAATAGTGGATAACCGCAATAGCGCCGGATTATTCAACCCACTTCACTATTTCTGATATATCCACTCTGTGTGTCCTGAAGGCGTTTGCCGGTGAGCCGGGATCTGCGTAGCCGATGGACATGCCGAGTATGAGCCTTTTGGTTTCCGGTATATATAAGAACCTCTTTACGTCTTGCGCGTAATCTGTGGCAAAGGCCTGTGGCACTGTCCCAATGCCTCTTGCATGCGCGGAAAGCATGAGACTCTGGGCGAAAAGGCCGAGGTCAAACAGGGACCACGGCGTCAATGATGCATCCTGGAAAAGATAAACGGCATGGGGGGCCCTGTAGAACCTGAAATTGGCGATCTTTGCCTTCTTCAGAAGCTCGGGATCATCAAGGCGTATCCCGGATGCCTCGGCTCGTCTCCTGTAAAGGTCGGCGATCCTGGCGTTTTCTGCCTCAGGCCATACCGTGGGCTCGGGGATGTCGGGACAGGTGGGGGTACCCTTTTCAAACAGCCCGACAAGCATATCCGAAAGTTCCTCTTTTTTCCTTCCGGAGAGAATGATCACCTCCCAGGGCTGGCTGTTCTTGTACGAAGGGCTCCACACTGCGGTCTCCAGTATTTCATGTAAGATCTCTTTCGGGACCGGCTGAGGCTTAAAGCCCCTTATACTTCTTCTTGTTCTGATGCATTCAATAGCGTCCATGTGTTTCTCCTCCTGGATGATTTTGATTATATGAAGTTAATTATACAGGACAGGAGTTACGTGTGAAAGCATAAAATACGGGTCCGGGTATCCCTGAATTGCCGAAGCTGCGTTCCGAGGCATGGTTGTATTGAAAAAAACGTCGGCTTGCATTAAACTTTACTGCAATTGAATTATTTCCATTTTACTTCAGAGGAGACTGTACATGAATGCAGCGCGGAAACTCATATCTTCACATCTCGTATCAGGAGAAATGAAGGCAGGCGCGGAAATCGCCATTTCCATCGATCAGACACTGACCCAGGACGCGACGGGCACAATGGCATACCTTGAATTTGAGGCCATGGGGATACCGAAAGTCAGAACCAAGTTGTCCGTCAGTTACGTTGACCACAATACGCTTCAAACCGGTTTTGAAAACGCGGACGATCACAGGTTTCTGAGGACCATGGCCGCCAAATACGGCATATATTTTTCAAAGCCGGGAAATGGCATCTGCCATCAGGTACATCTCGAGCGGTTTACAAAACCGGGGCAGACCCTCCTCGGATCGGACAGTCATACGCCGAATGCAGGGGCTTTGGGTATGCTTGCCATAGGCGCGGGTGGACTCAATGTGGCGCTGGCAATGGCAGGAGAGCCTTTTTATATGGTGATGCCGCGGGTTGCGCGTGTAACGCTGAAAAAGAAATGCCGCAAGGGGATTGCCGCAAAGGACATAATTCTCGAGGTACTCAGACTCATGACTGTCAAGGGCGGTGTCGGGAAGATCATTGAATACGCCGGTGAAGGCCTGAAAAATCTGACAGTGCCGGAAAGGGCCACCATAACAAACATGGGGGCGGAGCTTGGGGCCACATCTTCCCTATTCCCTTCGGATGAGCAGACAAAGGCTTTTTTGAAGGCGCAGAAGCGCGGGAAAGACTGGATAGAACTAAAACCTGATCCCGGGGCAGAGTATGATGAAGAGATAGTGATTGACCTGAGCAGGCTTGAGCCGCTCGCTGCAGCTCCGTCGAGCCCGGATAATGTGAAACGAGTGAGGGATATAGAAGGGACGCCTGTCGGGCAGGTATGTATCGGCAGCTGCGTTAATTCCTCCTACGCAGACCTCATGCTTGCAGCCAGGATACTCAGGGGACATAAGGTGCACCCTGAGGTGAGTCTTTCAATAAGTCCGGGCTCGCGCCAGGCACTAAGGATGATCACTGAAAACGGAGCGTTAACAGATATCGTCTCTGCCGGGGCGAGGGTGCTTGAGTGTTCCTGCGGACCCTGCATTGGGATGGGACAGTCCCCGGCAACAGACACTGTTTCCCTCAGGACGTTTAACAGGAATTTCCCCGGAAGAAGCGGCACTGCCAATGACCAGGTTTTCCTTTGCAGCCCGTTGACCGCGGCTGTCTCCGCGATTACGGGAAAGATTACCGACCCCCGTGACGTGATAAAGGGATCTCTCAGTTTTACTCTCCCGGAGAGATTTGTCATAGATGATTCAATGATACTTCCCCCTTCACCGAGGCCCTCAAAGGTCATTATTGAAAGGGGGCCCAACATAAAGCCTTTCCCGGTAAAAGGGGCGCTTGAGGAGTTCCTGAGGGCGAAAGTCGTACTGAAGATGGGCGATAATATTACCACGGATGACATCATGCCAGCGGGGGCAAAAATCCTGCCGTTAAGGTCTAATATCCCTGCAATTTCAGAATATGTATTTTCAAAGGTGGATCCGGCGTTCCCCTCAAGGGCCAAGGCATCAGGCGGAGGGGTATTGCTTGGAGGGATGAACTACGGGCAGGGCTCAAGCAGGGAGCATGCGGCACTGGCCCCGATGTATCTTGGGATAAAGGTGGTGTTCGCCAAGTCCTTTGCGCGTATACATAAAGACAATCTGATTAACTTCGGCATACTGCCGCTTACCATTTCTCCGGAGGTTTATGATTCCATTGATCAGGATGCCGAGATCGAGCTGCCGTCCCTCGCGAAGGAGGTAAGGGAATCCAGTGAAATTAGATTTGTAGAAGTGAAGACCGGAAGGACCCACAGGTCCGAGCATGGCCTGACTGACAGGCAAAGGGAAATCATTCTCGCGGGCGGACTGCTTAATTATGTCAGGTCAAAGAAAGTGTGATTATGCATAAATACGCCGCTGATAATTATTCCGGCGGTAACGCGATTTTAGTCAATTAGCCCGGTAACTGGATAATTGACTAAAAAAACTTGCAAAACTGGAAAGAATAGTATATTTATATAGTAATTATCTTTTTTTAAAAGATAAAATCTTTCATGAAAAGGAGGGGAATATGAGAATATTGCTTGTGACGTTATGCCTTTTGGTATTAGCCATGGCGGGATGCACCTACACATTAAAACCCGAGGATAAAGCGCTCATGGAAAGTGCGATAAGCGCAGGAAATGAGGCAAAGGCCTCTGCTGCATCCGCAAGCTCTGCTGCTGACAAGGCGTCGCAGGAGGCTCAGAGCGCAGCGCAGTCTGCCGGTAAAGCGGAAAGCGCGGCAGCAAGAGCCGAGACCGCGGCATCAAAAGCGGAGAGCGCAGCTGACAGGGCTGAGAGGGCGGCAAACAGGGCGGAAATGTCAGCCGATACCGCAGCGCTGGCTGCTGAAAAAGCTGTCAAGGCATTTGAGATGAAACAAAGAAAGTAACTATCTTGAAATTACAGCGGGAAGCCCTGTTGCACTTTCTATCGCGCGTATCATTAATTCTGTATCAACGTATTTGAGCAGGCGCTTCCTGCTGATTTTTTCTGCTGCTATCTGAATAAGCGCGGAATCTGTTTCTTCCGTGCGATGTACTTCAATATAGACTTTGTTGTTATGCATGCCGATTTTCACTGCTTCATCAATGATCTTGACGGGTGTTCCCGGTTCGACGAAGACAGAGAGCAATTCGATGTCCTCCGGATAAAGCCTTATACAGCCATGGCTTACTCTTCGCCCTATTCCGTAAGGCTTGTTCGTGCCGTGAATCCCGTACCCGTTGACTGAAAGCTGCAGCCAGTATTTGCCAAGGGGATTATCAGTGCCCGGGAGAACAAAGGCCGGCAGTTCAGGTTTTTCCTTTCTGATGTCTTCCGGAACACGCCAGACAGGGTCTTTTACCTTCAGTGTAATATGATATGTTCCGGCCGGGGTATTGAATCCCTGCCTGCCGATCCCGATCGGATACGTCGACACATACTTATGGTTGTCCAAATAGAAGAAATAATAAAGTCTCATTTCCGCAAGGTTAATGATAATCCCCTTATCGAGGACCTCGGGAAGCAGCCATGAATTGGGAATGAGGACCCTGGTCCCTTTCGCAGGCACCCACGGATCAATGTTTCTGTTGGCGTCAGTAATTTCGTTATACCCTACATCGTAGGCCCTTGCAAGGATGATAAGCGTTTCCTTGTTCTCGATCGTATAAGTCATATCGCCTCCGGTTAATAATTCGGAAGCCCCATCAAAAGGGAACACGCCGGAGGCATGTACGTCTGACATGATAATAAGAAAGACAGATAGTGTTATCGCTAATAATCGCACATGTAATGATAAAATATTTATGTGGAAATTTTCACGGCAGGGGGACGAGCAGGAATATTGATCCCGGAACTGCGTGCCTGACCTTGACAGACGCAGAGATCCACAGTATACTTTATTTACCCTAGGGGAGGCATAGCCTGAGAGTCCCTATTACCGGGAGACCCTCTGAACCTGAACTGGGTAATACCAGCGAAGGAAAGGGAACGCATACAAAGGTTACACCGTATTCTCTAAGGCAATTGTCCGCTGGGGAATGCGGTTTTTTTGTGTGGAGCAACATGAAGCAGAAACAGATAACAAAACCTGATCTATCCCGTATAAGAGATATCCTTTCAAAGGCCCTGGACCTTCAGACCCTGAACCTTACCGAGGTCTCGGCCCTTCTGGATGTCAGTGATAAAGAGCTTTGGCTTGAGATATGTGATGCGGCGGGCAGGGTCAAAGAGAAGGTATACGGCAAGAGGATCGTGCTGTTCGCGCCCCTGTACCTGTCAAATGAGTGCGTGAATGACTGCCTGTATTGCGGCTTCAGAAAGGGAAATAAAGATGCGGTAAGAAAGACACTGACGGTAGGTGAGGCCGTTGAGGAGGCTTCTCTGCTTGCAGGCAGAGGATATAAGAGGCTTCTGCTCGTTGCGAGTGAACATGCTAAGATCACCGGCATTGACTATCTGGAAAGAATTGTGAATGCAATTTATGACAATACCGGTGTCCGCATCCTTCACGTCAACTCTGCCCCGTTACGTGTTGAGGATTTCAGGAGACTGAAGGCGTCCGGGGTCGGGGTCTATCAATGCTTTCAGGAGACATACCATATCCCGTCATACAGGCATCTGCACGGGACCGGCATGAAAGCGGATTATGCCTGGCGTCTGGGAGTAATGGACCGTGCCATAGAGGCCGGTTTCGAAGACATCGGCATGGGGGTGCTGCTCGGTCTCTATGACTGGCGCTGGGATGTGGCCGCCTTAATTGCCCATTGCCGGAGGCTCATTAATAAATATGGCTTTGGCCCTCACACCCTGTCTGTTCCGAGACTCCAGCCGGCGCAGGGTACCATGGTGGACCATCTGAAATTTAGCGTTTCAGATGAAGACCTAAGGAAGATCGTGGCCATTTACCGGCTGGCGCTTCCGTATGTCGGGGTAGTGGTTTCTACAAGGGAACCTGCTGTCTTGAGGGATGAATTATTATCCATAGGCGCATCCCAGATATCGGCTGGTTCGAAGACCAGCCCATGGGGCTATATGAAGGAGGGTGACACTGAACAGTTCGAGATAGGTGATACGAGGAGCCTTGAAGAGGTCATAGAGAAGATCGCTAGTCTTGGACTCATGCCGAGTCTCTGCACCGCGTGTTACAGGGAAGGCAGAAGCGGTGAGAGGTTTAAACACCTTGCCGAGGAGACGCTCATAAAAAACTTCTGTCATGAAAACGCGATATTGTCTCTTAAGGAATACGAAGAGGACTGTGCAACAGGCAGGTTGAAGGAGCTGTTGCAGAAGCTGCTGGATCAGGAAATCTCCCAAAGCAGTAATGGGATATGTGATAAATTTAAGCTTATTGAAAAAGGGGAAAGGGACATCCATATTTAAGCAACAAGTCAGAAAAGAGAAGTTAATATAATGAGAAATTTCAAGTGGGATCGATGAAATGAAAGTTGTGATAAATGGAGATACCTCAGAAGTTGAGGAGGGGTTAACCGTAGCAGGACTTCTTGAAACTTTGAAGATTGCGCCGGGGCGGGTTGCAGTTGAGGTAAATCTTCAGATAGTGAAGAAATGCGATTATGAGAACCATGCGCTTAATGATATGGATACGGTGGAGATAGTTAATTTTGTTGGGGGAGGATAGAAAGACAATATATGGAGGATAGACATGGACGACAAACTGATAATAAATGGAATTGAGTTTACATCACGACTCTGGGTCGGGACCGGAAAGTACAAGGATTTCGAGGAAACCAGAAAGGCCATTGAGGCGTCGGGCGCGGATGTGGTGACTGTTGCGGTAAGAAGGACGAATATATTTGACAGCAAGTCGGAAAACCTCCTTGATTACATCGATCCCAAAAAATACAAGATCCTTCCCAATACCGCGGGATGTTATACAATGGAAGATGCCCTGAGATATGCCCGGCTTGCCAGGGAGACAGGGGTTTCGGACCTTATAAAGCTTGAAGTTATCGGTGACGAAAAGACCCTTTTCCCGGATTCTTGCGCCACGTTAAAGGCCACCGAGATCCTGGCCAAAGAAGGCTTTATCGTCCTCCCCTATATCAATGATGATCCTGTAATGGCCTTAAGGCTTGTTGATGCAGGCGCTGCCGCGGTAATGCCGCTTGCCGCGCCCATCGGTTCGGGGCTCGGCATTCGGAATCCATACAACATAAAGATCATCCTTGAGCAGGCAAAGGTGCCTATTATCGTTGATGCCGGGGTGGGCACTGCCTCTGATGTAGCGCTTGCCATGGAACTCGGATGTGACGCAGTGCTGCTGAACACGGCGATCGCAGGGGCCAAAGACCCCATTGCCATGGCTAAGGCAATGAAGCACGGCGTGATAGCGGGACGTCTGGCATATAAGGCTGGAAGAATCCAGAGGAAACTCTATGCCACAGCGAGCAGCCCTATTGAAGGAATGCTTTAACGGCAGGGACCAGTTATCAGGTGGCACGGGTCAGTGAAAGGAAAAGACAAGATCAATTTCAGACTTTATTTGATAACGGACAGAACACTTGTAACCCGCCACCCTTCGCTCGTTACCGCAGTCGAACTGGCATTGAAAGGCGGCGTCAAGGCAGTACAGTTGAGGGAAAAGGATATAACCACACGGGAGCTTCTGGATCTGGCGTACAGGATGAGAGTGTTGACAAATAAATATAAAGCGAAGCTGTTTATCAATGACAGATTTGACATTGCGCTTGCCGTTGGTGCGGACGGGGTGCATTTGACGCAAAACAGCATCCCTGTCCATGCAGTGAGAAAAGCGGTGCACGCATCACGTATCATGCGTCATGCATCACGGTTTTTGATCGGGGTTTCAACGCATTCCCTGAATGAGGCAAAGGCGGCGGAAAAGGGCGGGGCTGACTTTATCACGCTTGGGCCTGTATACAGGACGCCTTCTAAAATGAAATACGGCGCCCCTCTTGGTCTGGATGCATTTCACAAGGTGAGCGGCAGGATAAAGGTCCCTGTGTTTGCACTCGGTGGGGTCAAAGGCGATAAGATAAGAGATGTCCGTGACGCAGGAGCGTATGGAGTAGCTATGATATCGGGGATATTCGGCGCAGATGACATCCAGGGGAAGGCAAAGGCATTAATCGATATATTGAGGAATAAACATTGAACGAAATTTGTTAAGGAGAATAATATGAATACACATACCAGGATTGAACGTGCAAGGCAGGGCATTATTACCGATGAAGTCAGGGAGGTTGCCGCTGACGAAGGCATTGACCCGGAACAGCTTTCAAGGGACATCTCTGAGGGTCTTACCGTAATTTCAAGAAACATGAATCACGATATCAGACCGCTTGGGATCGGAAGAGGTTTAAAGACAAAAATAAACGCCAATATCGGCACCTCCAGGGACAGGATCTCGCTTGATGAAGAGATGGAAAAACTTGACGTCCTGATTAAATACGGAGCTGACGCCGTCATGGACCTTTCCACGGGTGGGCCGATCAAGGACATCAGGAGACTGCTTCTCAGAAAATCAACTGTATCAGTCGGTACTGTTCCCATTTACGAGGCCGTGGCAAGGGCGGCTGAGGAAAAAGGATCCATCGCAAAGATGAGTGTTGAAGACCTTTTTACCGCAATTGAAGGTCACGCTGAGGAAGGCGTTGATTTTGTGACCGTCCACTGCGGTCTTACAAGGAAGACTATCGAAACACTCAGGGAAGACGGACGGATACTTGACATAGTGAGCCGGGGCGGCGCGTTTCTCGTGGAATGGATGATATACAACGACAGGGAAAATCCGCTGTATGAATATTACGACAGATTGCTTGAAATGGCAAAGAAATATGACCTTACCCTGAGTCTCGGGGACGGCGCGCGTCCCGGATGTCTGGCCGATGCAACGGACAGGACGCAGATAGATGAGCTTCTGACCCTCGGGGTATTGAGGGACCGGGCCATGAAAGAGGGGGTGCAGGTCATTATTGAAGGCCCGGGCCATGTCCCGCTTAATCAGGTTGAGCTGAATATTAAAATGCAGAAGGAGATCTGCAAGGGAGCGCCGTTTTATGTGCTCGGTCCGCTTGTGACTGATATCGGAATGGGGTACGATCATATATCTGCGGCCATAGGGGGTGCCATCGCAGGTGCTGCGGGAGCTGATTTCCTCTGCTATGTGACCCCTGCAGAGCATATAAGGCTGCCGAACATTGAGGATGTAAAAGAAGGGGTAATTGCGTCAAAGATAGCCGCGCACGCTGCTGACATTGCCAAAGGCATAAGAGGCGCGATTGATCTTGATAATGAAATGGCAAGGAGGAGAAAGGCGCTTGACTGGAACGGTCAGATAGCTTTATCACTTAATCCTGATAAGGTCAGGCAGTGGCGTGCCGAGGTCCCCCCTACAGAATCCCACGTATGCAGCATGTGCGGGGAGTTTTGCGCAATCAAGACAGTTGAAGAGGCGCTGAGGAAAAAGTAGAAAAATGTCTCTTGTCTGAGAATTGGATAATTTATTCTGACTCTTGTTTATTCCTTCTCTAATACGATAATCCATGTATTGAATGCTGACTGTTTTGCCCGCACTTTTTTAATCATGAACGGCGTTGTCAAAGGCAACCGTCTTAATTTAAAAGAATATTCCCCTGCTTTTATTCACTCCCGCCTCCTTTTATGATATGGAAACGGATACTGCTTTATTCACATAAATAGTAACTATCCATGTTTAAAGAAAATTGCGGAAAAATCCGAAAACATAAGAGAATTATGTAACCTTTTACGTGAGTTCACATTAAGGGGATGCATCGGTGTCTGACTGGAGTTTGAAATTCCAGTCATATAAACAATATAAGGACTGCTGTCTCACAGATATGACGAACATTGAAAAGGCAAAAGATCTGATAAATGCCCTGATCAAGGCACGGAAGAATCTTCGGATGTATCCTGTGCATCATCCGATATATGAAAAAACAGTCGATGATTTTATTTCGAAAATGTTTTCTTGTCTTGAAGTCGATACAATAAAGATCAGAATTAATCAGTACGATATTTATTTTGATGACGAGGTGATTTACCATAGCAAGGACAAGGATGAAAGCCTTGCGCTCTTTTTCTTTAAAGATGGACTGAGAGAAATGTCTTTTTCGCACGGCATTACTCGGAATGAAATAAATGAGTTTTTAAGAATAATCTCTCTGGATTATGAAAAAGACGTGCTCGATGACGATATTGTTACATTATTATGGGAGGAAGACTTTCAGCATATTAAGTATGTCGTCGATGACGCGTTCCTTTTTGAGGACGAAGGGTATGTACAGAATGCCGTTGAGCAGGCAAAAAGTGTGAGCAGTCGTAGCGCTGAAATAATGAAAGTCTATGAAAGTGCGATTAGTATAAAAAGCTCGCCTAAAGTGGACATTATCCCCATTACCGATGATGATATACAGCGCATTGCAAAAGAAATAGAAAACGACCCGCCGGATAAGAGCCATACACTTATCCGCATGCTCTTTGAAATACTTTATCTTGCACATAAGAAAGACGAATATGAAGTGATCAGCCGATGGATTGAACAAACCCTCGAATATGCAATGACCAACGGTAACATGGAAATAGTTAATTATGTCCTTACGAATACTAACGGGAACTCGAAGAGATGTGTATATCATGAACAAGTACACGGATTATTGAAAAATATCGAAAACTATATTAATTCGGCAGCCTTTATAAAACTATTCGGGGACGTAATTAATAACCGGGGAGGTATTCCCGGAGAACTCCTGCAGAAATTCTCATCTCTTTTGAATAGTAATTCCATTCCTCATTTCATTTCAATTCTTGATACGATGAATGATATTTCATCACGAAGAATTGTGCTCAGTATCTTGACTGAAGTTGGGAGGAACGATGTTGCACTTGTTGCAAAAGGGCTTAATAGCAGAAAGTGGTATGTCGTAAGGAATGTTGTCTATGTCTTAAGACAGATCGGAGACAAGTCGTCGGTTCAGCATCTTATCAAGATTGCCGGGCACCATGATAAAAGGGTGAGGAAAGAGGTTGTTCATGCCCTTGGGGAAATGGGCTCTGATGAAGTTCTTCATATTCTTAAAGAACATATGTCGGACGAGGTCTCATCAGTGAGAATTGCCGCATGCAAGGCGGCTGGACAAATGGGGACCGAGTTATCGAAAAAAGTGATCCTTGAGCAGATTGGCAGTAAACAATTCCGGGACAAGAGCTTTGCTGAGAAAAAAGAGATATTTCAGGTTCTGTACCGATGGAAAGAAAAGGATGTTATTGATTTTCTGGTTAAGATCGCCACGAAAAGGGTCTTTTTCAAAAGAGTAAAAAATAATGAAACCAGAGCGGTGGCAATGCAGTACCTCGGATTGCTGCGTGCTGATAATGTTCGTCAAATTGCAGAAAGGTATAAAAATTCCAGTAATACGCTTCTTCGTACTCAGGCATTGGAAATACTCAGGGGCAATTAACTATGGAAATATCTGATAGAGAATTTACGGCTCAGGCCAAGGAGATGATAAATCAGCTTTCTATTGTCTTGAGAAATGGACATTTTCACAATATTGAAAATGATGCAGTCCTTGAAGCGATAATAAAATTGCTGGACATAATAAATCCTTATATTAAGACCGAAGGTTTTCTCAGGATAGACCTGAGAGGAGATTTTTTTTATGTCAATGAAATGCGTATCCGGTATCCTCTGGAATATCTTCTAAATTTTGATTTCATCACAAATGAGTTCAGGAAAAGAGACCTCGGCTCAGTGAGCTTTTTATTGCCTCTTGAGATAAAGGATATGAAAATATTCCTTGATGCCTTTATCAAGGCTGTTCAATCAGGTATGCCTTTTGATGAAATGGAGGAATGGATCAGTGATATCACACATATAAAAATAGATAAATTGAAAAAGATCACACAGGATGAGGAACTAGACAAACGTCAAATAGTGAAGAAAACGTATTTTGGAGCAGTATCTTTTGCTAAAGGGATTATGAAAAGCATTAGTGCCGGTGAAAAAATAAATATCAAGAAAGCAAAGAGAATAGTAGAATCCATGGTGGATGCCCTTCTTTCTGAAGAACAACTGCTTATCGGTATGACATCAATAAAGGATTATGATGATTATACATATCACCATTCGGTGAATGTAAGCATTTTGTCAATTGCGATTGGACAGAGGCTTGGGCTTAAAAGAAAGCATATTACCGCCATAGGTATTGCTGCGCTATTTCATGATATAGGGAAGACAGAGATTCCCAAGGAAATCTTAAATAAACCGTCGGAATTAAACGCGGGAGAGTGGGAAATCATGCGCGAGCATCCTTTCCGCGGGGCAATATCGATATTGAGATTAAAGGGAATTGATAAAGCGGCAATTATGAATGCGATTGTTTCTTTTCAGCATCACATAAATTATGATCTCTCCGGATATCCAATACTTCAACAGCCCATGGATCTCACATTTTATTCAAGGATAATTAGTATTGCCGACAGGTATGATGCCATGACTGCATCCAGGGTGTATAAGACAATGCCAATGTCTCCGGCCAAGACCCTGGGTTTTATGATGGAAAAGAGCGGCATCGATCTCGATCCGGTTCTATTAAAATTCTTTGTTAATATGGTAGGTAGTTATCCGGTGGGGACACTTGTCTTGCTTGATACGGGTGAAATGGGGCTGGTGTATGAAGGGAATCACATTATGTCTGACAGGCCGAGGGTTATGATTATTGCCGACAGCCAAGGAGACACGGGGAACGGATTCGTCGTTGACCTCGCCGACCGGGATTCATCCGGTGGATTCGTGAGATCCGTAGTCAAGACACTGGATGCACAAGAATATGGGTTAAGCCTTGCCGAGTACCTGCTTTAAACGCTGCTAAAAAGTGTGCCATATCCCTATGCCAAACTGGACAGGAAATCGTTCCCCCGGTTGCACTAAATAAAGCTCTCTGCTTTTAATAAAGAGGTATGAATAGTTTATTTCTCCCAGTGGCTGTATTCTTTTCCCGATAACCTCCCCGGCAACAGTAATATATCTGCCAGTCGAAAAAATGGCCGTATCAAGAAAGCCGTCGTGTAATACAATAAATCGCCCATGCGTTTCGTCGGAGTACTTTGGCCTGCCCTGATAATCAAGCTCCTTTTCAACGACCTCTATATACGTTCCCTCATTCGTATTTCTGGAACCTGCGATGGCCCCTCCGAGGACGACAATTTCTCCTTTATAATCCTCGGGATTTTCGAAAAGTGATGCAACCGGTATTCCTTCATTAACCTGACGTCTCAAGTCGTCGGAAACCACGTGGGCGCATCCGGGAACGAGCGATAGCAGGATGGAGACAATAATAAACAATTTCATGAGTTTATTATAGCGAAATCGCATCTGTGAAAGTTAATTATGTAGATTCATGTCTGATAAATGCTGGATTGATTTCTGGATGTGAGTCTAAAAGGGACAAAAATCGGGGTTTTCCCCCTTGAAGCTTTTTGAAAGAGATAGAATTGAAAGATTTTGTAAGTTATGTCTTACAGTATGAAAGATGCAGATTATGCCAATAACCTATCGCCGGGAATAATCAGATCGATTTACAGATTCATGGCAGGGAATAATTAGCAGGTATCGTGACTTGCGGCTATGGTGGTTGTTATTGCTAATAGTCAACTATCAACAAGTTCAGGGTTCAACTGATGAGAGGATTATTTATGTGGGTAACCAATAATAAAAAGCTTACGTTAAGACCCCACGTGATCTGCCAGCACAGAAGGATTTAAAACTATCCAGGTTTATCCTATCAAGCCTTCATTCTGAGGAGGGTGCTTAAGTCTACCTCAACACAAGTCGATAAATAACTAACTGTATTGTTTTAACTCTGCGGGCAAAATTGCCTGTGTGTGAATTGTCTGAGTAAAAGGAGGACAATAAAATGAAAAAGATATTCTCTATCTCAAGCATGATTATTTTATTGATTTATTCTGTCGTATTAGTCCCTGATTATTCAACGGCAGAAAAGAGCTCTTTAAAACAACTTCTGCAGTATGCTGAAAAAACAGGGAATAACCAGACTGCAATTTATGATTTAGATGTTATTGACTACTTTAAACTGTCTCAATACGATACGGAGTTGAAAAAAAATACCTTTAAGAAAACTCCCGAATATCAGGAGAAACTAAATAAGCTCAAAAGTATTAGACAAAAGATGTTAGAAAATTACTATTACATAGAGTTAGAAAGAAGTCTCGGAGAGTATGACATTAATCGAAAAGGCTTTGAAATATCTTTTGGTGGCAATATTGCTATATTCGATTTTGACCTGAATGCACCTAAATCGGCACAAGGATTTATTTTCCCCTCATTGCCCATTAAGAATACGCCGGATGATTTCATNNCAAAAGACACACATGTATATTTAATATTTAAAATGGCAAGTGCAAAAGATGTCTCATATGAGGGTTATATAATAGATAGCCGCAGCTGGGTCAAGGCAGAAGAAAGGCTTCTGATGGCAACACCTGTAAGAGTCATTGTAGGAAATGATAAATCTAATGAAGTCTATTTTGATAAAGAATATAAATAAAGCGGGATCATTGAAAATGGGGTCTTGATAATCCAGCCCTGTTTAATTATATAAAATATAATCCATTGTCTTTTCAATTAATCAAAGGGAACCTTTTGTTTAACGACTTCTCGATTCAGGATATGACATAGGATGAAGGGAATTGAGCTAAATAATCGTCGCACACTTTATCTCCTTGTGAATGAATTCCGAGCAGAGGTAATGTCAATAATATACCGATTNNTAAATAATCTGCAGGACCTTCAAAATCGATAATTGCAGGTCATAAGAGTGATTACCATTTGATCGAAGAAATGTTTCTGTGTGATAGAAAGATGCGGTGTAAGGAAAGGAGACCGTGTAGCGAGCTATCTGCTCAGGTAGCGCTTGGTAGTCAATTATGAACACGAGGGATGCGATTCGCAGTTCCAGTCCACCTCTTTGGCTGTACTTATGCGCTAAGCCCAGGATCAACCCTAGTGATTATGCAAGGCGTATTTGACCAATCGATGCACGGGCACTGCCTCCACTTATATCTGGAATAATGCTTAGCTCTAACGTCGTCATCCCAACAAGATCGACAGCATAATCTTCTATTTCGCGGATATTGTCCGGAAGGCTAAAGTTATACTGCTGGCGCACAATCTCACGGTAGGACTGACCGCCGTCTGAGGACCACCGCAGCACGAACTCATGCGTGCGCTCCTGCTCATCTGCGTGAAACACTAAACGAACACGCCTTACCCGCAACGGCTTGTCAAACAGCAGGCGGACTGTCTGCTGACCGGGTTCTGACGCCCGCCAGCCTGAATCCTCTTTGGGCTTCAATGCCGACTCGATCGGGTGTGACACGTCTTCGGATGTGAGCTCTGCCTGTGCTAAGTTTTCCAAGTCCAGCCAGGTTTGATCGGGGGGCATGACACCCTGATCGCCCTTTGTGATTATACGTTTACGCATTTAATTGCCTCCTCGCTTTCAGTTCCAATGAACATAGCAATTAAATATTATTAGATAGTTTCTGTATAATTACAAAAAATATACCTGATATAATGACGAATTACAAGCTTAATATGAAAACTTTATCTGACTATCTTCAGATTAGCTGAAGGCAGGGAATTAACGACAACATCTATGCGAATAATCAACAGAATCCAGGAGGAATCAAAATAGGTGACTATTAGTGAAACATCAAGAAGTCGTGTGCCTTTGGGGAAGAATGATTAACAGTTTAAACAAACATAAACCCCAAAAGGTCACAGTTCTCATCGTTAATTCTCAAATCTCATCTCCTTCATGACGGTAGTTTTACCGACATGTCTTTACTATTAGAATGGAATTGAAATTGAG
>DKBK01000018.1 GCA_002451135.1 Nitrospiraceae bacterium UBA6902
AATGAACTGTGTGCTGGCTGGAAGTCATTGACTGTTCGCATATATCAATGATTTCAATTTTGATCTAATGGACTTGATTTATTCTTGAGAGAGAGTCGCATTATTGATTGAATCTTTATGACGGCATGATGAATAGAATAAGTGATATAACACCAAAACGTAGCTGAAATTTAGTGCCCGCATTCCATATGGTTCAACCATAAAAAAATCAACAAACTAATAGAGGAGGCCGTTACATGTCTGAAAAGAAACATATTCCTGTTCCAAAGGAGAGCCCGGCGTTCTTCTGTGCCAACTGCGGGCAGTAGCGCTTGATCCTAAAAATATATGCAAGATCCAGGGAAAAGGGAAAAAAGCTGACTGGTGTGGTTCAAAGAGTGGCAAGATCCCTTCATTCTGTCACAATAAGGTGCACAATGACCGTTGGCAATGCCGAAATTGCGGACAGGTAGCTGTCAATCCTGAACTGCTTTGTGAACCGGAGAAAATACATCCGTAATAATTAGTTAAGTAGAAAACCTTTTATATGTACAAAAAAAATCAGGTGATCTGTCTCAGTATTTCCATAATAGACAGAATGTTGACTTTTTTCTTTGGTGAAATAGTGGCCTGTACTTAATTCTGTCTCCCCGCTATTTGTTTATTGCTTTAAGCGGTGTACTGTATTAATTATTTTACAACCTTCAATTTCAACAACCTTTGTAACAGAATTAACCATGAATGTAGAGCAATATGTATATTCTTTATACTGGATTGTACTAACACGACGCAAAATTCCTTCAAAGAAACTGCACCGCTGAATATTCGTATCGAAACAGGAATCAGACATCAGATCCGCAAACGCGCAGACATGATTCCCCTGATATAATAATTGTGATATATAATTAACATTGCGATAATCATGAACATATACAAGAACAGCATCTTCATCCTCTTTGCCCACCCCGCGCTTCAGAAGTCGCGGGTCAATAAACAGCTGATCCGCTACGTCAGGGACATTGAGGGAGTCACCTTCCACGATCTTTATGAGGAGTACCCGGATTTTCACATTCATGTGGCACGTGAACAGCAGTTGCTGGTAAAACATGACATCATCGTGTTTCACCATCCCCTGTTCTGGTTCAGTGTCCCCGCGCTCCTGAAAGAATGGATGGACCTCGTACTCGAACATATGTGGGCGTACGGAAAAAAAGGGATGGCCCTGAAGGGGAAAAAACTGCTGAGCGTAATCTCCACCGGGGGCAGGGAATCGCTGTATCAGGAAAAGGGATATAACAGGCATACGATGGGTGAATTTTTATATCCGATCGCGCAGACTGCCCGTGTGTGCGGGATGGATTATCTGCCCCCCTTTGTTGTCCACGGCACTCACACCATAACAAAAGAGGAGATATCCCGTCATGGAGAAGACTATAGGAAGATAGTAACAGGCCTCAGGGACGGGACCATAGACCTCGAACTGGCGCGTACTCTAACGAAACTCAATTCAGATACAGACCATATCCTCACAGAGCAGGAGGAATAATATGCACGGCGAAGGGTTCTTTTTTCAGGCGTTCGTGTATCTTGCCGCGGCAGTCATCTCTGTGCCTGTCGCAAAACGCATGGGCCTCGGGTCGGTCCTCGGCTATCTCATTGCCGGTTTTATAATCGGCCCCTTCGGCCTCAAACTGATCGGCACAGAAGGACAGGACGTCATGCACTTTGCCGAGTTCGGAGTGGTAATGATGCTCTTTCTCATAGGACTGGAACTTCAGCCTTCCCTGTTATGGCGTCTCAGAGGCCCGATAGTCGGTATGGGCGGACTTCAGGTATTAATTACAACGGCTGTGATAAGTTCAATAGGGGCTGTACTTGGGTTGACTTTTCAGACGGCTCTCGCGATCGGCATGATCCTGTCTCTTTCTTCCACCGCGATAGTACTTCAGACCCTGAATGAGAAAGGCCTTATCAGTACAGACGCCGGGCAGAGTTCCTTTTCCGTGCTGCTCTTCCAGGACATTGCTGTGATACCGATGTTTGCTGTATTACCTCTACTTGCTGTAAGCACAGCAGGGAGCCCCGCAGATTCAGCTTCTGCCCACCAGGGCACGTCCTGGGTGGAAGGCCTTCCCGGCTGGGGACATGCCATTGCAGTTGCAGTAGTCATCGCTGCCATTATTATCAGTGGATTATACCTTGTGCGGCCTTTTTTCAGGTCTGTTGCAAGAACGAGGATCAGGGAGCTCTTTACCGCAACGGCCCTGCTATTGGTAATAGGCATCGCGCTTCTAATGTCAAAGGTCGGACTCAGCCCGGCCCTTGGCACGTTTTTGGCCGGGGTCGTCCTTGCAAACAGTGAGTACCGGCACGAGCTTGAGGGGGACATTGAGCCCTTTAAGGGGCTTCTCCTGGGACTGTTTTTTATTTCCGTCGGCGCCTCAATTGATTTCGGGATCATCTCCGCAAACGCCGGACTTACCGGACTGCTGGTAGGCGGGCTCATTTTTATCAAACTAGTTATCCTTCTCATTTTAGGGAGGGTGTTTAAAATGGGGACTGACCAGAATGTGCTTTTCGCATTCGCACTGGCGCAGGGAGGTGAATTCGCCTTTGTGCTCTTTTCCTTTGCTGTGCAGAATAATGTGATGAGCAGCGGGCTGGCAAACCCGCTTATCGGCTCTGTTGCCCTGTCAATGGCGCTTACTCCTCTGCTGTTACTTGTAAATGAGAAACTCTTGCAGCCCAGGTTCGGGACAAAAGAGAAGGAGAGCGGGGAAGCGGACAGCATTGATGAGGCAAATCCGGTCATCATAGCAGGCTTCGGCAGTTTCGGAAGCATCATAGGCCGCCTGCTGAGGGCAAACGGGGTCGGCATTACGGTGCTGGATGTTGATTCCGATAAAGTGGAACTTCTTCGCAAGCTCGGCCTTAAGGTCTTTTACGGCAATGCTGCCCGCCATGACCTTCTGCATGCAGCAGGAGCGGAAAAGGCAAAGCTGCTGGTCCTGGCGATAGATGATTATAAAAAGATACTTGAGATCGTCCATATTACTAAGAAGCACTTCCCTCATTTACGCATATTCGCCCGTGCTGCAGGCAGGTCTCAGGCATATGAGCTCCTTGATGCCGGCGTAGACCACGTATACAGGGAAACGCTTGATACTTCTCTGAGGGCCGGCATTGACGTGCTGCGGGATCTTGGTTTCCGTTCACATCAGGCACATCGCGCGATGAAGACATTCAGATACCATGACGAAGAGTCGGTCAACGCGCTCCGCAACCTCCGCCATGACCATAAGACATATATCAGCCACGCCCGCCAGCGGATTGATGACCTCGAACAGCTCCTGCTTTCCGAGCTTCGCGATGCAGAGGAACACCATGACGCAGGCTGGGACACCTCAACCATGCGGGAGGAATTCGGCGGAAGTGGTGAGAAAGAGGAGTGAAGGCCCTTCAATCAGGGCGTAAATAAGAGCGCCTGGGTCAGACTTGAGCATTATTTTTTCGTGACAAACGCCATAGGGACGCTTATAATTTCTTATCAGCTTGTTACGGGTTTTTTGTACCGCAAAGACTTGCAGTATATATCGTTGGGGCGAGGAGAAATAGTATGAAAACACACGTTAGATTCGCAATCATAATTGCAGCTCTCATTGGATTCCCGTCAATCGTTGTCGGAAGGGTCACTATCGACCTCGAGGGCGGTGGTGTCTTTCCCTATTACAACAATGTCCGCATACCCGGCGACACAGGGACAAAAATCTCGCTGACCGATGACCTCGATTCTGATCCAGCAGCCTACATCCGCGGCCGTATCACCTATGCTTTCAGCGAGAAGCACAGTATGGCATTTACCGTTGCACCAATCCGTGTTGAGGCGGATGGAAGCGTTGACAAGGACGTGACATTTGATGATGCAACCTTCCGCGCAGGTACACATTTGAACGCGGAATATCGGTTCGACTCGTACCGCCTGACATATCGGTATGACTTTCACCGTGCATCCCAACTGAAGGCTGGCGTGGGGCTGACTGCATTCGTACGCGATGCGGAAATACGCCTGGAAGGCGGAGGGCAGAGCGCCAGCAATTCAGACATCGGTTTGGTTCCGCTCATCAACTTCAATGTGGAATGGATGCCGGACGAGCGTTTCCTTTTAGTCATGAATGGAGACGTGCTGGCCTCATCCCGGGGACGAGCTGAGGATGTCCTACTCGCCCTTAAGTACCGGGCCTCAGACAGCCTGGGGCTTCACATTGGCTACCGGATTATTGAGGGAGGCGCGGACAATGACGAGGTCTACACCTTCAGCTTGCTCAACTTATTCTCTGTCGGCGCAACATGGACGTTCTAGCAGACCAGTCTTTTTATGCTGATTGGGACTGAGCTTCAATCCAGCCGACAAGTCCGGCAGACCGGGGCTTCGTCCCGGCCGCTGATTCGCAACGCTGGCTTCAACTTGTAATTCTTAATTTCCACATTCCATCATCATATTGACTTGCAGGTAAAACTATCAGTTTTTAGCAGGATCAGATTTGCAGATTGCGGACATATATTTTCAGTAAGCAGACGATTTTATTCATTGTCCTATGAAGATATTTAGTCAATACAGCATCATAGATGCTTAGTTGTTCGCATTTATCAACGATTTTGCAGGTTCCATGGAAATAGTCATTACACCAGCTTATATTCCATAAATCATGTTGTGAGAATAATGTCCACTATCAGACGTATCTTTTAAAAATCTTTACTACCACAATCAAGAAGCATTTATAGTGTAAATTAACTTACTGTAACATGACACACTCATGTCACACCCTGCTACAGTGCCAATATCCCGTTAAACTCTTTATTTTGGCAACTTTCTTATACACTCCCACATCATAACCTCTTATTAAATAAAGCTAAATAGGAATTATAACAACCGGTTAATCTTCTAGCATGATAATTGATATTACATGCTTTGTAAATTTATATCAATAATTTACACCTAAGAGAGGAAACTATGCTTAAACAAAAGACAAAAAATATCTGTCCTCTAGTTCAGGATCTTTTGGAAGATTGTTATTGCGTTAGAATGGGCAGTCAAGATATAGAGAAAGCGGTCTATTTCTGCAGCAGAAATTATCAGACGTGTGAATTATATAAGATCAACTTTTTAAATAACAAAGGAGTGTTATTTCATGTTTAAAAGAACATTGTTATTAGTATCAGCAATCCTGTTTCTATTAACATCTTCCGTTTATGCCGGTTTACGAGGAGATAGTGTTGATATTGCCGACCTGAAGAATCAACGCACCTTCTCACATCCTTTTTATGATCCTTCTTATTCTGACTCAACTATCGGAAAGGACATTTCAAATTATGTCCTGGGAATTGCTAATGGTAACACAGAAAATAATTTCAATAATTCGTCTATCAGTAATAAGCCTGTATCTTTCCCTGGTAGAGGGCCAAAATCCTGGGGGCCAGATCCGGACAATCCCGGCTATTCTCATTTTATTAAGCGTCCTAATGCAGGCAATCCTCCGTTTGTGCCTGTTGCTCCTGAACCGATAAGCTCTCTTCTTTTTATTACAGGTGGAACACTTTTGGCAGGAAGAAGATTTTTAAAAAGAAAAAAGTAAGTTTTAATTAAACTAAACTTCTAAAAGGGTCTGGGTTATCTCAGATCCTTTTTTATGCTCACTATGTGCCGTTAATCAATAAATTATCAATGATTAAGCCCTCATTGATAATTAAGTAGGAGGTAGATTTTTCAGTTTTTCATGGGATCAGATTCGAGAATTACCCATATATATCTTCCGTGGAATATT
>DKBK01000133.1:0-1256 GCA_002451135.1 Nitrospiraceae bacterium UBA6902
GCAAAAAGAACTTCTCAGACTCAATTATGAAGAAGGCGCTAAAGTTGTTAAAGACGAAAAGACACTTGTAAAAAGGAAGAAATCTGAAGTATTCAGAGTCAAAGTTTATGGTGGGATTCAAGAGATAATTAAATCGACTTTGCTGATAATTACATTTTTGGCAATTTACAAGGTTACCGGACTTCATGCGTGGTGGATGCAATTAGTGGGTAAAATTACATCAATACCATAGTAAGTTAAAGAAAGTGTAATTTTAAATTTTTCTGTTATCCAAGCATTGATAATTTGTCTTAAAATACAACATTTCAAAATATCAAATAATTAGTTCATAGGGTTTGTATGATTTAAATCATTTAAAATCCTGTGAGCTACGTTTATGCTTTAACAAGAAGCCAATAGATGAGTAGTTTATAAATGCACGTTGCTCTGACTAATAGCATATGGATATGGAAAAAAGAACTTATAAGAGAATACCCGCAAATATAAAAATAAGATATTTGCTGTGGAATCCGCTCATTTGGAAAAATCGATACTTTGGAACTATAAAAAATCTCTCGGAAAAAGGGATGCTTATCAGTACAAAGACTATGTATTTCCCTCTCGACTCATTAATTGAAATATTTATTCCTCATAAAAAAAATGTTTTGTATATCCCTGTTAAGATTAGCAATATTGTATGGAGAAACCTCTTGCCTGATTCATCTTGTAACAGTATAGGTATTGAGCTATCGAGGCCGCCCCAAGACTATTTAGAATTAGTAGAAAGTCTTAAGAATGAAAAACAGTTCCATATTCCATATCTCTCTAACTATTTGAAAAAATGGTGGAACTGAAAGTAATTCATCCGCCATAATCTTTTAATCTATATACTCACTTTCTATCGTAAATTTTCATTTGTAGATTGAAATTGGACTGAAGCTTAGCAGGTTAATTCATCAACCAGCAACCGTCATCAGTTCCGAAGATACCATGATGATACAGAGAATTTTCCTCGCCCCAAGCATTATTGAGTAGTCGGTAAAACCCAGTGTTCTAAAGGGAACAAAATTTGCTGATTGCCGATTGAAAGCGTGAGCCTGGGCTGATCACTCTCACTGTTTAACCATTAATGATTTACGCTCGGTCTTCCTACGAACCATAAATCTGTATTATCAATGAAATTGAGTAATGCTATATCCCGCTGACTTACCCTCTTACCAATAACCGGTAAGTAGTCTAACTATTGAAGACTTATTGACACATCACAATAATTTGAT
>DKBK01000133.1:1284-9937 GCA_002451135.1 Nitrospiraceae bacterium UBA6902
CGCATTTGAGGAATGGTTGCTGTTTCCCAGTAAAAAAGCATTTCTCCCTTTCGGGAAAGGTGAAGCAAACTTGATGGATGCAGATTCTCTTGGTAAAGATAGTTTTCTCGAGCCATTATTCCCAGCACGAATACAAATGCGACGATTCCAATGGTTTTTATGATTCTTGGCATATGACGGAAAATTTTGACTAAGCTGAAAGAAAAAATCCCCATTGCAAATAAGGTCGGGTTAAGGAGTAAATTAGTTCGGTAAAAAAGACTGATGGGAAGAAGACAGATAATGAGCGAAAAGAACAGGAACAACAGCCCTTTCAAATTTCCCTTTCGCCCAAGAAAAATCCCATAACCTGTAATCCCCGCTAGGATGAGAACACTCATAATAAGATGCGAGTTTTTTATCAAGGCCAATAAATTCACAGACGCCAGGAGTAATTTGAAAAAGTTGTTTGCAAATGCCGGAATCACCTCCATCCCGGCAAATGGACTGATCGACTCGGGAATAACCATTTTCCGGTATATGAGAAAAACACCAATGAAAACAAATCCTGCGACTGCGTGACAAAACAGCGGCGATTTTATATATTCTCTGAGTGGCTTTTTGATTTGTGTGAAGAAAAATGGGGCCATGAGAGAAATTAAATACAAAGAAACGTTTTCCGGACGACTAAGGAGAGCTGCTAAACCAAAGAAATGAGAGAGAATGAAATACCAATGAAAGTTCTCCTTGTGAGCGGCTTTGAGAGCAAAGAAAATACCTAAAAATCCCAGAATGGCCGCAAAAAGATGAATCCCGTCCGTTAGCCAGGCAATGTGATAAAAATTTAAAGGAGATACAAGATAAAGCAGTCCACCCAAAAAGCCTTCCAGCCAGGGAAAAGACAACTCAACCATTAAGAGCACAAACAGAACCGACATCAGGGCATTTAAAAAAATAAGAAAAAGACGATGCGCATAGACATACTCACCAAAGAGCATATAGCGAAAGTGATTGAAATATGTTGTAAGAGGACGAAACCCAGGGGTTTCCATTTGATCCGGGTCCCAGCTGCCACTCCACACCTGAATGAGCTCTTGATTTGAATAAGGTCTGATTAGATGGTAGTCATCCCAGTGAAACTCGGAATTCCACTCATGAGAATATAAAAGCGATCCAAGAATAGAGAACAAAAAAAATATAAAAAGCAGGTGACTCTTCTTTATCATCGGTGAAGAGATATTCATCTTAACCCCTTGGATGCAGTATTATTAAACTCTAATGAATGAATATTTTTCCATTCATGACACATTAAAATTTTCAACAGGGTGACCTGCCCCACATCATTGTACCACACTTAACGTAGTACTTTTAGGTTGAAAAGTCTGGCTAAAGGCTATCAATGGGCTATTGTGTTGTGTCACACAATGACCGTTAACACATTCGAAAAACGATAGCATTCTTAATTATGGGGGCTTCTATTGATTGCCACTTATCTTTATACATCATCTTATAAAGCGAGAAATGATTGCCATTACTATACTGCGCTACTAATTCCCTGCCTTCTTTATCATCTCCTGCGATTCGTACATCATTGTCTCAGAGAGGTCTGTGATACTGCCTCCCGGAATCTTGATTTTACCTATCTTTTATGTTGTGTCTGATATGGTTTTATAAAATACCTTGAAACTGTATCCATAGCGTATAAAGATTATGGCACCTGTTACAGTAATGGGTACATACTGAACAAAATGTACTAATAAACCGTAGGCTAAACCCGCTGACTCGCTATATCCAAGCGCAAGAAAAGCAAAGACCGATGCAGCCTGAAATACACCAACATATCCGGGAGCGGAAGGCAAGAGAATCCCCAGATTGATAATTGCGAGGCAGAAGTATCCAGCAGAAAAAAAATTACTAAAACCCATAGCCCATAAAATTATAACAAGCACCGCTCCTTCAATCAACCAGACAGAGACACTCAGTAAAACGATCTGGAGGAGTATTTTCTTATCGCGTATAAAACTGATTGAATGAATGATTTTCTCTATAAGGGTAATTCCAGTTAGTCCAAAATGTTTCTTCCATATCTCCAGGATTTTCTCAGAATAGATGAAAGCCAGAATCAATAAACAAACAGATGATGAGAAAATGACTCCTCCTGCCAAAAGAATTTGTTTTAAAACTTCAGACTGGTGGATTGCTGATGTCAAGGATAGCATTGATAACCCTAGAAGACAGACAATAACAGTTCCGTCAATAACTCGTTCAGTAGCTATTGAACCTATGCATGTAATTTTTGATATGTCGTTCTTTTTGCCCATAATATAAGCCCTTACGATCTCTCCCAGACGAAAGGGAAGAAGGTTGTTGGCTGTATATCCCAGAACCACAACCTGGGTTGAATCTGTTACAGAAACTTTTTTAACCGTCGAAAGCATTAATTGCCACCTTAGTCCTCTTGGCAAAAAACTAACCATATAAATCAATGCTGAAGAGATCAACCAGAAATAATCAATCTGTTTTAATGCATATACGACATCTGGCAAGCTAACGCTCTGGATAAGCCAATAAATGGCTAAGCCGCTCACTCCCAGGCTAATTACAAGCCCAATCTTTTTCTTCATATTCCTTTAAAAGGGGGCACGAGTAACAAATCAAGCATCTGCTTAATAATCGAACGAGTACACTGCTTAACCTCATCATACATTAGCCCCATGTACCTCCCTGAAATTTTCAAAAACATTTCATCCCACCAGGAAAAAATAGAAGTGAAACGCCCCGTGATAAGCCACGGGGTATTCAAGAAAGAGTTTTATAAAAATAAGAAGTTATTTAAATGGAAACTATATTGTAAATTTGTATCTAAATTTTATAATTACCCGAAAAAGTGCTAAATGATAAGCAATTGCCTGATTTTATTTTAACTTAAAACTGATGAGTCGGCAATATTTATTGTATTTTTCATTATTCTTGAAAATCACGTTAACATTTAGTTCATAATGTGTTGTGAAGCCTGCTTGATGAGCATGAAGTTCATTATACTCAATCAGCAATATTAGCATCAATTAGAATTATTGATTCGTAGGAGATTATCCTCATTTTAAAATCATTTTAGATTATTGATAAATCTGATTTATCGTTAATCTTTGATCTTTACCCTCACTGAAGATAATATGTATTATCAATTCGTTGCGACGGTCATCAGTTCTGAACATAACATGATGTTATAGAGATTTTCCCTNNAGTCCATCGTTTTGTAGGGAACAATACTTGAGGATTCCCGATTGAAATCGTGAATAGCCCGTACGACTATATCCAGTAGCAGATTCCTTAGGTGACCTTGAAAACTTGCCTTTTAACTTCAGCCATGTCCCCTGAACATGGTCAGCAACCTCTTTGTAATTATCTCGGAAAAGTATTTGGATGTATTAGCATGTTAGCGTCTATTGTTGGCTATCTCTTGTAAAACTATCTCTATTTGATTTTGATTCATCCATCCTTGCTCAAAAAGAATCTCTCCGATAAGTTTACGGGGTCTCAGTCTTAGATAGGATTTATTGGATACCTGTTCCTCTAATGATTCCCTTAATTGTTGTCTGCTGATAAATCCTTGCCTTACTGCAATCTCTCCAAAACGAAGAGCGTATTTAATTGCCAAATCCATCTCGTCATTATTTCTCATTATACTTCTCCATACTATTTACTATTTATGTTATCGGATATATTTCTTGATTTTATTAGAGGGGAAGACATTGCAAATAATTCTGATAGCGCGTCAAGGTATCCTGATCGATCTAATGTTGCTTACTTTCTATCCCTAGCCATCAAACTGTTACCTCATCCGAATTATNNAGATATATGTGATAAAAATTGAATAAGATCAGACACGTATTGGGTTATTACCGAATATATATTCTCCAACTTTAATAACTATATGAAAATGAGACTAAATCTAAAATTAAGTCTTCTCTACATGATAATAATATTAATTTCCACTCTTGCATTTCAAAAAGATGCAATAGGAGCCACAATCTATCTGAATGATATAGATTCCAGCTTAAGTCCGCCTGCAGGTAAGTTCCGGTGGTTAGATGGGGCTGATCAGCTTTATCGTGTATCTTACCGGGATAACTATGATTACAGGCAGGCAATTGTCGAAGTGA
This sequence comes from Nitrospiraceae bacterium UBA6902, assembly GCA_002451135.1. GTDB lineage: Bacteria > Nitrospirota > Thermodesulfovibrionia > UBA6902 > UBA6902 > UBA6902. Next base: position 5,427 of record DKBK01000133.1, read on the forward strand.
CATACAATGATGCGGGGAATACCCTGCACGGTACTTTACATGCGTTCAATCTTAAGCCAAATTTCTCATATCAATTGAAACTCGCCGGCTTTCCGGGAAGCACTGATAATGAGCACGTGGGCCTGGCTGGGCGCTGGTGGCAGGAAGAGTGGAATGGAACCGCATGGGGTAATGGGCAGAATCTCAATAGCAAAGGAGACGGTTCCTCTCCAAATCCCAACGATACTATCTATTTTTCAAGACGGGATACTCCTGATCCCTCGAGTCCTACCGGCTTGAAATATCGATATACCGGGTACCTTGTTTTTGATTACTTTAGTACAGATGAAACAGGAGCAGTTACCCTTAATTTTAACACTGACAGCAGTTATCATGTATTGTGGAAAACAACGCAGTGGGGAAGAACCGTTTCTGATGGCCCTCTAAAGACAGTCACCTTTGATGCTGACCTCTCACACGCCTATGACGATACAGGAGGAGACGATTATCCGTCGCAGACAGTGAGCATATTCGGGGAATGGGAACGCCTTCCTGTTGGAGGAGTGTTTTTACAGTACGGCGCGTATGATGCAACATTAACAATCACTGAGGAATCATTTCACGGAAGTGGTGGCTGGCCGTATGCAGGGAACTGGGCAGCCGCAATGGATGCTGATATCATCTTTACGTTATGTCCAAATCTTCCTGTAAGAATTGAAGGTGCTCCGCCTGAATATTTTGTAACGCTCCAGGCGGCGCATGATGCGACTCGAGGAGATTCGACAATACAGAGTCTGTCCGATATATTTGATGAAGACCTTGTGATCAATTCTGATAACTCATTATCTCTGAAGGGTGGGTATACGTGCGATTATTCAACACATAGCGGAGCTACAGTAATTAATGGATCAGTAATAATCAGCAATGGAACGGTCACACTCGAGAACTTTATATTAAAATAGTTTCAAATACATGGGGAAAGACCGGAGCATTATCATCGAGCATACCACTTTGAATCAATGTATTGTTTGATAGGAAGAGGCAGGAAATCAAAATCGTGTCATCGTGCTGAAAGATCGTACACATGAATTCTCAATTTACTTTAAATAAATTTAACAATTGCATGCGCGTATTGAACTGCTAACATTCAATAATCTATTCTGAAAATTAATATCCGTTAGAGGAGATATACTTTCCAAAAACCCTTTGAATCTGATATTATTTCAGGGTCTGTACGAGACCGGGATTCTAATTTAAGAAAGAAACTTAATAGTCATGGAGGCATTATGAAAATCTACTACGATAAAGATGTCAAAAAGGGAGCGTTGAAAGACAAAACAGTATGCATCATCGGGTACGGCAGCCAGGGTCATGCCCATGCTAATAATTTAAAGGAAAGCGGCGTGAATGTTGTCGTCGGCGAGACAAAAGGAGAAAACTGGAAAAAGGCCGAGAAAGCAGGTTTCAAAGTTGCTACCGCCTCCGAGGCTGTGAAGGGGGCGGACATTATTATGATACTGCTTCCGGATGAGTATCAGTCAGACATTTATAAAGCTGAAATAGCACCTCACATTAAAAAGGGGGTGTCTATAGGATTTGCTCACGGGTTTAATATACACTTCGGTCAGATTGTTCCTCCTGCCGATGCCAATGTCTTCATGGTTGCCCCTAAAGGACCGGGACATCTCGTGAGATCAGAATATATCAAAGGAAGTGGGATCCCGTGTCTGATCGCCATACATCAGGACCCGTCAAGGAAGACAAAAGAGATTGCCCTTGCCTATGCATCTGCGATAGGAGGAGGAAGAGCAGGAATCATTGAGACCTCGTTCCGGGAGGAAACGGAAACCGACCTCTTCGGTGAGCAGGTTGTCCTGTGCGGAGGGCTGACCGCACTTATAACAGCGGGATATGAAACACTCGTTGAGGCAGGCTATGCGCCCGAAATGGCCTACTTTGAGTGCCTCCATGAGACCAAACTTATCGTTGACCTCCTTTATGAAGGCGGCATATCCAACATGCGTTATTCCATAAGCAACACCGCCCAGTTCGGCGATCTGACAAGGGGCCCGAGAGTCATTACGGCGGAAACAAAAAAAGAGATGAAAAAGATCCTCAACGAAATCCAGTCAGGCGAATTCGCCAGGGAATGGATCCTCGAATGCAAGGCAAACAAGCCTGTCTTCAACGCCCTCACCAAAAGAGGTGAACAGCATTCAATAGAGGAAGTCGGCGCAAAACTCAGGGCCATGATGCCCTGGCTCAAAAAAGGCAAGCTCGTGGACAAGTCAAAGGCATGAGGAAAGGACAGAGAATACAGTGAACAGGAGACAGAATACAGGGACAATCCTCTCCTGACTACTGTGTACTGATACAATGTTCCAATTCGCTAAAGAAGGGTATCCCTTTATCATTTTCTTCTCCGCGATAACCATACTCTCGGCAATTTTAAAATTTAATTATACGACAGTGGTTGCGCTGATACTGACGCTGTTCATGTTTTATTTTTTCAGGGATCCTGAAAGAACCGCCCCTCTGGACATGAACGCGTTTACTGCTCCTGCAGACGGGAAGATCATACTCATTTCAGAGGCATATGAAGATGAGATGCTTAATGAAAACAGACGGAAGATCAGTATCTTCATGTCGCCTCTGAATGTACACGTTAACAGGGTGCCCTCGGACGGAATTGTCAGAGACGTCAAACATTTCCCCGGGAAATTCATTTCCGCATTCAAGGATGATGCGGCTAAATATAACGAGCATATCACCATGCTCTACGAAACTGCCCACGGCAATATAGTAATCAAGCAGATAGCCGGTTATGTCGCACGGCGCGCCGTGTGCAGGGTAAAACCCGGAGAAGTCCTCACACAGGGACAACGATACGGCATGATAAAATTCAGCTCACGACTCGATATCTTCTTGCCATTAGATGTTGTAGTTAAGGTAAAATTAAACGATAAAGTAAAGGCCGGAGAAACGGTGTTAGGCGTAATGGGTAAATCATNNTGTGTACGCTGCATGGGCGATAATGATTGCAAATATATTTGACGGACTCGACGGCTGGGTCGCCAGATTGACAAACAGCACAACCAAATTCGGGGTTGAACTCGATTCGCTCTCTGATCTCGTGGCGTTCGGCGTTGCGCCTGCGGTCCTCATTTACAGCTGGGGGGGACTGCATAACTTCGGCAGGGTCGGATGGGGAGCGGCGTTTCTCTATGTAGGCTGCGGAGCCCTGAGACTCGCAAGATACAATGTACAAATGGGGTCCACGGAGAGCAAGGCCTTTACCGGACTGCCGATACCCGGAGCCGGCACCGTGGTTGCCTCCCTCGTGTTATTCTATAGCGACGTATGGGGTTCGCTGCAAGGGAGAAACTATCTGGTCCTCTTTCTGCCGTATTTACTCGCAGTCCTGATGGTGAGCACATTACGCTTCCATGGTCTCAAGGAAATTGACTTTAAAAGAAGGAAACCGTTCTGGCTGCTCGTTGTTATTGTAGTGGCATTTGTTCTCATTTTTATGTATCCTGAAATCGTGATCTTTCTCTTTGCGGTTATCTACGTATTCTGGGGAATCATAGAGGGAACGTATATCAGCTATAAAAAAAGTAAGGTCAGGGAAATTCTGCCATGAGGACAATAAAGATTTTTGACACAACGCTCAGAGACGGCGAACAGTCCCCTGGCGCGTCCATGAATATAGGAGAAAAGCTTCAGGTGGCCAAACAGCTGGCACGCCTTGGCGTTGATATTATCGAGGCAGGTTTTGCAATCGCCTCTCCGGGGGATTTTGAGGCAATCAGGACTATCGGCGGTGAGGTAGAGGGCCCGATAATCTGCAGTCTCGCAAGGGCGAAAGAAGAGGACATTAAACGTGCATGGGAAGCGGTAAAAGATACTCCGAAAAAGAGGATCCATACTTTTCATTCCACCTCCGACATTCATTTAAAATACCAGTTCCGCGTCAACCGTGAAGAGGCGTTAACACGCTCTGTGCAGATGGTGCAGTTTGCGAAGAGCTTTTTAGATGATGTTGAATTCTCTCCGATGGACGCGACGCGTACCGATATAAGTTATCTCTGCGAAGTCGTGGAAGCCGTAATTGAGGCTGGTGCGTTAACAGTGAACATCCCTGACACTGTCGGCTACAGCATCCCGAGTGAATTCGGCTCAATGATTAAGGCGCTCTTTGACAAAGTGAAAAATATTAACAGGGCGGTAATCGCTGTTCACTGCCACAACGACCTCGGGCTTGCTACATCCAATTCCCTGTCCGCGGTGCTGAACGGCGCGGGTCAGATCGAATGCACAATTAACGGCATTGGAGAACGGGCCGGGAATTGTTCATTGGAAGAAGTAGTGATGGCCCTGCGAACGAGACGTGATATATTCAATGCAGACACAAATATCAACACAGAAGAAATAATGAGGAGCAGCAGACTTGTTTCCAAAATAACGGGCATGTCTGTTCAGCCCAATAAAGCGATTGTCGGCGCAAACGCCTTTGCACATGAATCCGGCAT
>DKBK01000052.1 GCA_002451135.1 Nitrospiraceae bacterium UBA6902
TTCCGCCCGAAGATACGCAGGTTGCTGCCCGAGTTTCTGCAGGAGTTCCCATTGCTCAAAAAACATCCCTTTCTATTGAAGGGGAAAGAGGGGCTCATTCAATGGGAAGAGGTGCGTGCATCCCTCAGAGTTGATCACGAGGTGAAGGAAGTGGATTGGCTGAAGCCCGGGGAAAAGGCAGCAAAAAAAATCCTGCGTGACTTCGTGAAAAAGAAATTGCCCTCATATGAAAAACAGCGTAACGATCCAACGCGTCACGGTCAGTCAGATCTTTCCCCTTATCTTCATTTCGGGCACATATCCGCCCAGCGAGTCGCGCTTGAAGTCGAGGCAGGTCATGCGCCAAAGAAGGACAAGGATGCCTTTCTGGAAGAGCTCATTGTCCGCCGTGAATTATCCGACAACTTCTGTTTCTATAATGCGCATTACGACTCCTTCGAGGGCTTCCCTTCATGGGCAAGGGATTCCCTCGGCACACACAGGGGAAAACCCCGTGAATATGTGTATTCACGGGAACAGTTCGAGCACGCGGCGACCCACGATGAGTTATGGAATGCGGCGCAGCGGGAGATGGTTACGAGGGGCAAGATGCATGGCTACATAAGGATGTACTGGGCAAAGAAGATACTCGAGTGGACCGAATCACCTGAGCGCGCACTGGAGATCGCAATTTATTTAAATGACAAATACGAGCTTGACGGCAGGGACCCTAACGGGTATACCGGCATTGCCTGGAGTATCGGGGGTGTGCATGACAGGGCATGGAATGAAAGGCGGGTCTTTGGGAAGATCAGATACATGAGTTACAATGGGTGTAAAGGGAAGTTTGATGTGAAAAAATATATAGAGGACAATCAGGGGAATGAATAAAATCCCTTTTCGCAAAACGCGTGGGAAAGTAAATGTGCAGGAGAGACTCCGGGTCCTGAATAAAAAGCAGCGCCATGCCGTACTTGCATCAGTTGCCGACGGGCAGCCCTATACTTCCCTTGTGGCATTTGCCCTCACGCCTGACATGCAGGGCGCCCTTTTTGCAACTCCGCGCAAGACAGCCAAATACAGAAACATATTGGGCAACAGACATGTGTCTCTCATGATCGACTCCAGGTCTAACTCAACAAAAGGGTACATGAAGTCAGAAGCGGTCACAATCCTGGGTACCGCAGCTCCGGTCCGGAAAGGCCGGAACCGGGATGAACTCGCTGCGTTAATTATAAAAAAACACCCTCAGCTCTCCGGGTTTATTCATGCATCCACTACCGCGCTTATATTCATTTCATTTGAGAAAGTTATCCACGCGGGACAATTTCAGACGGTTACGGTTTGGGAATTACAGGATGCATGATTGACCGGTACGCCTCTGTATCTTCCCAATAAAGCGGCGAAAAACATCCCCACTCCTAAAAAAATGACGGAGGCCGGGGGCGATGTGATATGATTTCTGTATGGATGACCTTGAATTAAAGGCGGATGACAGGGTCCTGATACTCGGGGCCACGGGCTTTATCGGCAGGAGGCTTGTCAGGGAACTTGCAGGCAGGGACATTAAACTGAGGCTGCTCGTCCGCACTCCTTCCAAAACAAGGGGGATGGTGCCGAAAGGCAAAGACATCGAAATCCTGCAGGGCGACCTCATGCAGGAAAAGCAGCTCAGGACAGCGGTAGAGGGTATCCATTCAGCCTATTATCTGGTCCATTCCATGGGGGGCAAACGTATTGTTAAGGATTCCGGGTTCGCGTACAAGGACAAACAGGCAGCGGAAAATTTNNGAAAAAGGGCAGGGACTGTCAGAACACCTGAGCAGCAGGGCCGAGGTCGCTAAAATTCTCTCATCAGGGAAACCGGCTGCAACCATCCTGCGTGCGGCCGTGATTATCGGGGCAGGGGGCGCTTCCTACGAAATGCTCCGGTACCTGGTTGAACGCCTGCCGCTCATGATATGTCCCAAATGGATCAACACACGGATTCAGCCCATCGCGGTAACGGATGTGATAGCGTACCTGTCCGGATGTATTTTGAATCCAGGGACAGCTGGCAAGACCTTTGACATTGGCGGTCCGGAGGTCCTGACCTATAAGATCATGATGGAACAATATGCAGAGGCACGAGGTCTTGCGAAACGGATAATTATCGATGTGCCTTTTCTCACCCCCTCTCTTTCCTCATACTGGGTTGACCTCGTGACCCCGGTGCCTGCCGGCATCGCACATCCTCTTATAGAAGGATTAAAAAACGAGGTCATATGCCGTGACAATAGTATTGATACCTATGTTCCTATAAAAAAAACCACCTTTAAGGACGCAGTAAAGAAGGCCTTTGCTGAAGAGACATCAGGCCCCGGGGTCACCGGTTTCTGATGACGGATAAAATCAAACTCGGGATCAGCACCTGCCTCCTCGGCGAAAATGTCCGTTATGACGGAGGGCACAAGCAGGACCATTACCTTACCGATACGCTCGGCAGATATGTTAAGTGGGTCCCGGTTTGTCCTGAGGTTGAATACGGGCTGCCTGTTCCACGAGAGGCCATGCGTCTTGTGGGTAATCCTGATGCACCCCGCCTTGTTACCATACGAACGGGGAAGGACCACACGGACGGAATGAAGGCGTGGGCCCGGAAAAAGCTCGTTGCCCTTGAGCGTGAAGATCTCTCCGGGTTTATTTTCAAAAGCAGGTCACCCAGTTCCGGATATTCAGGGGTAAAAGTATATTCATCATCGGGCATGCCTGCCCGGAAGGGCATGGGTATATTTGCAGGGGCCTTTATTGAGCAGTTCCCTCTGATCCCAGTTGAAGATGAGGGAAGGCTCCACGACCCTGTGCTGCGCGAAAACTTCATAGAGCGCGTCTTTGTCTTTAAACGCTGGAGGGACTATCGCAGCAATGACGGAACCGCAGGCGGCCTGGTGTCTTTTCATACGGACATCAAACTCCTTTTAATGTCCCACAGTCAGAAGCATTACTCAATGCTCGGGCGGATGGTGGCCGGCGGGATGAAAGAGAAAAA
>DKBK01000094.1 GCA_002451135.1 Nitrospiraceae bacterium UBA6902
GGTCCTCCCCGCCCTGCTTGAGGTGAGTAGAAACGCGGGGGATACGGATGCGGTGGCAGAGGTTCTTATCACCACGGCAATCCTGGCTGAGCGGGAGCAGGGCTACTATGGGAAAGGAATCGAGTGGCTACTTGCACAGCAGCGTGAGGACGGCACATATCGCGATGCTCGCACAACGCGTGAGAACATGCCACCGACACACTTCCGTCATGGGATCCTCGTTGTGAGCTGGGCACTTCTTGAATCTCTCCAGTAGCACATGGGCCAGTCAGCCCTATAACGTATATATCCTGCCTTCAATACATATACAATCATGTTGAGGAACAAAAAGATAAAGTTTATATGGAAGTTGCCGATAAAAACTTATGATCAAAAAACTGATGTCTGACGAGCATTTCCTTAAGAAAATGGTTTGGCGCCGGGATGTAGTAAAGGCATTAGCCTTAAGCGCTTTGGGGATTGGTGTTGCACCTGCAGTGTTTGCACAAACACTGAAACTACCCGCCGGCTCGTTTTCGGAACACATGGATGATCATATCCGGGACTATCTGCATAAAATGAAGAACTTTGATGCCCCTCATAATGAAGATATTAAAATTGAGCAGGAGGCATACCCTGTATTTCAGTCTACGGTTCAGAGATTACATCGTCTGGAGCAATTTGTGGGACATCTCAATTTTCAGATTATAGGATTCGATGAGGGAATAAGAATCGCGCGAAGATACGCAGACGTGGGGAAGTTTACGGAGGCCGAACTCGGATTTATGGAAATGATTTTTTATCATGATGCGTCTTTGTATGGGTTTCTTGGGGAGAAAACCATGACAAAACTTACCGATTCGATCAATAAAAATGACGTGATCAAAATTCCTGATGCGGGCAACTATCTCTACAGGGGAATCCCTCATCAGACATTAATAACAATCAGACAGCAGGTAAGTGAAGGGGTGGTTCTTACATCAGGAGTGCGAGGGATTATGAAGCAGTTCCTCCTTTTTTTAAGTAAGGCTGAAATGTCTCGTGGAAATCTTTCACTCGCATCCCGCTCACTCGCACCGCCCGGGTATTCCTTTCATGCAAACGGCGATTTCGATGTGGGTCAGGACGGGCTGGGAGTTTTAAACTTTACAGAGAAGTTCACTGAAACAGAAGTATACACAAGGCTCACTGACCTGGGGTATCTCAAACTGCGCTATAAGCTGAATAACCCGCTTGGAGTCCGGTTCGAACCCTGGCACATCAAAATAACGTAGATGAATGAGGTTGTGACGGCTGAAGACAGAGAGCCGTCTGATGTGATGAAAAATAACGACGTGTAAGGAGCGTAACCACATGGGAGTACACAGGAAAACGTCTTCCCTTCCCTATGTTTATTATTTGATTTTTCTCATGCTGATATTCTTGATATCAGTGAGTGGGGCAATGGGGGAAACTTCACACATGAAGAACCCAAAGGAATTCTGTAATGAGGTGAATGACAGGTTCAGGCAACTTGGATGGAATAAGGTAATGTGCAATCCGGATCGCTGGGAGGTATATGACTACTCTGCTATGGGCAATCCGCTTTTATACCAGGAGTATGGGTTTGAAAATGCGGACAGTAAGGGCCCTGTGAATCTTGTGTTCTGCGGCGTGCACGGGGATGAACCATCGGCCATTTATCAGTGTTTCCATCTGGTGAGGGATATTGTCTACGATAATGCTCAATCAGCGGAGAAATTCAGGGTGGTAGTCGCTCCTCTCATAAATCCCGACGGCTTCTTTTTACATACAAGGCAAAACGCAAACGGAGTTGATGCAAACAGAAATCTCCCTACAAAAGACTGGGAAAGCGAGGCGTACAAACTCTGGGCCCGTGAAAAAGACCCTCGTAAATATCCTGGTAAAAGCGCGGGCTCAGAAGTCGAAAGCAGGCTGCAGACATTTTTAATAGACAAATACAGGCCGGATAAAATCCTTGCCTTTCACGCTCCCCTTGGCTTTCTCGACTTTGACGGTCCAGGAGACCGGCAATATGACAACCTGATGCGTGTGGAGCAGCGGGCAAAGCGCGTAGGATTAAGAATACAGGAAAATACAAAGAGGTTCCTGAAATTTATTGATTTCAGATTTTACCCGGGTTCATTGGGAAACTATGCCGGCAATGAGAGAAAAATTCCGACATATACAGTGGAACTTCCGTCCGAACAGGCATCCAGGGCGCATGAATACTGGGAAATTATGCGGGTTGCCCTTATTAATGCGTTAAAATATGAAATATATAGCGGCGAGGAAGGCAACCCTTTATTGGCATTGAAGGATCTTCATAATGCAGCGCCTGCTCACGATAAGGATGAAAATTGAGTCATAAGCGGACATATATATAAAGTTATTATTGAACGTGTCGATAATAATAACAGCCCATGTATTGTTATGAACGCATAAGGACAAAACCAGGCGACGCTATGAAGAAAAGGAAATGGTATTCATCGATGCTGGTATATTTGCCATTTTCTTTTTTCTTATTCTTCGTGCCCGTTAGCCTGTATTCATCTCAACTATTTCACACAATCCAGGTCGGCAGTTTTCCTGATGTTGATAGCGCACAGAAACAGTTTGATGAGATAGTGGAAACATTGAATCCAGAGGAGCTTGATAATTTAAGGGTAGAAAAAATCGGGGGATTCTACTCCGTACGACTTGGTAAATTTAACAATTCCCCTGAGGCAGAGAAATCCCTCAGGAACATTAGATCCGGGCTGCCCAGGGCCCAAGTAATGACGGCCTATATAAAAGATGAAAGGATAATACGGGTATATAAAAACCGGGCAGGTTCTGCTCTTGAGGAGGGCAAAGTACCGTCTCTCCCCGGGCCGGTTCCTGACAGGGGCATCCCGGCACCTGCTGAAAGAAATGAAAGCAAAGATAAGCCACTGTCACTAAAAGAGAATATATTGAGAATAGCGGCTCTTGTAGAAAATAATGATTTTCATTCTGCACGGGATATTATAGAGAAAGAAATAGCGGTTCAGCCGGAGCATCCCGACCTCAACGCATGGTATGGAATGGTTCTTTTAAAGATGGACAGGCCATTGGAGGCATTGAAATATTTAAAGAAAGCGGTGGAATTGTCGCCTGATATATCAGATTACCATAATGCCCTTGCATACGCATTATTTTTTTTAAAGAGGTTTGACAGGGCAGTTGATGAGTTTAATAAAGTCATACATCTTGACCCTGTGCACGTTGATGCCCTCACAGGCCTTTGTATTGTATATACCGCAAAGGGTGAAAAAGAAAAAGCCATCGAAATGTATAAGAAAATAAAAGATGTTGACCAGGAGACCTCCGATAAGCTTCTGAAACTGATGGGAATATAGGGCTACGTATCACCTGGTTTACATTTCCTGGAATTTAATCACACACGTTTTATCATATGTTGTTTCGGGTGTTCATGCGCCCGAAGGTTATTCATTGAGAAGTTTTCTTAATGCCTCCCGGTGAAAGTCAGGATATGGTGCAGATGTGCCGGGGCGTGCCTTTGCCATGGCCATATCATGAAAAGAGAGAGATGACACTGCTTTTGTAACAAGCGGGACCGCGGTGCTCTCTTTTTCTTCAACTACTATGGCGTGAGTCGGTTTCTGAGAAGCTGAAAAGAACGTTCTGATATTGTGATATAGAAGTGGCATACCGGCACCTACTAATATAATAAAAAGAAATATCACATATGCATAAGCTCTTTTATTCCTGGTTCCGGTTTTTTCGGAGACCACAGCATTCTTTGTAGCAGCCCGAACTGTTTCCACATAAGCTTCTCCTGCCACGTTCGCAGAGTCCAATGCATGGGGAGACANNGCCCTTCGATAAGTTTAACAGTATCCGGTGTAGTGAAGGTCTCTTCCATAGCCGTTGTGTCTTCAATGGGTGCTTCCTCTTGAGGAGGACGGGTTATATCGGAATCTGTTTTATCATTGCGGGGATGAAATTCCTCAGAGTCCAATGCATGGGGAGACAGAAACTCTTCTGTGTCTGAATGTGCGCTCTCAACCGGAACAGACTTTTCCTCGTTCGCTGGCCCTTCGATAAGTTCAACAGTATGCGGTGTAGTGAAGGTCTCTTCCATAGCCGTTGTGTCTTCAATGGGTACTTCCCGTTCAATACGGTCATTTATACACGCCGTTGTTTCTTCTTCTTTACTAAAGAGTATTTCTTTCGGAAGCGCCGCATGTGCCTCATCATCTTCCTTTATATGTATAACCCCTATGCTGAGAAGAGCAATAATAATTTTAAGGGTTTCGAATTTTGGAGTTGGAGAAAGAGATATGATTGTTTGTAGTGTGTTAATACCATTTACGTGAGAAAGGATTAATTTATCAGAGCTCTCAAGTTTGAGGGACCTGAACATCTCAATCGAACTTTTTGAAATATTCAGTATTGTATTCAAAGGAGGGCTCATCTTCTGCACGAACATAACATTATTGATGTGCGTGATGCCTTTATAAATAAGGTTTGCTGTGCTGATTTGTAGAGTGATCGGTTCTTCTGAGGGAAGCGGCTCCTCTTTAAATTCAAAAAACCCTTCTTCTATGTTAAAGAGACTTAAGATTATGGCTTCTACCTGATCTTGCACTACCTGATAAAGATCACTATCTTTTAAGTATCCAAGATCAACAAGAATTTTCCCTAATCTTTGCTTTTTTTGGGAAATCAAAGAGGAGGCCTCCTGAAATGCTTCAGGAGTGATTTTTCCCTGCGTTAAAAGATACTCTCCGAGACGGTCATTTTTATTAGTGGATGCAGCAAATAGCTTGTTTCCGTTTAAGACATAAATCTTTCTTGTTATTGAGCCGGTTGTGATTGCAAGGGTTCCTGTTTTTTTACTCCTGTTGATCCCGATGAGGATATCTGCCAGTCTGTAGTATTTCAGATTGCCTTTCATATTGCCGAGCATTCGGAACCCTATTCTTATATGGTAGCCAAGCGCTTCTGTCCATAAAATTTCTGATTTAAACTCCGTATCGTAATCGAGAATTTTTACGTCGGCCTGCGCACCTTCTATAAAGTGTGCGTCATTTTTTATAATTACACCGATCCCTTCNNGACTTGCTTTCATAGCGGCTAAAATTTCTTATGTTCTTTTTGCTCATAGTTCGGGGAAGCATGATATCATCTGTTTTTAATTTCATTGTACTGCTGCTGCGAAATAGCTATCGATCAATAATGCTGTTTCCCTTATAATATCGGCATTTCCAATGCATATATTTAGGTGTCCCGGAACGGAAGGCGGGGCCTTCGTTGTCATTCCTCTATCATCAAAATAAACGGATAACGTTATGTAATCTGATTGGGATGAGGAATGTGCAGGTTAATATGCCTTTGCCATGCGAAGGACAGAGTATAAAAGCTTTTGGGGATGGACCGGTCTGTACACAAAATCATTAATACCCATCCCAAACCCTTCATCTTCATAGTCTTTATATGCAGGGTCTGACAGACAGATCACGGGGGTATATGCAAGTTGATCATTGTTCCGGATTTCTTTCAGGTGCTCCAGTTTTTCCTGGGTATTGTTGATGATAATCAGGAAAGGATTTTCTCTGTCCGTCATCTCGAGCATATTTCCGTTTGTAGAGTGAAGCACTTCATAGCCGTCTCCTTCCAGAGCCGCGCGGACCAGGTTTATTTCAGCTTCATCGTCATCAAATACCAGAATCTTTTTGCTCAGCCTCTCTTTTGTATCTCCTTTATCTTCCCGAATAAAGTCGTGGTAAGGGACTTTAGAGATTACCTCTTCTATCGTGGTAATGCCCTCCTTGACTTTCAACCATGCATCTTCAAACATTGTTTTGGCCCCTGATTCCTTTGCGCATTTCCAAAGGTCATCCGCAGTAAATTTCCCCGAAATTAATCTCTTGAGTTTTGTGTCCATTCTCAATAATTCGTAGACGCCGACCCTGCCCTTATACCCGGTATCGTTGCATTTTTTGCACCCTGTTCCCCTGTAATAGTTCTCTAAGGGGGGAAGATTGAATTTTTTTGCTTCTTCCGGCTGGGGAACCATGGTTTTGCATTCAGAACATATCGTTCTGATGAGTCTCTGGGCAAGAACTCCGGAAACCGCGGACGTAACCAGAAAAGGTGCCAGGCCAATATCTATGAGCCGCGAGATGGTGGCAACAGCATCATTTGTGTGAAGTGTGCTGAATACGAAGTGGCCGGTAAGCGCTGCTCTGGCTGCAATCTCTGCGGTATCGAGGTCTCTTATTTCTCCCACCATTACAATGTCCGGGTCCTGCCTCAGCACAGAGCGAAGTGCACTGGTGAAGGTAAACCCGGTGCTGTCCTTTATTGCTACCTGGGTGATATAATCAAGCTCATATTCTATGGGGTCTTCAAGAGTAATGATATTTTTTGTTTCATTCCTCAGAAACTGCAGCATCGAGTATAAGGTAGTCGATTTCCCGCTTCCTGTAGGGCCTGTGACAAGAAGCATTCCCTGAGGCTGGGAGGCAATTTCAATAAGTGGTGTTACCACATGCTCTGAAATGCCCAGCCTGTCGAGCGGAACCAGCCCTGTTGACGCATCCAGTAATCTTATCACGACTTTTTCCCCGTGTGCTGAAGGTAAAGTGGATATCCTGAGATCAACGGTTTTCTCTTTGAGGCGCAGGGCACTCCTGCCATCCTGGGGGAATCTTCTGTTTGTAATGTCGAGGTTTGATATTATTTTTATCCTTGATATGACCGCGTCCTGAATTTGCTTTGGATATTGCTGCACATTTCTTAACGCACCGTCTATTCTGTAGCGGACCAGCACATGGTGCTTTTTCGGTTCAATATGAATATCGCTTGCCCCGGAATGTACCGCATCAGCGAGCACCGCGGTTACCAGCCTGACAATAGGAGGGGCCTCGCTGTTTTGGTACAGGGCCTTGAGGTTTTCGCTATCCCCCTGGTGATCGGCCTCCTCTTTCACGAATTCAACATTATCATATGATGGTAACTCTTTAAGTACATCCCATGTATCCTGTGCAGAGCCGTAGAGCTGTTCAATTGCATTCAGAATATTGCTTTCAGAAGCAATAGCCACACTTAAACTCAGGCCGGTCTCAAAGGAAAGATCCTCTATTGTTTCCCAGTCAAGGGGATTAGCCATTGCAACCATAAGAGTATTTTTATTAAGTTCAAGGGGAAGGACCAGTTTTTGCTCGGCTGTTTCCTTTCGGACCAGCGAAAGGATGGCATCCGACGGAGCATAGTCATTGCAGTCCACCATGGTCAGGGAGAGCTGTTTTGTGAGTGCTTCAGTTACCTGGATTTCATTTATATATCCCAATTCAAGGAGCACTTTCCCAAGTTTCTTGTTTTTCCCCTTCTGGTGATGGAGGGCATGATCAAGTTGCTCTTCTGAAATTATTTGTTTTTCAACGAGAATTTCGCCCAATCTTTTCTTCTTCATTGNNCGCGGGGAACCAGGGTTCGAATCTCCATGGGGACACCAGCAATGTTCAGGGATTACGAGGAATCTCATGACCAATTGTCTTTTTTATAATAGAGCATGTTCTTTCTCATAAGCTCCAGAGGTGCGTTATTTTTAAGACTATGGCCTGTTCTTTAAGGCCTTCACCTTCTGTACTTCTTGTCTCATTATAGACGAGATATATATTGCTGCCTGAACTATACTCATAGTTGAAACGGAGGTTCGAAGAGACTTCTTCTGACTCGTCATTCCACTGGAGTAACGCGTTTATAAATGCCTTTGTCGATATTGTATACTCTAATGTGGTTGTGACGAGGTTCGCGTCAAAAGAGCCTTCCGGGAGAGCGACCTCTTCTCTCGTAAAACCGGGAAGAATCTTAAAATATTTAGATGGTTTTAATTTTAAGGAGACACTATACGTGGTGCGGTTTCCATCAAAATAGTCACCATAAGAAGTAAAGAAATAGCCGGATAACTTTCTGCTTTCATCGGTAGATACGGATAAAGATACAAGGTCAAGATTATAATCTCCTGAAGGGACTACAATACCGGGCCTTATCTCAAAATCAGCCTCCAAGAGGTCAAAGTTATTCAGGTAGGAGAGCTCCAAATAGTCTCCAGAATGAAAGGTCGTGGTAAATCCCAGATTGTAATCCCTGCCTATCAACCGGTTCTGCTGATTAGTTAAATATACAAAAGAGTTAAAAAGAGAATATTTCCTTACTACTGATCCCGACGGTCTGAAATATACTTCACCATACGCTACGCTTTCCTTTATCCCGGTTCTTTGCACAAAGCCGACCTCGGGATTAAAAAGGTCATTCACATCGAGATAGGAAAGACTAAGGGACTTAGTTGGATCCCTCCATGCTACACTTACATAACCGGCGCTCTCGTCTCCGGAAATGCCTTCGGTTTTGGTTGTCATAATAAAGGAGTCTACATAGAGATAATCAAAGATTGGGAGGTAAAGATCTGCACCAAAGGTCCTGTTATAATCGCCATGCTTGGGCTCCTTATTAATCGCAATAAAGCCCACAGATGCTCGGTCCTGAATATCCCTCTTTAATCTGATGACAGAATAGTTCGTCTGAGGTTCTTCTTCCTTTGATTTTGTTTCAACAGAAAGCAGCCCTATCCCGTACTTCCCTGCTTTTCCCGACAGCTTCCCGCCTACAAGGATGGGAATTTCATCGCCAGACGCAAGTCCTATGCGTCGACTGAAATACGGCTGAACCTTGGCACGAAGCCCAAAGTCAAAATAACCTGAGCCCTCCAGGAAAAACTCTCGCTTCTCAGGAAAAAAGAGGGGAAAGCGCGTCACATTTATCTTTTGCTCGTCGGCCTCGACCTGTGCGAAGTCCGGATTTATGGTAAGATCTGCTATGAGGTTCGGGAGGATAACATACTTAATATCCAGACCGGCATCAAATGACATACTCGTGTCTTTTTCTCCATCAGAAAGAGTTCTTTTTTTATGCTGGAGCAGGCCATACGGCTTGACCGAGAACTTTTTTCGCTGATTAATGTTTTTTAATCCCACCAGCTGACCCGCAAGAGATAATCTCCATTTGGTTGCATCAAGAGGAATATGTGACCAGTACACAGTCTCATTTTTTCTCCTTATCAATCTTCCAAACTGTACCCCCCAAATATCAGATGTATGTTCATTGAATCGGAGAGTGCTGAAAGGTATCCGCATCTCAACTTGCCAGCCATGCGAGGTCTTTTTGGCTTCTGCCCACCATATGCCATCCCAGTCATAGTTCAGATGCTCCCCTTCATCAAAGACCAGGGCATCTACCTTTGCCCCCAGAGGGTTTATCTCAAAGAAAAAGCCGTTACGGTGGTCATGATATGTATCTAAGATGATCATAAAGGTGTCGTTGTTTTCAATATCTGAATCTCTCCTCATCTCATCGGCAATAATGTCGTTGGGGCTGGAATCATAAAGGATAGCGCCTATATAGAGATTATATTCATCAAAGAGTACGCGAACTTCTGTCCCTTCTGTAGCTTTTTCTCCGGATATGGGCTCAAACTGGATAAATCCTGTGGCAGGTGTTGCGGTCTGCCAGAACGATTCATCAAGATTTCCGTCAACTTCTATATCGCCAAGACTTACCCTCCATGCTTCAACCTGAGGCCTCTCTTGATAACCTTCTGTATAACTATCTCTTATGGGGCCACTTACCCGGAGGGGTTCCTGCGTTACTACTAATCCAATTTTGCGATCCTCGGCCCATAAAGGGAATACAGCGGTCAATATGATACATGCCATAATGAGAAAAATGGAGAGGACTTTTTCATGCTGATGCGTTATCCTGNNAAGCGTTAAGGGAAATCCTTCATACGTATCAGTGAAAAAAGAGAGACAGAGGGATACAAGAAAGCAAATTAACTGCATCCTTCCAGTCACTCAAACGTGAAACTTGCAATATATCTTTTAAATTTTTCATCATGTTTTATTTTTTCAAGCAGAGCATTTGCAATAAGTTCATATCCCCGTGCGTTTGTATGCCAGCTGTCAGCCTGCATGTATACTTTACCAAAGGTTTCGATTGGGAGATATATTTTGTTTTCATCCCTTTCGGAGTCCATGCGAAAACTCCTGATGTAGGGGACATCAAGTCCTTCCCATTTACCTTCTTCCCCACTATTGGTATACACATAAAATATGTTTGTCGCCGGTGAAAAAGTTGCGGCATACGACCATACCTTATCCCCTTCTCTCTGGTCTCCATGGGTGCCGTCGTCATACATCTCAATTTTGTTTGGCTCTGAATTCCCCAGCGCGGGGTGAGTCCCTGCAATATAGATTCGTTTTGATACAGAATGAGTACCTTGATACACTCGAAAAATGACCTCCGCTTCTTCAGGTGCATTTCCTCGGTAAACTCTTATGGGTCTCAGTCCGAGCTCAGCCTCCAGTCGCTCCTCCATTATTCTTCTTGCCTTTGAAATTAACACGCTGCTATCGACCAGCGGCACATCTCTGGCTCCCGATATATCGTCAAGCACCTTGCGATAAGGGCTCATTATTCCAAGATACCCTATTCCCGCAACTTCACCAGCATCACTTGATAACTGGTTGTATAAAAGCAGGGGATTGATATTATTTTTCTTTGCCATGTCTATCATTTGGAGAGTGTTTTTCTCGTAATCGGTGGGGGATACCCGTATCCACGGCTCCAAATTTTTATAGTCTATCGCCTTCTCGGGTGTATCAGCAGACTTGGCTATCGTTTTGAGCTGCCGGGTTATCGATTCGGGGCTGTACTTTAATGTTAATGCCACGTATCGCAACAGGTTAAACGCTTCACTCTTATCCAGAAAGTTTCCAACCTTTTTCACGAAAGAAATGTCTTCTCTGCTGCCGGGGATATCCTTATCACGATATCCTGCAATCGAGGAATCATTCATCGCAAATGCCCATATCAGAAGATCAGGTTCCAGGTCTAACGCCTTTTTCTTCAGTAATTCCAGNNAAGAAATTCTTGATCACGAAATCCATCCGAGTTGAGTGAAATTTCCCAAAGGCTATTCCCTGCTGCGCTGGCAGGGAGCGATGGGAAAAAGTTGCGGATATACGACATTCTTTCCCTGTGCGAATAAACAGGGGAAAAGACATCGATATATTTTCGATTAACCCGCGGCCGATTTTTCCAGATTAATGATTTATCAGGCTCCAGAATCCTGAGGTCCTTTGCCCAGGGAGGGATTGGTCCATAGTCATGACCTATCACATATGGAAGAGCAATATAGTCAATTTTGGAATTCCTGATGAAATAGGCCACTCTAACGAGAGTTTCTATAAGTATAAGTAATGCAATTATGAAAACAATAAACTTCATAAGATTTTTAGTAACACTATCTCTTTTTTTCATAATCAAAGCCATCCCACGTTACCAAGCTTATATCGACCGATACATTGCTTCATCCTTTCCCACAACTATCATTTTTATCTCGGTAGTCACAATTTTTAATAAATAAATATCGTACAACAAAGAGTATGAACAGTTGAAATACCGAAATCAGAATAAATAGAGATAAAACAAAACTGATATCGTTTTCTACTTAAGGCCAGGCCCAAAGCAAGAACCACGCACAATAGCTTTATAGAACGTCACATGTATTTTTTATGCGCTTAAGTCATAGACGATAAGACGGCTATTTTTCATGATGCAACGAAACTTTGCATTAAGATAATCACGAAGGCCGCTGTAGTAATCAAGCCACCAGAAGGCAGGCCATCCAAAAACGATAAAGCCTGCGCCGGACTTCCAGAGCCGGTTGAATTCCTGGATTGCCGTTTCGTCATCTGGTGGCGCCCCCCAGTAACGTCCATTACGTTCCAGGAAGGGGATGACATGGCGATTTGAAAAAATATGAGATCCCCATTTGTCTTCGTCAACGAGGATGAAACGATTATTCATTGGGATGAGTGCGATAATCTCCTCTATTGCAATTTCCAGGCGGTCTGTCCAGGACAGATTAAGATCCGGGACTAATACCTGTGTTAATTCACTGCGGCGCATACTTATGTGCAACAGACGATCTGCTAACCATTGGCGATATCCCCTATCTTTAGCACGCTCGGATTGCAGCAGGTATGCAACAGCGTCGGTCCGTTCCGACATCATGGCAATACGGCCTGTTCC
>DKBK01000050.1 GCA_002451135.1 Nitrospiraceae bacterium UBA6902
TAATTCATTCAGGCCCAGAAGGGCCGCAGCTGCATCACTGCTGCCTCCCCCGAGACCTGCACCCATGGGTATATTTTTCTCCAGATGAATCACTGCCCCAAGTTCAATGCCGTATCTGTTTTTTAAACGCACTGCGGCCTTATGAATAAGGTTCTGTTCCGGGGCAATTGGAGCGGAAGTTTCCAGAATAATATTGTTAAACGGGGGCATTACTCCATGAGGTCCAGGATATGCCGTTTCTTCCAGCGGGGTAAATCTGAGGACATCATAGAGGGTGATCTTCTGGAGAAGGCTTTGAATCTCATGGAAACCATCATTACGTTTACCAAGGATGGTTAAAAACCAGTTTATCTTCGCAGGAGCAGTTAATGTAAGCATATATTGTCAGCAAGTCCTGAGCAGGGGAATCAATAGTTAGTGTGTCTTGATGGATCTTCCTCCGGACTACTGATACTGACTACTCTTCCCTGAAGTGTTGAATCTTTCCATTGATTCTCTCCCTGAGTCCTTCTTCCTTTTCATGAAACTCAAGGGATTTTTCCCATGCCCTTATCGCAGCATCTTTGTCGCCCAGTTTAATATACACATCGCCAAGGTGTTCAAGAATCAACGGGTCATCCTTCTCTAAGTCAACTGCTTTTTTTATCTCTGTAAGGGCTTCATCATACATCCCCTTCTTGTAATAAATCCATCCGAGACTGTCACGTATATATCCCCGCTCAGGCTCCAGTTCAGTCGCCTTTCTTACAAGATCCAGTGCTTCATCCAGATGTATACCCCTGTCGGCATACGTATACCCCAGGTAATTGAGAGCATCCACATGATCGGGATTAATTTCTATAGTTCTCTTCAGGTAGCCGAACATTTCGTCATCTCTCTTCATCTTCTCATATACGACCGCGATGCTGAAATTAAGATCATCGTCTTCAGGGGCTACGACAAGTCCCCTCTTAAATATTTCTTCGGCCTTCACGTAGTCATGCGTCTGGATGTACATCTGTCCGAAATATAGATATATTTCCGGATTGTCAGGCTCAAGCTGAATAAGTTTAACATATTGCTCTTCTGCGGCATCATACTGCTTCATCACAGAAAGAATCCTTGCAAGCATATAGACGGCGTTTACATTGTCAGGCTCCGCAGCGATAACTTTGCGCAGCTCTGTCTCCGCCTTTTCAAACTGTTTACTGTCAACATACATATTCACAAGCATCCCGATTACCTTAAGGTTATCGGGCTCGGCCTCCGAGATAGCTGCGAGCTGATCGATGACCTTATCGATGCGCCCCTGTTTAAAATAGAGTCTCGTGAGCCTTTTCCTTGCCTCAATGTCATGGACATTCAACTCCAGGAACTGTTCATAATTCACAATAGCGTTGTCCGCATCGTCCATAGATTCATACGCAGCTCCCAGCAGATAATAACTGTCCACAAAAGCCTGATTTATCTCGACTGCTTTTTTAAGTTCAACAATTGCCTTGTCAAATTCCTTTGACTCAATATAAATTCTTCCAAGGTAATATCTCGCCATCGCATTGTAGGGTTCGAGGGTTATGGCATCCTTCAAGACCTGAACCGCCTTATCACGCTGATCATTAAGCGTATACATGTATGCAAGATGGATATACGCCTCCACCTTTGATGGATCATGTTTTATCACCTTCGCATACATATCAATGGCTTTTTGAAAGTCTTTCTGGCTGGAATACAGCCTTCCAAGCAAAGATAATGCCGGTTCATATCCCGGGTCATCTTGAACCACTTCCTCAGCAGTCTTCACTGCATCCTCCAGCCTGTTCATTCTTAAATATAACTGACTGATTTCCGTTTTCAGATAAGACGATCCGGGGTCCTCCTTAAGGGCCAGATTCATCTGCGTTAAGGCCTCCTCCCAGTTAAACTCCTGCTCCGCTTCCACGGCCAGGATATAATGCGTATAAGATTCGCTGGAATGATCGGCACGCAATGACTCCCGCATGGAACCCGCACACGAGACGAGAAGCAATACAATTAACAACATCCCGTTTTTTATTTTTTTCATACCAAAGTTATTATGTCATAAAGCAAAATATATTAACAATCATCCCACACATAGAATGGAGAATTAAGGAGACAGGATTCAGGAGTCTTCATTCCCGCCGTCTGTTGAAGGGGTCGAAGCCACTCTCGTGCTGTCCCGCATCAAGAATCCAGAAATACCGTGGATGCTCGCTTGCTGCCTCCGGGCAACATAAACCCCTATTCGCCTGATAAACCGTTTTTCCCATTTCAACGCACGGTTGCCAAATATAAACCTTACATGCTAAATTTATTGGAATAAATTAAGGGAAATATGAAAGACCTTTTCAAAAATTTCGGCAACACAGGAATCCTCGTGATCGGCGACCTGATGGTTGATCAGTATATATGGGGGAAGGTCAGGAGAATATCTCCTGAGGCGCCGGTCCCGGTTGTAGAGGTGACCGAAGAGAACCTGCTGTTGGGAGGCGCTGCCAATGTTGCTCATAATATATTGTCTCTTGGAGGTAAAGTATTTATTGCCGGGGCCATTGGCAGGGATGATACAGGGAAAATTTTAATCAACAAGCTGTCGGAAAGAGGGTTTAACACTGACGGTATTGTCATAGACGGAAGCAGGCCCACCACAGTAAAAACCAGGGTCATTGCGCACAGCCAGCAGGTAGTACGTTTTGATAGGGAAGTGAGGGCCGACATCGGCAGATCAACGCTGTCAATGATCCTTGACTATGTTGCTTCCTCCCTGCCCGAGATAAAAGGCATCATCATTTCTGATTATTGCAAAGGCATCATTACACGGTCCCTTATCAAGAGGCTGCTCGAGATTACACGATCACGAGTATTTATTGCTGCTGACCCCAAGATAGGTCATTTTGACTATTACAAGAGGCTGAGCCTTATCACCCCCAATATCAATGAAGCCTCTTTCGGGTCTGGCATTGATATAATTGATGAAAAAACCTTAGTTGCCGCAGGCAGGGCATTACTTAAGAAACTGCAGTGCCGGGCGGTAATAATAACAAGAGGTGATGAAGGGATGACCCTCTTTGAAAAAAACGGTGCAGTTACCAATATACCCACTTGCGCGAGGGAAGTATATGATGTAAGCGGCGCAGGTGATACTGTTATCGCGGCGCTGACCCTGTGCCACGCAGCTGGCGCGGATTTAAAAGACGCGGCAATTATCGCAAACCATGCCGCGGGAGTCGTCGTGGCCAAAGTCGGTACCGCTGTTGCGACCCAGCAGGAAATCCTTAACAGCATGAAAACATGCAAACCCGTTAAAAAATCAACCATACAGTGAAAGAATAATGAGGTAATCAAATGAGACTTGCAGAAAGAACAAAGGCAATCAAACCATCACCCACTCTTGCAATGAACGCAAAGGCCTCGGCACTCAAGGCCGCCGGTGTAGACGTTACCAACTTCGGCGTTGGTGAGCCTGATTTTGATACACCTGAAAACATCAAAGAAGCGGCCATTAAGGCGCTGAGAGACGGCTTCACAAAATATACGCCGGTCGACGGTATCCCCGAATTAAAAACAGCGATTATCGAGAAATTCAAAAAGGACAACGGCCTTCATTATGAAAAAGACGAGATCCTCGTCTCATGCGGCGCCAAGCACAGCCTCTATAATATTGCCGAGGCGCTCTTCGGTCCCGGAGATGAGGTGATCATCCCGGCGCCCTACTGGGTAACCTACCCCGACCAGGTGCTCCTGAATGATGCGGTGCCTGTCATTATTGAAACCGATGAAAAAAATTCTTTTATGGTCACGCCGGAACTTCTCAGGAAAAAGATAACGGCCAAGACCAAAGCGTTCATCCTTAACAGCCCTTCAAACCCCACAGGGCTTGGGTACGACAGAAAGAGTCTTGAAGAAATAGCGAAGCTGGCCGTCGAGTACGATTTTTATATCATCTCGGATGAGATCTACGAAAAACTGGTCTATGACGGCTTTACGCATATAAGCATTGCCTCACTCGGAGAAGAGATCAAACAGCGTACTATCGTGGTCAATGGTCTTTCAAAGTCCCATGCAATGACAGGCTGGAGGATCGGGTTTACGGCCGGCCCCAGGGATATTACGAAGGCGATGACGAATATCCAGAGCCAGTCCACATCCAATGCGACATCAATTACCCAGAAAGCCTCTGTCGAAGCGCTGAAAGGCCCTCAGGATTTTTTACAGGTAATGCTCACCGAGTTTGACAAAAGAAGAAAATACATGGTTGAGCGCCTTAACGCCATGAAAGGCGTTACATGCAAGACACCCGTAGGGGCATTCTATGCGTTTCCGAATGTGTCCAGCTACTTCGGGAAGAAGTTCAATGGGACCCCGGTAAATGATTCTCTCGAATTGTCCACCTATCTCCTTGAACAGGGGAAAGTCGCGCTGGTTCCCGGATCGGCTTTTGGCGATGACAAGTACATACGCCTCTCATACGCGACCTCCATGGAGAACGTTAAAAAGGGCCTGGACCGGATAGAAGAGGGTTTGGGGAATCTGAAATAAATCAGTCAATCACGTAGATATTTAATTCCGACAGGATGCGCATCGTCAATGGAGATAAATACGATTCCAGGTATCCCGAGAACAGCATAGATATATGTGACTCGCTGATTTAAAAATCTACCCCTTTGCATACGTCCACGTCTTGTGATATCTGTACCTCTTTCGCCTTGATAATTTTTATACATTCAATATTAATTTTGAATCATCCGTGTATAGAAAAAATCCG
Organism: Nitrospiraceae bacterium UBA6902; assembly: GCA_002451135.1. GTDB lineage: Bacteria > Nitrospirota > Thermodesulfovibrionia > UBA6902 > UBA6902 > UBA6902. Next base: position 4,763 of record DKBK01000050.1, read on the forward strand.
GTCAATGAGGTATCATATTTAAAGTTACTTTTCTTATAACGAGGTGTTTCATTGGTAAAACAGATGAAAATAGAAGGATTGTTGTTTGATCCGAGAAGCAATATGTACATCCTTCTTCTGAAAGAAATCAACGGCAATAACACACTGCCGATATGGATAGGCAAACCTGAGGCGGATTCCATCGCCCTCGCCCTCGGAAAGATTGTCACGCCCCGTCCCCTGACCCATGATCTGATCAAGAATGTCCTTGCGGGCGTCAAGATGAAGGTGACCAAGGTCGTGATTACGGAAATTGTTGACAACACATACTATGCGGGGATTTATATAGACAAAGGGGACGGCTCTGAAATACCGGTTGATTCAAGACCGAGTGATGCGATTGCGGTTGCGATAAGAATAAATGCCCCAATATTTGTAGATGATCAGGTCATTGAGCACAAGAACAATGACGAACTCGAAGACTGGCTGAAAAAGCTTAAGCCTGAAGATTTCGGAAACATAATGTAACCGTCTGTGGATCCCGTGTGCTTATAAGAACCGAAGGCATAGTCCTCAAAACCCAGAAATACGGTGAAGCCGACCTCATTGTTACCTTCCTCACTTCCGATAAAGGCATAATCAATGCATTCGCAAAAAGCCCCAGAAAGACCAGGAGCAGGTTTGGAAGCAGCCTCGAACCGCTTACCCATACGAAGATATCACTCTGGGGGAAAGAACAGTCGCTTCCTAAAATCACACAGGCTGACATCATCGACTCTTTCCATCAGATAAGAGAGAATTACAATGATTTCGTTAATATCTCGAAACTAGTAGAGATACTGATTTCCCTGATGCCTGCAGGTATTCCAAATAAAAGGATCTTCTCCTTTTTTCTCAATATCCTGCATACTGTCAAGGCTTCGAACCAGGAATCAAGAGACGCCTTGCACCTGATCACCCGGATCCGCTTACTCGCGGCAATAGGGTATGCCCCGAGGTTAAAAGGGTGCGGCAGATGCGGGCATGAAAGTCTTGATTTCTATCCTGATTCCGGAACAACTCTCTGCAGCAAATGCGCTGTTACGCCTGACAGGGCAGGAAAACCGTTTATGCGTATCAACAATAAAGTCATTCACTTCTACCTACACAGCATAGAGTGGCCCATTCACATTTCAAACCGTCTCAAACCTGCCTCTCAGACGCTTGCAGAACTCTCAGGCCTCCTTGATAAACACCTGACGTTTCTCCTCTCCAAGAAACTGAAGTCATCAGAATTTCATCCAAACTCAATTAGACCGCAGTATAAGGTAAGCCTCTAACCCTGATTCATTATAAATTTTACCGTCAGCCGGGGTATGCGGTAAAAAACTTATTAAATCTGTTTTGGTGCTTTGAGGAAAAAAGAGCCCCGTAAAAGGCTACAGGTGAAGTCTCTCAGACTCCTGCATAGCGACGGAACAGCAGTGCCGTATTCAGTCCGCCAAAAGCAAAAGAGTTGTTTAACACCACTTCAATGGGCATAGGGCGGGCTGTATTGGGGATGTAATCCAGGTCGCATTGCGGGTCCGGTTCACGGAAGTTTGCCGTGGGCGGCGCAGTCTGTTCGTTCAGAGCCGCAATAGAGGCAATGGCTTCCAGGGCAGAGGATGAGCCCAGTGTATGGCCGTGCATGGATTTGGTGGAAGAGACCGCAAGGCTTTTAGCATGACTTCCGAATACGGCATGGATCGCCTCTGTTTCGGTAGGGTCATTCTGGGCCGTGGCAGTGCCATGGGCATTTATGTAGTCCACTGATTCAGGGGACACTCCGGCGTCCTCCAGGGCCGAGCGCATGGCCCGCGCCGCACCTTCAGCCAGCGGCTGTATCAGGTTGTGGGCGTCAGCACTCATGCCTACGCCGCTGAGTTCCGCGTATATTTTTGCCCCCCGCGCCTGCGCGTGCTCCTGCGTTTCAAGGATCAAAGTCCCTGCGCCTTCTCCGATCACCATGCCGCCCCTGGTCCTGCAAAAGGGCCGGCATGTATCTTTGGCCATGACCCTCAGCCTTTCCCATGCTTTAATGGTACCCATAGTGATGCAGGCTTCGGAACCGCCTGTGACAGCCACATCCGCTAAACCTGAACGCAATATCAGCAGCGCCATTCCTATGGCATGTCCCGAAGAAGCACAGGCCGAAGTTGTGGCAAAGGCAGGACCGGTTATACCAAATTCCATACTGATCCAGCTGGCACCCGCACTCGGCATTAATCTCGGGACTGTAAAGGGGTGTATACGTTTTTCATTCAGGGCGTATAGGCGGTGGTACCCAGCCTCCTGGGTGCTCTGACCTCCCACTCCTGTGCCATGCACTACGGCAGTGCGTTCGGCCAGGGCGGGGTTGAAGTCTAGTCCGGCATCCGCGACGGCTTCACGGGTCGCAACCAGGGCAAACTGGGCAAAGCGGTCGAGTTGGGTAAGCTGTTTTTCAGGGAACAACAAGCTTCCGTCATAATCTTTAACCTCAGCGGCAATCTTGACCAGGGAGTCTCCGGTATCAAAAAGACTAATCGGGCCGATACCGCTTTCCCCTTTAATCAGCCTGCGTGTAAACTCCGCACGGTTAGGCCCCAGCGCCGAGATGCAGCCCATGCCCGTCACTACAATCCGCTTCATGAGGCCTTCTGCTGCTCAATCAGATCTTTTACGACACCCACCACATCGGCCACAGTTTCAAATTGCTTGTTCTTCTGACCAACAAATTCGGGGTCCGGAATACTGATGTCAAACCGTTCTTCAAGATCAAAAATGATCTCAACCATCATCAGTGAATCCACTCCAACGCTGTTCAGCCGAGTTTCGAGTGTGACCTTTCCACGGTCTATTTGCGTGTGCTTGGTCAGGACATCAAGAACTATGCTACCAATTTCTTCAGACATGGAACATCCTTAAACTTTTTTCATTTCATATTTTCACAAACCAACCGCCAATGGGTTTGTGTATGTCAGCAAGAATTGTTAACGCAGCAAAGCAACTTGTCTCACCGCATCCGTCAGCCTGCTGCCTTGCCTCATGTCAAAATGATCGTATAATATTATCATAGTAAGAAAAAGTTTGCATTCGTTGCAATGAAAATTTAATGCTGTTACGCAGTGGAGCTTCCTCACCGTGTTCAAAATGACATCCAAAGAATCTTTATCAGTGGCCCATTCATGATTGACAATAATGGAAGGGGTAAGGCATAAAATAAGTGGCAGTGAATATCACGATGTAATCCTCAATGACAACTTGAGGATATAAGGAGGTTGAAAGAGAGGTATTACAAATGATCCCAACGGTAAGAATTCTCATATTGCTGCTTATATTCACATTTTCAGGTGTCACAGGCTGCACGGCTGAAAAAGAGGTGCCATCAAGCCCTGATGTCTCAAACGCATCTGAACAGAAATCGGAAAACCCTTCCAGGGATGTCCTTATTGATATTAATACTGCCAGCAAAGCAGAATTAATACGTTTACCCGGTATCGGAGCGGTTTACGCACAAAAGATCATTGACGGTCGCCCCTATAAGATGAAGTCTCAACTGAAAAGCAGGAATATTGTTCCTGATGCAACATACGATAAAATTGCAGACCTGATTATTGCTGCGCAACATAAATAACTTCATGTATTCAAGACATGAAGAATTCGTCAACAATCGTATACATAGTGGCACCTCCCTTATTATTCTCTGACGGTAACCTGTTTAAACTGAAACACATGTCATGTATTCTTCTCTTCCCGCGACATAAACAAATAATCCTCTTGTGAGGGCAATCACAGTTTAAGACAAGGATAAACAGTTATATTGAGAGTGACGTAAGAAGAAGTGTTAGCGGAAAGAGAATAAGAAGAGGGGAATTGTGAGATACACCCATGATGTAATAAACGCTGAAAAATGGAATACCGATCTTGAAAAATCAGCACTTCCTCCACATCCTGACCCAGAGAAAATTGAAGGCCATCAGAACAATACCGCTCCAAAAGCACTTGTTCCGGCTGCTGTTAATTTATCTGCTGCCTCTGATGATAAGACCACCGATAAGGATATGCATGAAGCAACCCCTGATATCACCGGCACAACTGATATGAACCCATCACTGCTCAGCACACGCACATCAGCAAACAGGATACGCAGAAGGAAAAAAAGGGGGACGTTCCTCTTGTCGGGATTACTAACAGGCATGGGCTCCCGGTCCCGGAATCAGAAATAGCTGATTCCTGACGCTGACCACTGAACGCTTTTTTATACCGCCTCTGATAATTGCACGGAAACTACCTTTGAAGCCCCTGGTTCCTCCATGGTGATGCCGTAGATGTAATCCGCAGCCTCCATGGTCCGCCGGTTGTGGGTGATCGCGATAAACTGGATGTTCTTTGCCATTTCTTTTAACAGGTTGATAAACCTCTCCGTGTTAGACTCATCAAGAGGAGCGTCAACTTCGTCCAGAAGACATAATGGCGTCGGTTTGATCATGAAACCCGCAAAGAGGAGTGAAAGCGCTGTCAGGGCTTTTTCACCACCGGACAGAAGATTGAGGTTCTGCAGTCTCTTTCCAGGGGGCTGCGCGATAATTTCAATCCCTGCGTCAAGGATGCTTCCTTCGGTAAGCTGAAGCTCGGCCCTTCCCTTTCCGAAAAGGATTGTAAATACCTCTTTGAATTTTTCGTTCAGGGCCTCAAAGGCCTCTTCCAGCCTCTTCTTGGAGGTCCTGTTTATTTTCTGGATTGTGTCCTCCAGATCGGTAATTGCACTTAAAAGATCATCACGCTGTGTGGTCAGGAATTCAAACCTTCCCTTGAGCTCTTCATACTCATCCAGCGTTCCAAGGCTCACAGGCCCTATTTCCTGTAGTCTTGCCTTGAGCTCGGGAAGCCGTTCCTCCTCTTCAGGACTCACGGTATCAGGGACATCCGCCGTTGCTATGTCAATCGAGTATGTCTTATGGATGTCCTCTTTAAGGTAATCCAGTTTCATGGAGCGCTCCATCTTTTTCATTTCCACATGACTGAGTTCGGTATGGATTGCCTCAAGCTGACGGGCCAGGTCCTTCTGCTGTTTCTCCATCAGATCCAGCTCAGCTTTTTTGGCTTCCAGTATCTCATTAATTTTCGCAGCCTCTGTCTGCAGTTCGCTTACCGCCACAATCTTTAAGGTAAGCTCACCTTCCTTCTGGACAACCTGCTGTTCTTTTTGACCAATAACGTCCTGGATATTGCCACGCTCAGTGGACATCTCTTCCTTCTTCCGGTCTATTTCAATAACAGCTGCATGAAGCCTTTCAGTCTCTCTTTTCACGGAGGCCATTTTTTCACGTACGGACGTGAGCTCAAGTTTGACTTCGGTGAGTTCGGAACGTGTTGTTTCGAGAGATTCCCTCTTTTCGGAAATAGTATTCTGGACAGACCGTATCTTTTCCTCGGTAAGAAGTTTTTCATCTTCAAGGGCTTTGTAATCCAGTTCCTTCTGTGCCAGCGCATTCTTGAGACTGTCTATTTCCCTGTGATCATCGGTAATCTCCAATGAAATATATTCATGCTTCTGCTGGAGCCTCGCCCTTTCCTCTTCCAGATTTTCGATTTTTAATTTCATGCCGTGAGAGTATTTCTCCTGGCTGGATATCGTTCCGTCCAGCGAGATCATCTCATTCTCAGTGAATACGATATCTTCCCTGATGGCAGCAACCGAACTTACCGCGTCAGCGATAATCCCCTTTTTAGATGCTATTTCATTTTCAATTTCCTTAATCTGACGCTTTATCTTCAGGACCCCTTTATCGGTGCCTCCAAAGACTATCCCCGATGGTTCAAGAACCTCACCCCCGAGAGTAACAATATACATGGACTTTCGCATTGCCCCCGCGTCAGGGTGCTCGCGTAATGAAAAAGCCGTATTCAGATTATCAACGAGTATGACATCGTTTAAAAGCGCTGCCGCTACTTTACCATACCCCTCTTTTACAGAAACAAATTTTATGGCCTCGCCGATCACGCCATTTTGTGACAGTGACGCATGTGTCATGCCAGGCAAATCATCCTTTAGGGGATCAAGAGTTATAAACCCGCTGCGCTTCGCATTCTGCTCTTTAATATACCCAAGCGCCCTGGATATCTCATCCTGGCTCTCAACAATATTGGCGCCCAGTTTGTCCCCGAGAATTGCCTCAAAGGCGGCCTCATATTCACTGGGGGTTTCAATTATATCAGCAACCTGGCAGAGGGTCCTGATGTTCTCATCAAGAGAGGCCGTGTGGCCCCTGTCAATCTCCACCAGTGATTCATGTCTCGAAATCATTGCAGCAAATGATTCCCTCTCCCGGTTCAGGAACTCTTCGCTTGAGGATAGTTCGATTTTTTTCTCTTTCAGTCTGGTAACAAGCCCCTCTTTTGCCTTCCTCGATTCCTGCAGTTCTGATTCAAACCTGACATCTTCACTTTTTGTCTGCTCAATTGCCTGAACGAGGGAGGACATGCTGTCCTGCACAGTGTTTATTTCCTGCGAACTCCTGTCCGTCTTCCTCGTGATATTTTCTATGTTCAGCAAGAGATGACTTATTCCGTTTTTTATGTTGCTCAGTTCCTCAGCCCTGGTATAGAGGTTTCTTCTCTCATGTTCCAGTTCCTTTTCTATTTCTGTGATCCCGCTCTCTTCCGCGGAAAATATTTCCTTTCTCTCCGTCAGAATAGCCTCAAGTCCGGAAATATCCCGCTCCATTTCAACCGCGCTGATTTCGATTTCTTTTATGGACTCAAGGGTCGTCTCTTTCTCTATAGTCAGGTCATTGCTCTGTCTCAGCAGGAGACCGTTTCTTTCCCTGAGATTTTCACAGTCGCTCTTAAGAAGGGCTATTTTGCCTTCATCCTCCATGGCCTCCTTTTCGAGCGTGTAGAGCCTGTTCCTGATCTCCGCCAGAGACCTTTCATTTTCAATGCATAAACGTTTCTTTTCCTCTATCAGGGCCTCCATTGAATGCACGTTGATGGACACTTCTGCGTCATTTAGTTTGAGGGCCTCTTCTGATGATATCAGGGTTGCTATCTCCTCCTGGAACACCTTCAGGTCTCTCTTCGCGGTCCGTACTTCAATGTCCTTAATTTCTTCAAAGAGCTTCTTGTATTTTTCCGCCTTTCTGGCATGCCTGTCTATGGTGTTAATCTGGCGCTTGACTTCCGCGATTATATCCTGCAGTCTCTGCAGGTTTGACTTGGAGGCCTCCAGCTTGTTCATGGCCTCCTGCTTTCTTACTTTATATTTCATTACACCCGCCACTTCCTCGATCAGAAATCTGCGGTCAAGCGGCTTGGAATTCACTATATCGCCAATCCTGCCCTGCTCAAGTATGGAATACGCCTTGAGCTCAAGGCCCGTATCAAGAAACATGTTCTTGATGTCCTTGAGCCTGCACGGGACCTTGTTCATCAGATATTCACTCTCCCCGGACCGGTACAGGCGCCGCGTTACCGATATTTCGCTGGGCATCTGCGAGTCTTCACCTTCCGAACCGTTTGAGGGCTTTCTGATAATATCGGAAAGAATAAGGGTCACCTCTGCCATCCCTTTTGTCTTTTTCGAGGCAGAGCCTGCAAAGATAACATCCTCCATGCTCCCGCCCCGGAGGCTCTTGGCGCTTTGCTCTCCGAGCACCCACTTAAAGGCGTCGACGATATTGCTCTTACCGCACCCGTTGGGTCCTACAATCGCAGTTGTGCCGGGGTGGTATTTGAAGACCGTCTTCTCGGCAAAGGACTTAAAGCCTATTAATTCCAATCGTTCAATACGCATAATTCTCTTCCTTTTATCTATAGATTATGGATTCTTATTCACACGACAACCAAAATACTTATGATTCTGCGGAATGAATTTATCACTAAATATTGTGATTTGCACTTTTCAATCTACAATATGATGTGTTTTTTGTTCCAGATAATATAAACTATCGGACGATTTCTATCAAGTGAAATTTTCACCAGGAACAAGGGGGGACGTATTCATTTTGAGTTTCGTTTGAAAATAATACATTACCTCTATCTTGTAACACCACTTGGGGAGGTCTGCTTTACCATTCCAAATAAAAATCTGCCAGTTTTAAATGAATAAATAAAAAAAGGGGCGATATCCATCCCCTTTTTGTGTATATTCCAGTTTTAAAAACACTAATTAAAACTCTATTTATTTCTTCTCTGGTGTTTGGTTCTTTTAAGAAGCTTTCTGTGCTTGTGCTTGCTCATCTTCTTCTTGCGCCACTTTACAACACTGCCCATCCAATTACCTCCTTTATCATATGCAATTAGCGGTAAGCAATCTGCTCTCAGTAAAAGAACTTATTTATCTCTACTCGCTCGCGGCCGACCGCCAACTGCTTAGAGCTTTCTGCCTTTATACTCATTTGCCTGATGCATAAACGCCTCAAGCTGAATATCTGAACATGTGGCCTCAACCCCGTCATACGCAACACTGAGACACGGGATGCCTCTGTCCTGTTTGAGCCCTTTCAAGAGGGCGCTCACAATGGTCCCCGGCATACAGCCGAAAGGCATGGCACTAATTATACCAGAAGCGCCATTTTTTACAAAGTCCACTGATTTGCCCATGCTTAAAATAGCTTCTCCCTCAAAAGAATCATGCAGGTAAGGCAACGCATTTTTGATGATCTCCTTCGTTGTCGGTTCCCTGAGCGTCTTTAAAAAACCTTCAAATGGTTTTGAGAATTCATCCTCGATTTTATGCTGGACATGTTTTGTGATCATCGTGCTTAAAATATCCTTTACCGATTTCCCCGAGAGGCCCTTGTTTCTGATCCTGACCAGGGACTTGCGCAGGCCCATTAAATTTACATAATATATCCACTCTTCTACCGGCGCAAGCCATACGCGGCCACCAAGGGCTTCAATCTTCCTTATGATGCTCTCATTTGCAAAGGTATTATGCCTGACAAATATTTCTCCAATAATACCTATAAGGGGTTTATCCTCTGAGCTTTTCGGTATCTCTGAAAAAGACCTCCGGACCCCTGTTAAAAATTCAGGCATTGTGCCGTTGCCGTTTTGAAGTATTTTCCCGACCTCTGAGAGATATTTATTATACAGCCCGTCCGTCTCTCCCTGATTAATTTCATACGGCCTCGTTTCATGCAGGCACTTAAGCAGAAGCTCTATCGCGATGATCCCCTTCCAGGCCTGTTTTGAGAAATCCTTGCCGACCATGCCGAGTTCACTGTAGAAAGATTCATCCTGATTGGGCGCGTAGATGGGGACGTGGGGCAGCCCGATTTCATCAAGGACCAGCCGGTGAAGGACATTATACTGTCCAAAGCGGCACGGACCCGCTCCTGAAGGCATAAAGAACACAGCCCGGTCAGGATCAAAGCCCCCTGACATTACTTTCCTGACCATGTCTCCCGTTGTAATGGCACAGGGATAACACTCCTTCCCTGACACAAACCGTCTGCCTATCTTCACGGATTCAATATCCGGGCGGTCCATCACTTCCGCGTCAAGGCCGCATGCGCGAAAAGCTGCCGCGAGCCCGAACGCGTGGTCTGACATACGCGGTAAATATACGATCCTGTTGGCTGCTCCCTTTTTCAGGACCGTAGGGGTAGACAGCCCCGGTTTATGCACATGAATAACACCCCGGCTGCTGATACTGTCTAAAAAGGCCTCACATCTCGTAATGACCCCGGCATCCGCGCTGTGTTCGTCAATTTCGATCTGGAGGAATGGCTTGTTCGACATGGCCTTGTTAAAAAATCTGTGGATAAACGAGTCCGGCCCGCAGGAGAAATTCCCTATATACAGGGCAAACAGTTTCGGATGGTCCCTGATGATTTCAGCCGCCCTGAGGATGTTCTGTCCGGATCTCCAGTACATGTTCGTCCACTTGCCTGAAATGTCCACAGACTCCAGCAGCAGGTAATCCATGGGAATTGAGGAGACCCCCAGTGCAGCCAGTTTTTTTGGTATCTCAAGGTTGATACCGGGATCAAAGGCATTATAGGCCCGGCCCACTATAACAATCGTCCTTTCATGAATTCCTTCCAGGACTTCCTTCCCGCGCCTTTTCACCGCAGAGTTAAAATCCTCCTGAGCGCTGTCCGCCTTTATCATTGCCTTTCTGATTGCGGACTTTGATATGGAAAACGGTTTCAGTGCACTATACAACTGATTGACAAGATAATCCTTGCCCCGTTCCAGATTAATTATCGGGACAAGAAGCCGCGTCTCCCCAAAAATGAGTCTTGCGATATAGGGCATTGTCTGCGCATAAGGACAGGCAAAACTCCTCATCGTCTCGCTGTCCGGGTTGAAATTAATGAAGCTCGGGAGGAACACCGCGTCAACGTGTTTATCGATGAGTTCCTTTATATGTCCATGAGCGACCTTGTGGGGAAAACAGCTTTCAGAAAGAATGTGTTCCACCCCTTTATTAATTATCTGCCTGCTCGTCCCTCCGGACAGTTCCACCTCAAACCCGAGTTCCCACAGCAGGGTGCTCCAGTAGGGGAGGAGATCATGAAAGAAAAACATCATCGGTATCCCGATGCGGGGTGTTTTTAATTCCGCGTGTCGCGTTCCGAATTTTCCTGCATACTCCGTGTGCGCCTTTGTAAGGAGTTCTGCTCTTTCTTTAAACAGGTCAGGCATTGCCGGAACGGAGATATTTTTCTTCCTCCTTACATCATACTTTTCACACCTGCTCCCGTAATAAAGCGGCTCTTCTTCTCCTTCGACCTTTACTCTGTTTATCTCACACAGGTTGTCACACCCCTTGCACTCAAAAGACTTAATTTCATAGCTCCGTCTGGAAAGGTCAAACCCCTTAAAGCTTGATCTGTAAGCGCCAGGCGCTGTCCCGTCCCCCCTGGCTGACTCCTGACTTTTCATATGCTTCATCGCAATAAGCCCCATTCCGATTGCGCCCGTTACATCGTGATGGGGCGGGACTATGATGTGCTTGTCAAGGTAATTCTCAAAGGCCGCCACAACCGATTTATTAAAGGCCACGCCTCCCTGGAAAAATATCTTTTCCCCGATATTCCTGTCCCCCACGACCCTGTTAATGTAGTTCTGAACTATGGAATAGGCAAGTCCCGCGACGAGATCTTCTTTCGGCGCACCCCTCTGCTGTTTTGATAACAGCGAATTTTCCATAAACACTGTGCATCTTTCTCCAAGAGAACAGGGGCGCTGTGAATGAAATGCCAGGCTGCCGAATTCACCCTTCACCGATATATCGAGCTTCTCGGCCTGTTCCTCCAGGAACGAACCCGTACCCGCGGCACAGGCCTTGTTCATTTCAAAGTCAACGATAACGCCGTCCCGGATAGAGATATACTTTGAATCCTGTCCCCCGATTTCGAGGATGGTATCGACTTCAGGGTCTATTTCGATGGCAGCCTGGGCCTGGGCGGTTATCTCATTTTTCACAATGTCGGCCCCGACAAAATCGGCGATCATGTAACGGCCGGACCCGGTCGTGCCGACGCCAAGGATGTGTACTCTGTCACCCACTTCCCTGCCTATTTCTTCGAGCCCCTTTTTGACTGCTTCAATCGGCCGGCCGGCTGTCATTAAATATCTCTTTGCAAGCAGTCTCTTCTCTTCATCTATCACCGCAAGGTTTGTGCTGATAGAGCCGATGTCGATACCCAGATACGCGTTCACCTTCTCGAAGGTCTCCGGTTTATGAATGTAATAGGACACCGCGTGCCGCTTGTCAAATTCCCCGGCATCCCCGCACAGGGCCTTATGCCCTGCCCCTTCGTCCTTTAGAGTTGAGATGAAGTCACCCAGTTTATCAATTTCATAATAATGTCCCGTCCCCTGCTCCATGTCCTTGAATGCAGCACCTATCGCGGTCATGAGCGCAAAATGTTCGGGGATGACAAGTTTATCTACAGAGAGCACCTCCATGAATGCCCTTTTTACCCCATTGTTCGCGGCCACTCCGCCCTGGAAGCTTATCGGTTCCGGGAGTTTCATGTTTTTACAGATACTGCCCTTGAAATTCCTGGCAACCGCAAAACAGAGCCCCGCAACTATATCTTCCAGAGGAGTGGCTATCTGCTGAAGATGGATCATATCCGACTTGGCAAATACACTGCACCGCCCGGCTATACGCGGAGGCCTTTCTGATTTGAGGGCCATCTCACCGAACTCCTCTATGCTGAGGCGCAGCCGCTCCGCCTGCTGGTCAAGAAAAGAACCTGTGCCTGCCGCGCAGACCGAGTTCATGGAGAACTCCTTTACCATCCCGTTATCAATCAGGATGAGCTTGGAATCCTCACCCCCCATTTCAATGACCGTCTTCACATGAGGGTAAAGTCTCTTCGTGGAACAACTGAGTGCGACCACTTCGTTCACAGGTTTTATTCCAAGGGCCTGGGCAACGAGTTTGCCTGCGGAACCCGTGACGCTCAGGAACACGCCGGATGGCAGTTGTTTCAGGAGATCATAGGCCACAGAAAGCGGATTGCCTTTATGACGAACATATTTCGTATCAAGGACATTGCCGTCATGGTCCAATACTGCGTACTTTACACTTATGGAACCTGCATCAAGTCCGATGTGCTGCATCTTGTCGTTTCCCCTACTTATTAAGTGATTTATGGAGTCTGTGCTCAAGGGATTTTACCTTTTCTTCAATCATGTTGCAATGCTTTTTTCTGTCGTCAATCTTTATTGAAGTCACGACCCTTTTCCCGCCTCTCAAGGCCGTCTCATGGCATTTCTTTATCAGCGCCATAACCTCATCCCAATCCCCCTCAACAACGGTGCCCATGGGGTTCACTTTATATGGGAGACCGCTTTTATCAATGATGTTAAGAACCTTCGCAATTTCCTTTCCGATACCAACGCCCTTGCCCATCGGGATGATACTGAATTCGACCAGCATGTATGAAAAGTTCTCCTTTCAAATTTCTCCCTTTGCAAAAGGGGGATTATGGACATAAGCTAAAAAGCATGTTTTCATGCATTCTAGTTTATGTTCTTCGAACCGTGCAGCATATCCGAATCGACAGCGTGATCAATGTTAATGACTTTCCATTTATATGGTGACTTCTCCAGAAATACCCTGATATCACCGGCCTCTTCAGCATTACCGATAACATACCCCCTCCTGCCATCTTCTGTCGCAATGATATTTACCTTAAGATGCGCCTCTGCCTGTTCTCCGTCAACGGTTATATTCATTATATCAGCAGTAATCTCAAAATCATTAAATCTGTGAAATATCATTTCCGCTCTCTTTTTCAGGACAAGGTAACTGCCTCCGTATTCATCACGGTAATTATAGGAGATGTATTCCATTACCTGCCCGATATCTTCATGCAAGACAGATTCCCTGATGGCCTTAAGCACTTTTTTTATCCGCTTCGTTTCTGAAGGATAGAAGACAGTCGCAAGTACTACGGCAAGCACAACGAGTACAAGATAGCGGTAACGCCCCCTTGCCATGAATAATCTTTCCTGAATTCCGGACCACTGCATATTCAAAGAACGTGTGCACAGTTAATCAATCCATACCACAAATTCACAAAAGCTTCAAACTACGCTTCTTTCTTTGCCGCTTCTTTTTCAGCAATTATTTTCTGCGAAATGTGAGCAGGGACTTCTTCATAATGAGAAGGCTCCATTGAATACAGGCCTTGTCCACTGGTTAATGCGTTAAGCTGGTTTGCGTACGTAAGCATTTCCGACATAGGCACTAACGCAGTGATTTTCTGGTTGCCTCCGGACTCTGACTCAACACCCTGAACCTTGCCGCGCTTAGAGTTAAGGTCTCCTATGACATTCCCGAGGAACTCTTCCGGGGTATTAACTTCCACCTTGACTATGGGCTCCAGGATAGTCACCTTTGCGCTCAGGGCCGCCTTTTGCAATCCCATGGAACCGGCTATTTTAAACGCCATTTCCGAAGAATCAACAGAGTGATATGAACCGTCATATACTGTGGCCCTCATATCAATTACCGGATAGCCCGCAATTAATCCTTCCTTCATCTTCTCGACAATCCCTTTTTCCACCGCGGGGATATATTGCCTGGGAATTGCGCCTCCGACAATTTTATCAACAAACTCAAAACCGCTTCCGGACGGCAACGGCTCTATCTTGAGCCAGCAGTCACCGAACTGTCCTCTCCCGCCTGACTGCTTTTTATACCGCCCCTGGGCACTCGCGGCAACCTTGATCGTCTCCCGGTAAGGTATCTTGGGTGTTTTCATCTCAACTTCCACACCAAACTTCCTCTTTAATTTCTGGAGAGTAACATCAAGATGCATCTGTCCCATTCCGGAAATGATCATCTCTTTTGTTTCCGGGTCCTTGTGAAATTTCAGTGTAGGGTCTTCTTCCAGCAGCCTGTGGAGTCCTATGCTTACCTTATCTTCATCGCCCCTTGATTTAGGTTCAATGGCATAAGATATCATTGGATCTGAAAATTCCAGAGGGTCCAAAAGCAGGGGGCTGCCTGCATCCGTAAATGTATCACCGGTCTGAGGTTCTTTCAACTTTGCGACCGCCGCAATTTCACCTGGACCTACCTCTTTGACCGGCACATGATTTTTACCGTTCAGATAAAACATGCTCCCCATTTTTTCTTTACTGTCCCGGGTAGAATTATAAATAGCTGAATCGGATTTCAGCACGCCCGAATATACCCTGAAGATCGTCAGTTTTCCCGCAAAAGGATCCGCAATTGTTTTAAATACCCTGACTGCCAGCGAATCATCTTCAGTCAGATTTTTACTGGCCTTCTCGCCGGTTTTCACGTTTGTAACGGTGAGAGGCAAAATCTGACCCTTTTCCGCTGGAGAAGGAAGGCAAAACAGTACCATATCAAGCAGCTGCTGAACGCCGATATTTCTTATGGCAGAGCCGCACACTACCGGGACAAACAACTGCTTGAGAGAGCCCAGCTTGATTCCTTTGCTTATCTCTTCTTCACTCGGGTCTGTCCCCTCGAGATATTTTTCAAGTAATTCATCATCGGACTCAGCTACTTTCTCAACCAGCTTTTTTCTATACTCTTCCGCTTCGGCCTGGAANNCCCCCCATCCGTACTCATCGGGATATTCAGAGGAATCGCAGACAGGCCGAACGCTTTTTCAACACTTTCAATGGCCCCCTGAAAATTGGAGTTTTCCCGGTCCATTTTATTAACAAATACGAGTCTCGGCAGCTGATATTGTGATGCATACTTCCAGATTTTTCTTGTTTCCGCCTTTACTCCCGATAATGCGCTGACAAGAACGATTGCGCCATCAACCGCGCTGAGACAGGCTTTGGTATCCTCGATAAAATTTATATACCCGGGAGTATCGATAATATTCAATCTATACCCTTTCCATTCACAGAAAGCGACCGCGGAAGTGATAGAGATTTTGCGTTCTATTTCCTCAGGCTCGTAATCCGTTACCGTATTACCGTCCAGGGTGGTCCCCAGTCTGTCAGTTGCCTTTGCATCAAAAAGCATGGCCTCAACAAGTGAAGTCTTCCCGGCACCCCCATGGGCGATTACCGCAAGATTCCTGATTTTGTCCACTTCAATTCCCATAACCGAACCTCCCGTTTTTAAAATTCAAGATTCAACATGCACGATGCAAGATTCAATAATTTACAGATGCGTCTGTGGTGTCTGATATGAGTGTTGAATCCCGCATTCTGAATTTATTCTATTATCTCCTCAATGACCGGCTTGTACTCCGCCTTTGATTCCATCTTTCTGCTCCATATCCTGGCCGCTGCCAGAGAAAGAAACAATGACACAAAACCCGTGATCGCAGCGATAATATCCGAGTTCATGTCAGTGAAATACTTCTCACCGATGTTCTTTCCGAATATTGCACCCGCGATAAAGACAATAAGAGGGACCCCATACACTATTATGGTCCCCTTGAGATACTCGCCAGGAGTCATCAATATTTTTACTCTCTGCCCGACTTTGGCATGGACTGCATTCAGCGCCTCTATTTCCATGCCTTCCGGCGTTGCCTTACACGCTCCCTCAACAGAACACCCGTCACAGGCGCTTTTTTTCTGCACAAGTACCATAGCCATGTTGCCGTCTACCTTAGTGACTATCCCGGTTTCTTCAAGCATTACGATAACTGTTAGTTTTTCGTTGACAGTTTTTCAGACTGCACACTGACAACCAACAACTGAAATTACTTTTATCCTCTGAGCAATTTGTATTCGATACTGTCCACAAGCGCCTGCCAGGATGCCTCGATGATGTTTGCCGAGACCCCCACGGTTCCCCACTTGTGTTTCCCGTCACCTGATTCGACTAACACCCTGACATTCGTATCTGTGCCCTTGCCTGCTGTCAGCACCCGCACTTTATAATCAATCAGGGAGACATCCTTGAGCTGGGGATAGAACTTTTCAAGGGCCTTTCTTAATGCCTTGTCCAGTGCATTCACAGGACCGTTGCCGTCTGCTGCCGTATGTTCAATCCCCTGCGGCGTCCTGATCATGATGGTCGCCTCACTGAGCGGTTCTTCCCCCTCTTTCCTTTTCTCAACTATGACTCTGAATCCTATGAGATCAAATAATTTCCTGTACAGTCCAAAGCTCTTTTTTATCAGCAGTTCAAGTGATGCCTCAGCACCTTCAAACTGGAACCCCTGATTCTCAAGATGTTTCAGGTCCTTCACAATCTCTAATACTTTCGGAGAATCCGGATCAATGTCCAACTTAAAGTCGCTTATCTTTCTGACAATATTGCTCTTGCCGCTCAGATCGGACACCAGTACCCTCTGATAATTACCAACCAGCTCAGGCCTGATATGCTCATACGTTTCAGGATGCCGGAGGACTGCGCTGACATGAATGCCTGCCTTATGGGCGAAGGCGCTGTCTCCGACAAAGGGCTGTCTCCTGAAATGCCTGAGATTCGATATCTCGGTGACAAATCGTGAAACGTCCTTCAGTTTTTTTAACTTATCAGCGGTTATGCAGTCATATCTAAGTTTTAACTGTAAGGCCGGGACAACGGAAATGAGATTGGCATTCCCGCATCTCTCACCCAATCCGTTTATGGTGCCCTGGACCTGCGAGGCGCCGTTTTCAACAGCCACTATAGAACTGGCGACAGCGCAATCGGAATCATTATGGGCATGAATACCGACAGGGGCTTCAAACTTCCCGACTATCTCCTTAACAATTTTCCCGACATTCCCGGGCAATACTCCGCCGTTTGTATCACACAGTACAAGACAGTCCGCCCCTGCGGAAGCAGCGGCTTCAAGTGCCTTTAATGCATATTCAGCATTGGCCCTGTATCCGTCAAAGAAGTGCTCTGCATCGAAAAATACCTGGGGCACCTTCTTCTTCAGATAGAATATCGTGTCATAGATCAGGTCCAGGTTCCTCGGGAGTGATACACGCAGGGCTTCTCTTACATGGAAATCCCAGGTCTTGCCAAAGATCGTGACTACAGGGGTCTTCGCTGCAAGGATCGCTTTAATGCTTGGATCTTTACTTACTGTGAGTGAGGCCCTGTGAGTGGCGCCGAATGCAGCAAGTCTGGAATTTCTCAACCTGAATGTCCTGGCCTGTTTGAAGAACTCGGCATCCCTGGGATTGGCGCCCGGCCATCCGCCTTCAATATAATGTATGCCAAACTCATCGAGCTTTGCCATGATCCTCAGTTTGTCCTCAACGGAAAACGAGACATCCTCGGATTGGGCCCCGTCACGGAGGGTGGTATCGTATATTTCAATTTTTTTCATAGCGTTAATTAATTTCCTGAGGCACAAAGGCACAAAGTTGTCTTCTTTTTCTCTGAGCCTCTGNNATCTCGGATGTGCTGATCATTTTGATGTTAATGCCCGCTTTTGCAAGGGTCTCGAACATCTGCGCGGCAACACCGAAATGGGACTGCATGCCTACACCTACAATCGATACCTTTGCCACCTCCTTGTTGATAGTCGCACCCATACTGCCAAGATCTTTGGACATCTTCTGTGTAATCTCAAATGCCCTGTCCGCTTCAGCCTTCGAAACCGTAAATGAAAGATCGGTAGCGTTGTTCTCGCCGCTCACATTCTGGACGATCATATCAACATTGATATTCGCCTTTGCAATGGCGTTAAATATCTTGCCTGCGATACCCGGCGTGTCAGGCACTCCTCTCAGAGTTATCCGAGTCTGGTTTTTATCATGAGTAATCCCTGTGATTACGACTTTTTCCATACTTCCATCCTCCTTTGTAACAAGTGTTCCGGGTGCCTGATTAAAACTGGATCTGACCACAAGAGGAACATTATATTTTTTTGCGAATTCAACGGAGCGCCCGTGAAGGACCTTAGCGCCAAGGCTGGCCATTTCCAGCATTTCATCATAATATACACGGTCCATTTTTCTGGCCTCGGGCACTATTCTTGGGTCCGCAGTGTATACTCCTTCCACGTCAGTGTAAATTTCACAGAGGTCCGCTTCCAGAGCCGCTGCAACAGCAACCGCCGTCGTGTCCGAGCCGCCCCTGCCGAGTGTGGTAACGTCAGAGAACTCGTCAATTCCCTGAAAACCTGCGACAACCGGAATTTTACCCTGGTCCAGAGCAGCGGTGAGCCGGCCCGCCTCTATACTTTCAATCATGGCCTTGGTGTGCGAACTGTCGGTCCTGATGCCCACCTGCCTTCCGGTAAAACTCATTGAGTCGTAGCCCATTTTCTGGATGGCCATGGCCGTAAGCGCGCTTGTGATTCTTTCGCCTGAGGAAAGCAGAAGGTCCATTTCCCTCTCATCCGGTCTTTCCGTAATTTCATGGGCAAAGCCTATAAGTTTGTCGGTTTCCCCGGACATGGCAGATACAACAACAATAACCTTATTGCCCTGCCTGGCAGTTGCCACAACCCTTTCGGCAACTGCCTTGATCCTCTCGGTATTTGCTACAGAGGTGCCGCCATATTTTTGAACTATTAAAGGCACTTTATTAACCTCGCTTCATTTTATACATTAAATAATAAACTTAATGTATTATTTGTGATTCCTTATAATGGGAATTTGAAATTTTAACATTTTTACCATTGCATTGGAATATTAACATTGACTTATTACCGCTTGCTTTCCCCCTACAAAATAATCCATCAATTTATATCCTTTGTCAAATACAAGGATATTTTTCATCCTGCAAATGCTCTCTGAATATGCACGGGCCTTTGCCTTCGGTTTCCCGGATAATCCCTTGCTCCTGTAAATAACAAACGGCACAGGTTCACTCGTATGAGTCCGTACGCTTATCGGGGTAAAGTGGTCGGGCATCAAAAGAATACTAAAGTCCCGGAACCGCCTGATGCCGTCAAGGATGGTACCGACAACCTTTTGGTCGAAATCCTCAATCGCCTGCATCTTGGCCTTTAAATCACCGTTATGCCCTGCTTCATCCGGGGCCTCAACATGCACATATACAAAGTCATATTTTTTGAGAGCATTGAGTGCTGCCCTGGCCTTACCGATGTAATTCGTATCTATATAACCGGTTGCGCCTTTTACGCGCAGGATATCAAACCCGGCGCATACGCCAAGCCCCTTTGTGAGATCAACTGCCGATATCAGCGCGCCTTTCAGATTGTATTTATCCCTGAATAATGGCACTGTCAGCTTTTTCCCCTGGCCCCAAAGCCAGATAATGCTTGCCGGATTGTGACCCTCCCTGATTCTCTTCTGATTTATCGGGTGGTACGCAAGGATCTCCGCAGACCTGTCCATTAACGAACGAAGCACTTCTGCGCCCCTCCCTTTCGGGAGATACGCGTCTATCTTCTTTCCTGAAATATCGTGGGGCGGAGTGCAGCGCATTCTTCCTATCCCTTTTTTCCATATCATGAGATGCCGATAACTCATGCCAGGGAAAAAGATGATCTCTTTACTGCCCAGTTTAATGTTAATGTCCCTTATAAGCAGCTCCGCCTCTTTTGTGGAGATATGGCCTGCGCTGTAATCCTCCATGACTGCCTTGCCTCTGACCTGCCCCCCTTTATTAAAAGGAGAGGTATATTTCAGGGTCACGAGGTTGCATCTGAAGGCAATGTCCTGCGGTCCCAGCTTTATCCCCCGGTATTCCGCCTCAATCGGGGCGCGCCCGCTGTAATATTTCGCTGGGTTATAACCGAGAATAGAGAGGTTGGCAACGTCTGATCCGGGATCGATTCCAAGAGGGACTGTTCTTGCTTTACCGACTTCGCCGTCAGCAGCCAGTCTGTCCATATTGGGGGTGCGCGCCTTCTGGAGGCACGTCTTGTATCCAAGCGCCTTCAGCGGCCGGTCTGCCATGCCGTCGCCAACGAGAACAATGTATTTCATATATCGTGTCCTGTTCCCTTTGTAATTAGTTATACGTATATATGAGTAGTGTTAAAATAGAGCTTATATTAACTTTTCCGGTGCTTAAAAGTGAAGGGTTGAAGTATAAGAGTTAAGGGGCTTAATAGTCAGAAAGTAATCTACACCTGACTCATGACTCCTGACTCATACCTCAATTTATTCTTTGCCCTCCGCCAGCTTCTTCTTCATCTCAAAGAGCTTGTTAAGGGCCTCAATGGGGGTCATGCTGAGAACGTCAAGTCCGAGAAGCTCCTTCATCACGGGATCGGCCTGTGTGGCGAAAAGGTCGAGCTGGCCGGCCCCGGGGATTCGAGAAATTCCCGCGTCGGATGTATAGGCAAGCTTTGGCGCCCCGAGTTCGTTGAGCTCTGATTTCTCGAGATTGGACAGGATTTCCCTGGCCCGCTTTATCGTCTCATCAGGAAGCCCTGCGAGCCGCGCAACCTGGATGCCATAGCTTTTATCAGCCCCGCCCTCTTCTATTCTCCTCAGAAAAATTATCTCATCGCCCCACTCCTTGACCGCAACATTTAAATTCCTGATACCGTCAAGGACGAGGGAGAGTTCAGTGAGTTCATGATAATGCGTGGCAAACAGGGTCCTCGCCTTCACCTCTTGTGCAATGTATTCAACAACCGCCCAGGCAATGCTTATCCCGTCAAAGGTGCTGGTGCCCCTGCCCACTTCATCCAGCAATATAAGGCTTCTTTCCGTCGCGTTATTTAAAATATTTGCAGTCTCAATCATCTCAACCATAAACGTGCTCTGGCCTTTGGTAATAATGTCAGAAGCCCCGATCCTGGTAAATATCCGGTCCACAATTCCTATTCTCGTCTCCCCTGCCGGAACAAAGCTCCCTGTCTGGGCCATCAGGACGATAAGCGCCACCTGCCTCATGTAAGTCGATTTACCCGCCATATTCGGGCCGGTTATTATTAATATCCTGTTCGCTCCGGAATCAGTCAGACAGTCATTGGCCATAAACTTTTCGGAACCTGACAACCTCTCAACCACCGGATGCCGGCCCTCAGATATATTTATCACATTCCCGCTGTCCACTCCCGGGCGTTCGTACTTATATTTTATTGCGATATACGCAAAACTCTGCAGCACATCCAGTTCAGCAATGGCAGCCGCGGTCTGCCTGAGCTTCTCGGTATCAGCAGCAATATCATTTCTTACGGTAACAAAAATTTCATACTCAAGATTACTGAGCCTTTCTTCCGCACCCAGGACCTTAGCCTCATACTCTTTGAGTTCAGGCGTGATAAACCTCTCACCGTTGACAAGGGTCTGCTTTCGTATATACTCTTCAGGCACCTGCGAAAGATTAGCTTTGGTCACCTCGATATAGTATCCGAAGACCCTGTTGTAACCGACCTTGAGCGATGATATCCCGGACCTCTCCCTTTCCCTCGCCTGAAGGGAGGCGATAAAATCCTTACCGCTGCTGCTTATCTCCCNNATCGTAAAGCAGGGCCTTGAGGTCAGGCAAGATTTCAAGGGAATTTCTGAGTGACAGAAGGTCCCTTGCGTTGGCAGCCCCGCTATGTATTCGCGACGCAAGGCGTTCGATATCATAAATGCTCTTTAAACCGGCCTGTATCTTTGACAGCCTGCCGGAATCACTCATCAGAGAGGCCACCGCATCCTGCCGCAGCCTGATTTCTTTCACATCCAGCAGCGGGTTTACGAGCCAGTTCCTCATCAGTCTGCCGCCCATGGGGGTATGTGTCTCGTCCATAATCCAGAGCAGACTGCCCTCCACCTCATTGCTTCGCATGTTCTTTGAAATTTCAAGGTTCCTGAGTGTGGCAGCATCCAGAAGCATCTTTGATTCGCGTCTTATCACGTGTATCTTCCTGAACGTAAGCGTATCCTTCTGTGTCTCTTCAAGATAATTGAGAAGTGCGCCAGCCGCTGAAACTGCAACGATCATGCCCTCGCATCCGTACCCGTCAAGAGACGCAACCTTGAAATGTTTGATAAGTTTCCTGTAGGCCTCGATATAATCGAAGTACCAGTCATCATACCCGGTAAGGTAAAAGTCACTCAGGCCGTCCATAAGTGATGAACTGCTCCTTAAACTCTGAGGATAGAGTATCTCTTTCGGCTGGAACCTGTGTACCTCGTCAGCAAGGCTGTTATGGGTTTCATAGATCAGGAATTCTCCCGTGGTAATATCCGCGGCCGCAATACCGAATATATTCTCTTTCTGAAAGAATCCGAGAATAAAATTATTCTCCTTGGGATTATCCGCCTGAAACGTCCCCGGGGTGACTACTCTGACCACTTCTCTTCTTACGATCCCCTTTGCGTCTTTGGGGTCTTCAACCTGTTCACAGATAGCGACCTTGTGGCCTGCCTTCACAAGTTTTGCGACGTAGTTGTCGGATGTGAAATGCGGAATGCCGCACATCGGCAGCGGGTCTGCCTTGCCCTTGTCCCTTGACGTAAGCGTTATCTGCAGTATCTTTGAGGCGATCACCGCGTCAGGGCCGAACATCTCATAGAAGTCCCCCAGGCGGAAAAAGACGATGGCATCAGGATAATTACGCTTGATATCGTGATACTGTTTCATCAAAGGAGTCAGTTCAGACATATGATTTCCCTGTATAATTATGGCTACCTGAGTCTTAAAGATATGTAAGAATATTATTGCATACGCATGACTTTTGCAATAAGCTTTCAGCTCTCAGCAGTATGACTTAAGGTTGGACATACACATGCAGCTTCATTGATGTCTTCTGATATGTAAACAATACCCGGCAATGTTATTTTGCTGCTGATGGCTGACAGCTGATCGCTGAACGCTTTAGGGACGTTACAATATAACATAATAGTTAGTGGTTCAGCCATGGGCGAGGGAAGGGGCTGTCAATACAAACAATTTCGATACATCGGGGCTTATCGCCAAGATCTCTTTTTAGCTGAGAGGTGATTGCTGAATACCTGACACTTCTAAAAGAAACTAATAGGAAACCTGCATGGACGATTTGCGGGAGCCTATATAATCAAGATAATTCTGGGGAGCATCCAGAAGTTCAACCCCCATGCCGCAGTCTGTTTTGGAATTATACTCACTCTCTCTTTTGACTGCACGCCTGACTTTTATGGGAATCTTTAACGTGCGGTTATTCAACATAACAACCATCATACATTGGGTGTTGACCGGGAACCTGACATGTGTACTGACGAACATCCCGCTCTTCGAAAGATTTGTTACCATCCCGCAATAGACCAGATTTCCCAAACATAGTCTTGCCTGCAGATTCGCGGGAAATCTTTCATTGGTCCTTCTCTCAATCGGTGTATCCAGCGTATAGTTATCGGTGACTACATCCGCCGGCATTTTTTCTTTCATTCTTATTGTCATCGCCCTGATTGAATTCCTCCTGCTATTATTGGCTTGATAATCGCCTATGATACTTATATCGACCATTCAGCAGTAAACTTTAGACATCCCATCCTGTTACCGTCTAACGCTCAACAGCTAAATTCGATGACAGAGATTGAACCCGCCAGCAGGGGACCTTCGAAAAGTTCGTTGAGTTAATACGAGCACCAGAAGGTTGTATCAGAGAGGAATAAGGCTTCCTGTCATTGCGACATCACACGGCAGCTTTGGTTTTACTGACAAGATCCAGGTATTCTTTTGAAGTATTCAGGAGCCCGACCCCTATGCCGCAGTCTTCATTAAGGGATGAATGCTCAGCAGCCTTCACGGTCCTTCTGATCTTGACGGGGATTGATAAGGTTTGCGTATCAAGGAGTATGATTGCAATAAACACAGAATCAACAGGGAAACTCATTTTTGTAGAGATAAACATTCCATTTTCCGAAATATTGGTTACGATACCTGTGTAAACCATATTCCCATAGAACAATCTTGACTGCAGATTAACAGATAGTCTCTGAAATGCTCTTTTTTCCATTTATTCGTCGTTTCCGTGAAAGACCCATCACTGTTCAAGACTTTTAAAAAAATGTCCCCGATTTTTTATCATATGGCCTTGAAAAAGTCAATGGCTCAGACACTTACATGCGCTTCAGCAATATGTGCAATTCTCTCCGCGCTCATCCTTTTCTTACTGCCCGCATAACGAAAAAAGATGCCAGAGAGTTCACACTCATCATAAAGACATACACGGAACAAATATCCGGCGTCAGCATTTCTGAAATCCATCGAGTCTGCCTGTTTGATAAAATTTGATGTCTACGCAGGGGTACTCAACGCAGGTATTGTCCGTACGACCCGTTGCGGGAATGCGTTGAGATGCATATATGAAAAAGCCCTCGATTGATGATCACGACACCACGTGTTTTTATGTCTGATTGGGAAGTCTCCTCAAGACCTGCGTGCCCTCTGAATAATGCGGGGATGGGATTCATCAGGTCCGGTGAGCAATCTATCGATGACAGACCGGCAGATTCCGAAGATATATCAGATATAGGTAAGCCAGGATTTGTACGCCTGCGACTCTCCCTTAACAATCTTGAAGAAGAGGGCCTGGAGTTTTCTTGTAACAGGGCCTGGGCTGCCTTTTCCCACGGTCCTTCCATCCACCTCGCGTATGGGGGTAACTTCCGCTGCAGTCCCCGTAAAAAAGGCCTCGTCTGCGATGTACACTTCATCTCTGGTAATGTTGGTCTCACACACCTTAATCTTCTCTTTCTGGGCCATCTCAATGATGCTCCTTCTCGTAATACCTTCGAGAACGGACGGCAGCGGAGGCGTTATCAGCACCCCGTTTCTTACAATAAAGATATTCTGCCCTGTCCCCTCTGACACATAGCCGTTTGTATCAAGAATTATCGCCTCATCATAGCCGCACGCAAGGGCCTCACTTTTCGCGAGAGTGGAATTCACATAGTCACCGCAGGTCTTGCTCTTGGTCATCGTGACATTCACATGAAGCCTTGTAAAAGAGGACACCTTCACCCTGATCCCGTTCCTGAGTCCTTCCTCGCCGAGATACGCACCCCATGGCCACACCGCGATGGCAACCCTTATAGGATTGTCCTTCGGGTATAGCCCCATGGCACCATAGCCGATATACACAATCGGGCGGATATAACACTCTTTCATCTTATTTATTTTAATCGTGTCGATAATGGCCTTCCCAGTCTCTTCAGCGGAAAAGGGAGATTTCATGTTCAGAATATGGCATGAATCAATCAGCCTGTCTACATGCTCCTGTAGTCTGAACACGGCTGAACCCTTTTTCGTTTTATAGCATCTGATGCCTTCGAATGCACCGGTGCCATAATGCAGTGTATGCGTAAGAATATGAACATTCGCATCAGCCCAGTCGACAAATTTGCCATCCATCCAGATCTTCTTTGATTCAGTAACCATTTTCCCTCCTGAGAGTGATCTCGTCCGCACATAACGCAGATGTACTCAGATTTATATCATGTTATTTAAATATGCAGTACGGATTAACAACACACCCCGACATGTCAATACTGTTACACATAAAAACATAATCACAAATTCATTGTCAATAAATTTCTGTCTCTTCCCATCCGTCTTTCCCGATAAGCGGAACAAAAACACAGCCGGTAGATACCGACCGTTCTATTCCCTGTAACGTTTTTCTTATCAGGCACAGTTCCTGAGAATATCTGCTTCCTACAGGGATTACTAGTCTTCCGTTTATTTTCAGCTGCTCCGTATATTGAAAAGGAATTTTTGGTGCTCCTGCGGTAACGATAATACCGTCATACGGCGCATGCTCCGGCAGACCGAGCGTTCCATCAGAAATTACTACATTGACGTTTGCATACCCGTAAGCCGCAAGCAGCTTCTGTGCTTTTATCGCCAGAGACTGGATTCTTTCTACCGTATAGACTTCTGATGCAAGCAGAGAAAGCACCGCGGATTGATAACCCGACCCGGTGCCTATTTCGAGGACTTTTTCATCTCCCTTTAATTCAAGCAGTTCAGTCATCAGGGCCACCATATACGGCTGGGAAATCGTCTGACCTTCCCCAACAGGCATGGCACAGTCATCATATGCCCTGTCCTCCATATCCCTGTCGACAAAAAGGTGTCTCTGTACTTTTTCCATAGCAGCAAGGACCCGTTCGTCTTTAATCCCCCGGCTCCTCAGTTGTGACTCAACCATTAAATAGCGCTGTTTTTCGTAAGACATAATAAATACGAACAACAAGAGGTTATGGGTTATAGATCATAGGCTATAAAAATATTCTCTTGCCAATACCCTCTCACCTATCCCCTGTTCTCTTTACAATCTCCCTTGCCGCAATTATACCAGATGCCGAAGCCTGGATAAGTCCCCTGCTGACCCCGGCGCCGTCCCCTATTGCAAAGAGGTTCTCAATCTCGGTCTCAAGGTTACTGCTGAGCTTAAGCTGTCTTGAATAGAATTTCACTTCAACCCCGTAAAGAAGGGTGTGCGGGCTGTTGACGCCGGGAGCAATTTTATCCATCACTTTTAGCATTTCAAGTATGTTTGAGATATAACGGTGCGGCAGGGCAAAGCTCAGGTCTCCCGGGACCGCGTCAGTGAGTGTGGGTTTTACGCGGCCCCTGCTGATTCTTGACGGATTTGATCTGCGGCCCGCATTAAGGTCACCGAGCCTCTGAAGGATAACGCCTTTTCCCAGGAGATTGGCAAGCCGGGCCACATACCTGCCGTATAAATGGGGTTCATCAAAGGGTTCAGTAAAATGAGTGCTGACGAGGAGCGCAAAATTCGTGTTGAGGGTCTTTTTATTGGAATAGCTGTGTCCGTTGACAATCCATACCCCCTTTACATATTCCTTGACTACCTCGCCATAGGGATTCACGCAAAAAGTTCTGATCTTATCATTGAATTTCTTTGTATGATAGATAAGCTTCGGCTCATAAATAACGCTGGTGAGGGGCTCAAGAACCTCTGCAGGCAGTTCGACCCTTACCCCGATATCTACAGGATTTTTCAATAACGACAACCCCAACAGCTTCGCCTGCCTTTCCAGCCAGAGAGCGCCTTCCCTGCCGGGCGCCACAACTAAAAAATCGGAATGATACACATCTCCGTTTCCTGCCTCCACACCAACAGCCTTCCCATGTTCAACTATGATTTTTTTTACA